>DATMEP010000083.1:0-3760 GCA_035556755.1 Solirubrobacterales bacterium
CGAGCCGGACGCGCTGCGCGAGGCGGCGTACTTCGTCGAACGGCTCAGCGAGGACCGGATGCCGCTGGCCGGCCTGATCGTCAACCGGGCCACCCCCGCGCCGGTCGGCGACCTCTCCGCCGACGAGGCGATGACGGCCGCGGTACGGCTGCGGAAGCGCGAGCCGGGCTCGCTCACCGCCGGTTTGCTGCGGCTGCATGCCGACCGCAGCCGGCTGGTCGAGCGGGAGGTACTACTCCGCGACCGGTTCGCGACAGCGCACCCTCAGGTGGCCACCGCGGTGGTGCCGGCGCTCGCCGGCGACGTCCACGATCTCGAAGGGCTGCGCCGCGTGGGCGCGCTCCTCGCGGGCGACTGACTCAGGCGGTTGCGGGAGCGGGGGCAGGAGTGTTCGTCTCCCGAGCCCTCTCCAGCACCGAGCGCCAAGACGCGTTGGGGTGCCGCCGGAGCAGCGCCCGCCGCTCACGCTCGGTCATCCCGCCCCAGACGCCCCACTCGATCTGGTGGTCCAGCGCCTCGGCCAGGCACTCAGTGCGCACGGGACAACCCGAGCACAGCTGCTTGGCCTTGTTCTGCTCGGCACCTCGCACGAAGAGCTGGTCCGGTGCTTCGGACCTACAGGCGGCTCGCGGCGCCCAATCTTCTACCCACATGTTCTCTGTCCCCGTTTCGAGAAATGTCCGCGCCCCACGACGCCCATCCGGTTTCCTCATTGGTTTAAAGGTAAAGATGGGGGGACCCCCGGTAACAGGTTCATTCGACCCAACTTGTCTAGTCCGAAATGACTAGAGCAGTAGGCGCTGGAGCGTGAAATGGGTGAGGTGGCCCCGCTCACGTACCCTGGGGGCCGTGCCCCGACCTCCCTCTGAGCGCCTTTCGACGCCCAAGGTGCTGTCGCACCTGGGCGTGATGCTGCTGGTCTCCGTGGTCCTCGGAGTCGTGGTCTCGGGCCTGGCGATCCCGTTTGCCGGGGTGGTCGGGTTCGCTACCCGCCAGGCGGCGGACACGATGGACAACCTGCCGATCGAGCTCGAGACCGAGCCGCTGGCGCAGAAGAGCGAGATCCGGGACGCCGCGGGCAACCTGATCGCCACGATCTACGACGAGAACCGCGTCAACGTCTCGCTCAACCAGGTCTCCCGGACCATGGTCAAGGCGATCGTGGCTATCGAGGACTACCGCTTCTACCAACACGGTGCACTGGACATGAAGGGCACGCTGCGCGCGCTGCTCACCAACCAGGCCAACGCCGGCGTCGTCCAGGGCGGCTCGTCGATCACCCAGCAGATGGTCAAGCTGACCCTCATCGACTCCGCGGACACCAAGGCGGAGCGCGAGGAGGCGATCGACGACACCTACGCGCGCAAGCTCCGGGAGCTGCGCTACGCGATCGCCATCGAGCAGAAGTACTCCAAGGACTGGATCCTCGAGCGCTACCTCAACATCGCCTACTTCGGCGATGGTGCCTACGGCGTCCAGGCCGCCGCGCAGCACTACTTCGACGTCAACGCCAAGGACCTCAACCTCAACCAGTCCGCGGTCCTGGCCGGGCTCGTGCAGAACCCCACGGCGTTCGACCCGACCAACTCGCCGGACCGGGCCCGCGATCGCCGCGACATCGTGCTGGACCGGATGGCCCAGCTGAACGTGATCACCGACGACAAGGCCGACGAGGTCCAGGCGAAGGGCCTCAAGCTCGACCCGCAACCGTCCGAGAACGGCTGCGTCTACTCCCGGGCGCCGTTCTTCTGCGACTACGTGCTGTCCTACTTGCGCAAGGACGAGTCCCTGGGCAAGAACCCTGAGGAGCGGATGCGGCTGCTCAAGTCCGGCGGCCTGACGATTCGCACCACCATCGACCTGCGCGAGCAGGTGGCCGCCGACAAGGCGGTCTCAGCGCACGTCTTTCCCAAGGAGCAGGCGATCGGCGGCCTGGCCGTCGTCGAGCCGGGGACCGGCGAGGTGAAGGCGCTGGCCCAGTCGCGGCCGATGGGCCGCAACCGCGACAGGGGCGAGACCTTCCTCAACTACACGGTCCCGAAGAAGTACGGCGACTCCAACGGCTTCCAGGCCGGCTCGACGTTCAAGGTGTTCGTGCTGGCGCAGGCGATCGAGCAGGGCATCCCGCTCAACAAGGTCATCCAGTCCCCGGGCACCCTGCTGCAGCCCTACAGCGAGTACAAGAACTGCGATGGCTCGCCCTACGGCTCCGGCACGTGGGAGCTCGACAACTACGACTTCGCCAGCCGCGCCGCCAACCTCTACACCGGCACGCGCTTGTCGGTGAACACCTTCTTCGCCCAGCTGGAGATCGAGACCGGCATCTGCAAGCCCTATGCGCTGGCCCGCCGGATGGGCGTCGAGCTCACCAGCCCGACCGGCACCGGCGCGGAGAGGGTGCCTTCGTTCCCTCTGGGCATCGCGGACGCGAGCCCGCTGGAGATGTCCGAGGCCTACGCGACGTTCGCGGCGCGTGGCATGCACTGTGACTCCCGCCCGGTCTCCGAGATCCTCGACTCGGCGAAGAACCTGGTGAAGGAGTACCCCTCGAAGTGCAACCGGGTGATGCAGGAGTCCACGGCCGACGCCGTCAACGACATCCTGCGTGGGGTGATCGAGGGTGGCTTCGCCTCGGCCGAGGCGCTCGACCAGCCCGCCGCCGGAAAGACCGGCACCACGCAGGCGGGCAAGGCGGTCTGGTTCGTGGGCTACACCCCGCAGCGCGCGGCAGCGGCGATGATCGCCGGCGCGAACGAGTTCGGGGTGGCCATCCCGCTCGATGGCCAGATCATCGGCGGATTCCGGCGGTACGGCTCCTCCGGCTCCGCGTTCGCCGCGCCGATCTGGGGCGACGCGATGAGGTCGATCGACGATCACCTCGACTACGAGGACTTCGTCTATCCGTCCACCGTCGAGGGCGCCGGTCAGACGTATGTGCCCGAACCCAAGCCGCCGAAGAAGAACCGCGGCGACGGCAACGGGAACGGCAACGGCAACGGCAATGGGAACGGCAACGGGCGCGGTCGCGACGACTAACCGAGCTGCCGGCGTACCTCCGCGGCCACCGCGGCGCCGTCGGCACGGCCCTTGACCTGCGGCTGCACCACGCCCATCACCTGACCCATCGCCTTCGGCCCGGCACCGGCCACGCCGAGCTTCTCGACCGCCTCGGTGACGACCTTGGCGATCTCGTCGGGGCCCAGCTGCTCGGGCAGGTAGTCGGCGATCACCTCGGCCTCGGCCCGCTCCTTGGCCGCCATCTCGACCCGGCCGCCGTCGTCGAAGGCGATCGCGGCCTCGCGGCGCTTCTTGGCCTCGGTGGAGAGCACCCCCACGATGTCGTCGTCGGACAGTTCCCGCGCCTCCTTGCCGGCGACCTCGGCGTTGGTGACGGCGGTCAGGATCATCCGAAGCGTCGAGGATCGGAGCTCGTCGCGTGCCTTCATCGCGGTGGTCAGGTCGGCGCGCAGGCGGTCCTTGAGGGTGCTCATGACCGCCATTGTGGCAGCCTGGCCAGGTGCGCCTCCTGCCCCTTCTCCGAGCTCTGGTCGGCGCCGGAGCCGTCTCCGGCGTCGCGCTGACGGCGTACGCCGCGCGCGAGACCCGGCAGTTCCGCCTGCGCCGGTTCGACGTACCGATCCTGCCGCTGGGGCAGCGGCCGCTGCGGGTGCTGCACCTCAGCGACATCCACATGACGCCCGGCCAGCGAGCCAAGCAGGAGTGGCTGGCCTCGCTGAACCTGCTCGCACCGGACCTGGTC
>DATMEP010000084.1:0-13720 GCA_035556755.1 Solirubrobacterales bacterium
GTCTGCGTGGTCGCGATCTCGCCCTTGTCGTCGAGCGGGCGGCCGAGCGGGTCGACCAAGCGGCCGAGCAGCTCGTCCCCGACCGGGATCCGCAGCAGCTGGCTGGTGCGCTTCACGGTGTCGCCCTCGACGACCTTGTCCCACTCGCCGAACAGCACCGCGCCGACGTTGTCCTCCTCCAGGTTCAGCGCCAAGCCGGTGACGCCGTGCGGGAGCTCCAGCATCTCCAGCGCCATGCAGTTGTCGAGGCCGTGGATGCGGGCAATTCCGTCGGCGACGGACAGCACCGTGCCGACCTCTGAAAGGTCGGCACTGCCGGTGTCCAGTCCCTCGATCCGCTCGCGCAGAATCGATGCAATCTCGTCGGGCTTGATCTCCATGGGCGTGCTCTATTCCTCCTTACGCCGCTCGGGCGACGCTCTTTCGAAGTTTCTCCAAGCGACTGCGGATGCTCGCGTCGAGGACCATGTTGCCGACCTGCAGCACGATGCCGCCGAGGATCTCGCCGTCAACCCGGCTGGCCAGATCGACCTTTTGGCCGGTCTGGCGCTCTATCTCCTCGCCGATCTTGCCGACCACCGCGGGGTCCAGCTCGGTCGCGCTGGTGACCGTCACGTCGATCCGCTTGTTCTCCAGCTTCCAGATCCGGTCGAACTCGCGGCGAATCCGGAACAGCTCCGACATCCGCTGTTTCTCGACCAGCAATTCGAGGAAGTTGAGCAGCTCCGGCTCGGTGCCGCTCACCGCCCGCCTGAGACCCTCCGCCCTCTCAGCAGTCGAGAAGTGCGGGCTGAAGAAGAAGACCTGCAGCTCGCGGTTCGAGTCGAGGGCGTCGGCGAACTGGCCGAGGTCCTCACCGATCCGGTCGAGCTTGCCCTTCTCCTTGACCACCTCGAAGAGGGCCTCGGCGTAGACGCGAGCGGGATCCTGCATCGTCTCTAGCTCTCCGCCTTCGAGAGGCTGGTGAAGTCGACCTCACCCAGCGCCTCCTCGACCAGACGGCGCTGGTCGTCGGCGGTCAGCGTCTTGCGGGTCACCTTCTCGGTCGCCAGCACCGTCAGGTCGGCGACCTCGCGACGGATCTGCTCCAGCGAGCGGCGCGTCTCGGCCTCGATGTCGCGCTTCGCCGCCGAGACGAGCTCCTCGCGTTTCTCCTTGCCGGCGGTGGTCGCCTCGGCTTCCGCCGTTTCAGCCGCCTTGCGAGCGCGGGCCATGATGTCGTCGGCCTGCTCGCGGGCCTCGGCCAGACGCGCGCGGTACTCGCCGAGCAGCTCGTCGGACTCCTTGCGCTGCCGTTCGGCCGCCTCGATCGACTCGGCGATCGCCTTCGCGCGCCGGTCGAGCGCTTCCTGGATTTTCGGGAAGGCGACCCTGCTCAGCACCCACATGGTGAAGAGGAAGAGGACCAGCGTCCAGATCATCAGGCCGAGGCCCGGGGAGACCAGGAAGCTGCCGCCTTCTTCCTCGCCATGCGCCGCCTCCTGGGCAAGGACGAGGAAACCCGCTATGTCGCCAATGAGTAGCTCCACCGCAGCGGCCTAGAGGAAGAAGGCGATCAGGCCGAAGATGAAGGTGTAGAAGGCGACCGCCTCGGTCAGCGCGAAGCCGAGCCAGCGGATGCTCTGCAGCTCGTCTTTCATCTCGGGCTGGCGGGCGACCGACTCGATCTCCTTGCCGAAGATGAAGCCGACGCCGATGCCGGCGCCGATCGAACCGAGCCCTGCGCCGACGCCGAGCGCGATCGCCTTGCCGGCATCCGTCACACCTTCGTCGGTGACCTCGGCAATCGGTAGGGACATGAGATCCATCGAGTTCGACTCCTTTTCTTTAGTGACTGGCGGAGGTAGCTCCGCCGATGTAGATGGCGGTGAGGGTCGAGAAGATAAACGCCTGGAGCGTCGCGACCAGGCCCACCTCGAAGATGAAGAACACGAACGCCATCGGGAAGGTGAGGGCCCCGAGCGCGGCGATGCCGAGCAGCACCGCGAGCCCGCCGCCCATGAAGAGCAGCAGCAGGTGGCCGGCGAGGATGTTGGCGAAGAGACGTACGGAGAGCGAGATCAGCCGCACGAAGTGCGAGATCACCTCGATCGTGAAGATCGCCGCCTTGCCGAACGGGTTCATCTCCTCCAGTCCGGGCGGCAGCCAGCTGGCGAAGTAGGCGAAGAAGCCTTTGGCCCGGATCCCTTCGACGTGGTACGCGATCCAGACGACCAGCGTCAGGACCAGGGGAATGGAGATATTGGCGGTGGCCGCGTAGAGGGCGAAGGCCGGGACCTCGATGCCGAAGATGTCGACGGGGTGCTCGGTGTTGGTCGGCAACGGCAGGAAGCCGATCATGTTCGAGAACCAGATCCAGAAGAAGAGCGCGGCGAGGAAGGGGAACCAGCGCACGGCGGTGGCTCGGTCGAGGTTGCCGCCGGTGATGTTGTTTTTGGTCAGGTCGTAGGCGACCTCGATCGCGGTCTGCACCCGGTTCGGTTTCTCTGCCATGCGGCGCGAGATCCAGACCATGGTGAAGATCGTCAGGCCACTGGCGAGGGCGAGGTAGAGGACCGCCTTGTTGATGCTGAGGTCGAGGCTGCCGAGGTGGATCGAGACCCACGGTTCGAGCTTGAACTCGTTCTGCGGCTGGAAGGATTCGTTTTTGCCGTCGCTGCCGAAGATCAGCAGCATCAGGATCGTGATCGCGAAGTAGACGCCGAAGCCGATCAGGACCTTGGCTTTGGTGCTCAGCCCCGACTTGGGAGCAGGCGCCTCAGCCGCTGCAGCCCCGGCGCTCATTGCGCTGCCTCCCCTTCGGGGGAGGACTCGAAGAGGTAGGAAAGACCCGCCGCCGCGAAGGAGACCGTGAAGAGGACGGCGAGCAGGACGGCGGCGGCGAGGCCGGCCTCGCGCTCGGCGATGCCGGCGAGCAGCGCCGCGGTCACCATCAGCCAGACCCGGCCGAGCGTCGTCGCGGCCAGTGCCCCCATCGCCCGGTGGCGCTCGCCGGAGGCCAGCTCAGTGGCGATGCGGCGGCTTGCCAGGACCTGGATGCCGCGCTGGGCCAGCCAGGCACCGGCCGCGATCGCATAGCCGAGCAGCGGCAGCCCGCCGAGGACGAACACAGCCAGGGCGGCGGCGAGCACCAAGAGGTCGACATACTTGGGAGGAGACATAAGACCGCTTCGAGCCCCTTATCGGAAAGGGAGCCAGCGGACGAGCGACTATATCCGAAAGGGCCGTCGTTCCGCTTTCTAGAGCCGATTCGTGAGGTTTGTCACAACCTCGCACAAAGTCTCACCGGTCCGGCACGATCGCCTCGAACTCGCCCGTCTCGGGGTCGATCACGCCGAACTCGCCCGTTTGCGGGTCGACGCGGCCGAAGCGGCGGAGCTTGAGGATCTCCAGGACGTAGACCAGGTAGATGCTGGCGGCGATCGTCAGCAGGCCGCAGAAAAGCATCACCGCGGTCCAGAAGGCGTCGAAGTTCCCGTGGTCGTCGCTGTAGGGGACGAAGCGCAGGGCGAGCGCCAGCGCCGCCATCGTCAGGGTCCAGCCGTATAGGTAGGCGAGGGTGCGCCGCTGGGAGAAGCCGACGTTGGCCATCCGATGGTGGAAGTGCCAGCGGTCCGCTTTGTAGATCGGCCGCCCGTATTTGAGCCGCTTCGCCACCACGAACCCGGTGTCGAGAATCGGCACGGCGAGGACGATCAGCGGCAGGAAGAGGGCGATCACGGCGTTCGTCTTCAGCGCGCCCTGGACGGCGACGACCCCGAGCAGATAGCCGAGCAGGTTGGAGCCGGTGTCCCCCATGAAGGTGCGGGCCGGCGGGAAGCCGTGCCGGAGGAAGCCGAGCGAGGCGCCGGCGACGATCGCCGCCAGGACGCCGGCGGCGGTGCGGTCGAGCGAGAGCGCGATCGCGGCCAGGGTCAGGGCCGAGATCGTGCAGACGCCCGCGGCCAGCCCGTCGACCCCGTCGATCAGGTTGATCACGTTGATCGCGGCGACGATCCCGATCGTCGTGCCGACGTCGCCGAGGTCAATCGCGCCGCCGCCGGGCAGCCCGATCAGGTCGACCGAGGCCGGGTCGAGCGCGCCGAGGAAGGGGAAGGTGAAGCTCTCCACCGTCACCCCGGCGGAGACCGGGACGATCACGGCCACGGTCTGCCCGAGCAGCTTCGGACCGGCGCCCAGCTCGTAGACGTCGTCGAGGAAGCCGACCACGGTGATCAGCACCGCCCCGACCAGGATCGAGCGGGTCTCCGCGTCCCAGGGCAGCCAGATCAGGCTCGCGACCAGAACGCCGGCGAGGATCGCCAGACCGCCCAGGCGGGGAGTCGGCTCGAGGTGCAGCGAGCGCTCCCCCGGAAAATCGATCGCACCCACTCGCCTGGCGAGGCGATCCGTGAGAGGGACGAGCAGCAGCGCCAGGATTCCCGCGAGGAGAAAGGCGAAGAGGGCATCGAGCGTGGTGGGCATCGGCTCCATCCGGTCGGGGCCCGGGGGATCCAGGCTAGATGGCGTAACGGTCGAACCAGAGAGTGAACGACATCAGGCCCCAGAGCTGGCGGCTGAGGTCCTCCTGGCCGGAACAGTGGCGGTCGATCAGCGCCGTCGCCGTGGCCGGGTCGAAGCAACCCTGGCGCGCCAGGGTCTCGGTCGAGAGAGTTTCGCGTGCGAAGCCCTGCAAGGGGCCGCGCAGCCAGGCCGCAACCGGGATCGAGAAGCCCTGCTTCGGAGCGCGCAGGATCTCGCGCGGCAGCAGCGGCGCCAGAGCCTGGCGCAGCAGCCGCTTCTTGGCCAGCCCGCGCACCTTGAGCGGCGTCGCCAGGCCGAGCGCGAACCCGGCCACCTCGTTGTCGAGGAAGGGCACGCGCAGCTCCAGCGAGTGGGCCATGCTGGAGCGGTCGGTCTTGACCAGCAGGTCGTCGACCAGGTAGATCCCGAGGTCGACGTCCTGCAGGCGCGCCAGAGGCTCGGCGCCGACGGTCTCCGCGTAGCGCTCGCGGTACAGATCGACCGGGTCCCAACCCGGGTCGCGGTCGCCCAGCAGCGAGGCCACCTGTGCCGCCGGGAAGATCTCCTTCCAGGCGTGGTGGCGCTCCAGCGGCGGCAACTGCGCGGCGCGCACGAAGCGCTTCGCTTTGTAGTCGAAGCTGACCTTGGAATCGGAGCTGGGCAGCCTCTCGACCAGCGGCGCGGCGAGCGCGGCGAGGCGCCCGAGGCGCGGAGCCAGCAGGTCGGCGACGTAGGTGTAGTAGCCGCCGAACAGCTCGTCGCCTCCCTCCCCGGAGAGGGCGACCTTGACCTCCCCCGCCGCCAGCTCGGAGACGAGGTAGGTCGGCAGCGCCGAGGAGTCGCCGAACGGCTCGTCGAAGGCCTCGACCAGCTTCGGCAGCAGGTCGACCGCGTCGGGCCGCAGGACGATCTCGTGGTGGTCGGTGCCGTAGCGCTTCGCGACCAGCCGGGCCCGGTCGAGCTCGTCGAAGCTCGCCTCCTCGAAGCCGACCGAGAAGGTCTTGACCCCCTCCCCCTGCTCGCCCGCCGCGAGCGCGGCGAGCCCGGCCGAGTCGACGCCGCCGGAGAGCAGCACCCCGACCGGAACGTCGGCGACGAGGTGGGCGCGGACCGAGTCGCGCAGGGTCTCGCGCAGCTCGGTCGCCAGCGACGCCGCCGGCCCCCGCCGGACCCGGTCCGCGGCGGCCGGCGCCGGCCGCGCGTAGCGGGTCTGCTGCACTTCCCCGTCCCGCCAGGCGAGCAGCGTTCCCGGCGACAGCTTGCGCACCTCGGCGAACACGGTCAGCGGCGCCGGGATCGAGTTGAAGGCGAGGTAGGCGGCGACCGCGCGGGGGTCGATCTGGCGCGAGAAGCCCGGCAGCTCCAGCATCGCCTTCAACTCCGACGCGAAGCTGAGCGAACCGCCGGCGACGCGGTAGTAGAGCGGCTTGATCCCGAAGCGGTCGCGGGCCAGCAGCAGGCGCTGCTCGCGCTCGTCCCAGATCGCCACGGCGAACATCCCCCGCAGGCGCTCGGCGAAGGCGTCGCCGTGCTCCTCGTAGAGGTGAGCCAGCACCTCGGTGTCGGAGTGGGTCGCGAAGCGGTGCCCCCTCCCCTCCAGCTCGTGGCGCAGCTCGCGGTGGTTGTAGATCTCGCCGTTCTGGACGACGGTGACGGTCCCGTCCTCGTTGGAGATCGGCTGGTCGCCGTGCTCAAGGTCGATGATCGAGAGGCGGCGGGCGGCCAGCGCCACCGGCCCCCGGTGGAAGAGCCCGTCGCTGTCGGGACCGCGGTGGACGAGGTGCGCGCTCATCCGCCGCACCGCGTCGAGATCCGGGGCCGCGCCCCGCTCCGCCATCGCCACACCGCAGATGCCGCACATGGCGCGGCAGTCTGTCAGCAGCGGCGGCTCAGCCTGGCGCCGCCGGGCCGCGGCCGGCGACCTTGGCGACGGTGGCGAAGAGGACGCTGAAGTAGAGCGGGACCGAGCGGTCGGCGATGTACTCCATGTCGTGGGCGAGCTTGTCGGCCCAGGACTCCTCCCGCGTCATCCGCGTCTGCGCGAAGCCGGTCACCCCCGGGCGGACGACGAGCCGCTGCCAGTACTGGGGGATCTCCTCGCAGAGCTCGGTGAAGAAGGCGGGCCGGATCGGCCGCGGGCCGACGATCGCCATCTCGCCGCGCAGGACGTTCCAGAGCTGCGGCACCTCGTCGAGGTGGATCTTGCGCAGCAGCCGCCCGACCCGGGTCACCTCCAGCTCGGTGCGCCGCGAGAGCTCCTCGCCGAGGTAGGGCCCGAGCCGCTCCTCGGCGTCCGGCTTCAGGGTCCGGAACTTGTACATCCGGAACAGCGCCCCGGCCCGGCCGACGCGGGCGCCGTGGTAGAAGACCGGCCGTCCGGAACTGACAGCGATCGCGGCGGCGGTGAGCGCCAGCAACGGGCTGAGAACCAGCAGAGCGAGGCCCGAGATGAGGATGTCCAAGAGCCGGAGGGCTGCATCGACCGGGCGCGCCTCCCCGTCACCCGCGAGCGCGATGTAGTGGTCCAGCTCGGCCCGGACGTCCTCGGGCAGGGCTGGAGAGTCAGATGTGGCTCGCCGCGGAATGGTCGGCTCCGACGGTACCTAGGATCGTCTCGACCAGCGGCGCCGGGTCCCGCTTCGTCGGGGCCGCACCCTCGCCGCGCTTCTGCAGCGGCAGGGCGCGCGGGTCGGTCAGGGGTCGCATCCGCCCTTCCCGGATCAGCGCTTCGTCGACCCCGCCGAGGCGGCCGCCGTAGGTCGTGTAGACGGGGGTACCGAGAGCGGCCGCCTCGCGGTTCATCGTGCCGCCGGCGGAAACGACCAGATCGGCGAGGGCGACCAGGCTCTGCGCCTCGACCGCGCCGGGAGGGACGATCAGCGACGGCAGCTCCATGCTTTCGACCAGCTGGCGCTGCTCCTGGGTGCGGGGCAGGACGACCGCGTGCACGTCGCCGTCGTGGCCGAGCTGCGCAAGCACCTTGGGGAAGAGCGGGTTCGACTTGCGGTGGTAGAGCGAGACGTCGGGCGGCGGCCGGACGATCACGACAACGCGCGAGGTGTCGACGGACAGCCGTTGCAGCGCCTCGGGATCGGGCTCGAAGTCGTAGAGGTAGTACTCCTCCTTCAAGCCGGGATAGGGAAAGAGCTTCTCCGGCCCGACCCCGAAGCGGCGCAGCCGCTCCGGCGGCACCGACTCGGGGAACATCACCCGCTTCGCCAGACGGCAGCCGATCCGGTGCTGGGTGACCGCGTACTCGTAGTCGTGCATGTTCGCCTCGGGGACGCCGAGGGTGCGAGCGGCGATCGCGAGGTCGTTCGAGCCATGGGCGAGCGCGAGGTCAAAGGAGCGGCGGCGCCCGAAGCGGACCATCGCCGCGGTCCGGGAGCCGAGCCGGTAGGCCTTGCGCACCCGTGAGGCGCCGCCGTGCTGGCCGATCGGGGTGTGCTCGAGCCCGTGCAGGTCGAGCAGCGCCTGCGTCTGGGCGTAGTCGCGCGAGGTGACCTCGACCGAGTGGTCCTGCGCGCGCAGCCGCTCGATGATCGGCCGCAGCACCAGCACGTGCGCCGGCGCACTCATGTCCACCCAAATCCTCATAAACCGCCGCCTGCTCCGCTTCGCGTCCGCGGGCGGCGGCAATCGCCATATCGGCGCCGCTCGCGGAGAATCAGATCGTGACGCTCGCTAATTGGGGGTACAAGGGGTAGCGCTCCATGAGGCTCGCGGTGCGCTCGGCCAAGGCGTCCTTCTGAAGGTCGAACTCGTCGGAGAGAGCGGTGGCGATCACGGCGGCGATCTCGGCCATGTCCTCCTCGACCATGCCGCGGGTGGTCAGGGCCGGGGTGCCGATCCGCAGGCCGGAGGGGTTCATCGGCGGCCGCTCGTCGAAGGGGATCGCGTTGCGGTTGACGGTGATCCCGACCGCCTCGAGGCGATCCTCGGCGGTCTTGCCGTCGAGCCCGCTCGGGGTCAGGTCGACCAGCACCAGGTGGACGTCGGTGCCGCCGGTCAGTACCGGCACGCCGTTTGCTTCCAGGCCCGCGGCAAACGCCTGGGCGTTGGCGATCGTCTGCCGCTGACGGGCGCGGAAGGGCTCGGTCGCCGCGATCCGCAGCGCCACCGCCTTGGCGGCGATCGTGTGCATCAGCGGCCCGCCCTGCTGGCCGGGGAAGATCGCTTTGTCGACCGCCTGCGCGTGCTCGGAGCGGCAAAGGATCATGCCGCTGCGCGGTCCGCAGAGAGTCTTGTGGATGGTGGTCGTGACGACGTCTGCGTGCGGCACCGGGTTGGGGTGCTCGCCCGCGGCGACAAGGCCTGCGAAGTGCGCCATGTCGACCATCAGCTTGGCGCCGACCGAATCGGCGATCTGGCGGAAGGCGGCGAAGTCGAGCTGGCGCGGATAGGCGGACCAGCCGGCGACGATTAGTTTCGGCCGGTGCTCCTGGGCAAGCCGCTCGACCTCGTCCATGTCGACCCGCAGGTCCTCGCGGCGCACGTGGTAGGCGACGATCTCGTAGAGCTTGCCGGAGACGTTCAGCTTCATCCCGTGGGTGAGGTGGCCGCCGTGGTCGAGGGCCATCCCCATGAGCGTGTCGCCGGGCTCGATCAGCGCCATGTAGGCGGCGTTGTTGGCCTGAGCGCCGGCGTGGGCCTGGACGTTGGCGTGCTCGGCGCCGAACAGCTCCTTCGCCCGGTCGATCGCCAGCTGCTCGGCGACGTCGACCTCCTCGCAACCGCCGTAATAACGGCGGCCCGGGTATCCCTCGGCGTACTTGTTGGTCAGCACCGAGCCGACCGCTTCCAGCACCGATTGCGGCACGAAGTTCTCCGAAGCGATCATCTCCAGCGTTCCCTGCTGGCGCCGCAGCTCGGCCTCCAGCACCGCGGCGATCTCGGGATCGACCTCGGCGAGGGACGCGCTCTGGATGTTCTCGGGCAGTTCGGCCACGACCCGAGCGACATTACCAGCGGCCCGGGATAGCCTTAGCTATGAGCTCCTCGACCGCCACGAGCGGATTGAAGGCGCTGATAGCGGTGGCTGCGGTTGCTCTGCCGGCGGCCGGATTCGTACTGCTGCTTGCCGGCCCGGGGCTCGACGTCGCCTGGGAGGACCACCGGGCGCACTTCTGGCTGGTGCTGGGGGCGGCCGCCATCACCGCCGCGCTCGCCCATGCAACCGGCGAGGCGGCGGAGCGCCGGGGCGACGTCCGCCTCGCGCTGGTCTCGCTGACCTTCCTCTGCAGCGCAGGGTTCCTCGGCCTGCACGCGCTGGCCACCCCCGGAGTGCTGCTCGACGACTCCAGCCTTGGCTTCGTGATCGCCGTCCCGGTCGGCCTCGCCCTCGCCTCGGTGATCGCGGCGCTCTCGGCCTCGGACGGCCTCTCGGCTCGCTACCGCGCGCTTGCCGCCCACCGGCGCACCGGGGTCGGGCTGCTGCTCGCCGCGATGGCCGCCTGGGCGGCCGCGACGCTGATCGGGATCGGCCCGCTCGACGAACCGACCGAGATCGAGCGGGCGAGCGGCGCGCTGGCGATCCCCGCGTTCGTGGCGGCGACGCTCTACCTGGTCGCGTCGGTTCGCTACGCGGCACTTGGGACGGGAGATCCGCCGGCCCTGGTGCTCGCAGTCGCGGTCGCCTTCGTCCTGCTCGGCGAGGCGATGCTGCAGACGGCGTTCTCGCGCAACTGGCACGCGAGCTGGTGGGAGTGGCACGCACTGATGCTGGCCGCCTTCGGGCTGGTCGCCGTCGCCGCGCGCCGCGAGTGGCGGGAGGAGCGCTTCAGCGCCCTCTACATGGAGGAGACCGCTCGCGGCAAGCGTGAGGTGAGCATCGTCTTCGCCGACCTGGCGGGCTTCACCGCCTTCTCGGAGGAACGTGACCCGGCCGAGGTCTCGGCGATGCTCAATGCCTACTTCGAGCGGGCGATCCCGCCCATCGTCAGCGACCACGGCGGCGAGGTGGAGCGGCTGATGGGCGACGCCCTGATGGCCACCTTCAACGCCCGCGGCGACCAGCCCGACCACGCGGTGCGGGCGGCGTTCGCGGCGCTGGCGATCCGCGACGCGACCGCGGCCGTCGCCGCCGAGAATCCCGAGTGGCCGCGATTCCGGGTCGGCGTCAACAGCGGCGAGGCGCTGGTCGGCGTCCTCGGCGCCGAAGGCGGGCGCAGCTACACGGTGATCGGCGACGCGGTCAACTCCGCGTCGAGGCTGGAGTCCGCCGCTCCGGTGGGCGAGGTCGCAATCGGCGTGAGCACCCTGCGGGCGCTGCCGGGGGCAACGACGCGGCCGCTCGGGGCGCTCGAGGTGAAGGGGCGGCGGGAGCCGCTCGACGCCTATGTGTTGGAAGCGCTGGCGTCCGGGTAGCCTGCCCGGCGTGAAGCGACTTCTCCTCCTGGCGACGGCCGTCGCTTGCACGGTCGCGACCGCCTCCGGGACCGCGTCGGCCGCTGTCGAGAACCCCTGCGAAGGCCCCGAAGCGCGGCAGCTCCTCTGCCCCGACCTGCGGGTCGGGCCCGCCGCGGACCTCTACGTCGAGCGCGGCGGCGGCCGCTACGGCTACGGCGGCGGCACCCTCCTGCACGCCGGCAACGACATCCGGTCGCGCGGGCGCGGGCCGATGGAGCTGCGAGGCCAGCGCTACAAGCGCAACTGGATGCGGGCGAACCAGGCGATCTACAGGGTCGGCGGAGGCGTCCGCGTCTTCCGCACCGAGGCCAAGCTGCACTTCTACAGCGTCGGCTATGAGTGGGGAGGCTCCTACTGGAAGGTGCACGACCCGCTGAGCATGGAGATCTGGTCGCTGGACGAGCAACGCAGGCCACTGGAGCCGGTGCGCAAGGGACCGAAGGTCTTCTACTGCTTCCGCGACCTGGAGCGCACCCGGGCGATGAAGCGATCGCCGGGCCACCGCGTCTACCCCGCCTGCAGCCAGGACCCGAGCCGTCAGCGGGTTCGCCTCGGCACCTCGGTCGGCTGGTCGGACATCTACCCCTCCGAATACGACCGCCAGTGGGTCAACGTCAGCGGCCTGCGCGGCTGCTTCGCCTTCGTCATGCGGGTCGACCCGGAAAACCTCCTCTACGAGGAACACGAGGGCAACAACCGCTCGACCCGGATCATCCGCCTTCCCTACCGCGACGGTCCTCAGCACTGCTGAGCGCCGCGGCCAGATCTCCCGTCGAGAGGGCGCCTTCGCGGAGGACCGCCCACTCGCCGCTCTCGTCGTAGCGGCTGAGGTCGACGACGGTGGAGGGCAAACCGGTCAGCCCGCCGCCGTCGATCGCGAGGTCGGCGCCGGCGACAATCTCGGGTGGGATCTCCTCGAAACGTCCCGGCGCCGGTTGACCGCTGCGGTTGGCCGAGGTCTGGAAGAGCGGGCACATCGCGCCGGCGAGCGGGCCGCCGATCAGGCGAACCCCGAGCCGCTCGGGGTCCTCGCGGCAGGCGAGCGGGTAGCGGTGGTGGGGATTGGCGACGACCAGCGTCACCGGGCCGGGCAGCAGGGCGCCGACGGCATCGCACGTGCGCGGGCCTAGTCCCTCCACCAGCTCCCGCATCGCCAGCGGCGAGAAGTAGAGGACAGCGGAGGACTTGCCCTCGTCGCGACCCTTGATCCGGTGGATGCGCTCGATCGCCGCCACGTCGAGCGGGTCGCAGGCTAGGCCGTAGAGACCGTCGGCGGGGAAGACCGCGACGCCACCCGCGGAGATCGTGCGCTCCAGCGCCGTCCGCGCCACCTCAGCCCCGTCGCGCTCGATCGAGACGACCTCGCTCACGACCGGCCGACCACCACGCGCTCGATCCCGGCCAGGTCGGACCGCGTCTCGATCACCCCGAAGCCGGCCTGCTCCATCAGCCCGGCGACAGCTCCGGCCTGCCCCTCCCCCACCTCCAGCGCGATCGTCCCCGCCGAGTTCGCGTTTAGTCGCGATATGCGTGACAAAACGCGAACTCGCGGATCGGCGAGGAGAACGCGGATCGAGTCGAGGCCGTCAGGACCGGCGAGCAGCGCCTCGCGCGGCTCCCACTGGGTCACCTCGGGCTGCAGACCCCCCCACTCGGCCTCGCTCACATAAGGGAGGTTGGCGACGATCAGGTCGAACTCGCCTGCCTCGGGCATGTTGCCCTCGATGAAGTGAACCCGGTCGGTAAAGCCAAGTCGCTGGGCGTTGCCTCTGGCCACTTCCAGCGCACCCGCTGAGGTGTCGGTCGCGGTCACCTCGCACTCCGGCAGCTCGTCGGCGACCGCCAGCGCGATCGCCCCCGATCCGGTGCCGACGTCGAGCACGGTCCGCGGTTCCAGCTCCAGCGCCAGCTCGACCAGGAGCTCGGTCTCCGGTCGAGGGATCAGCACCCGCCGGTCGACCGTCAGCTCGATATGGCGGAACCCCTTGCTGCCGAGGATGTAGGCGACCGGCTCGCGTCGCAGACGCCGCCGCACCGTCTCCGCGAAGCGCCGCCCGGCCGTCGCCGGAATCTCGGCGGCGGGATTGGCCGCAAGGTATGCCCGGTCCCAACCGGCGGCCTCGCTCAGAAGCAGCTCGGCGTCCAGCTGCGGCGTTTCGACGCCAACCGCGGCGAGCGCATCGACCGCGCCGCTGAGCGCGTCACGAACGCTACCCGCGGTCGCCGCATCCGACATTTACGCCACCCCGGTGTGGTGAAAGTCGGATGCGATCACGCGGTCGAGGTCGCCGCGGCCTCGAGCCGTTCGCGCTTCTCCTCGGCGGCGAGGGCGTCGGTGAACTCGGACAAACCCCCGGCAAGGACGCCTTCGAGGTTGTGCGAGGTGAGCTTGATCCGGTGGTCGGTGACGCGGCCCTGTGGGAAGTTGTACGTACGGACCTTCTCGGAGCGCTCGCCGCTGCCGACCTGGGCCTTGCGCTCGGCGGCGACCTTCGCCTGCTGCTCGGCCACCACGCGCTCGTAGAGCCGCGCCCGCAGCACCCGCATCGCCTTGTCGCGGTTCTGCAGCTGCGACTTCTCGTCCTGCATAGAGACGACGATCCCCGTGGGCTTGTGGGTGATCCGCACCGCCGAGTCGGTCGTGTTGACCGACTGGCCGCCGGGCCCGGAGGAGCGGTAGACGTCGATCTGCAGGTCGTTCTGGTCGACCTCGACCTCAACCTCCTCGGCCTCCGGCAGCACCGCGACCGTCGCCGTCGAGGTGTGGATGCGGCCCTGCGACTCGGTCTCCGGCACCCGCTGCACGCGG
>DATMEP010000085.1:0-24975 GCA_035556755.1 Solirubrobacterales bacterium
GCCATGTCGGCACCCCCATGATTGCGGTCCTCGCCGAGGCCATTCCTCGGCGACAAACCCGCGCATCTCATGCGCGGGTGCCGACCTTTACGCCGGGTTCGGATCGAGCCGGCGCTCAGGTGGGCCGGCCATAGGGTCTAGGCAGCGCAATTTGCTTGTCCATCTCTATATGGAGATCGATGACAAGGCAGTGTTTGCCTCGTTGGCTTTCCTCGATGACCTCCGCGAGTTCGCGACGATTGTTGGGCGCTTGGCTGAGGCAGACGCATCAACTGATCGGCGGCCAATTTCGGGACCGATGACCGTCTTTGCCAGCGCAACGTCCGGTCAGCGAAAGGACGCCCTCCATGTCTGGTGCGCAGCACGGACGGCGGATGGGAACCCACCATCTATGGCACGCATCGACCGGGTCAGGAGAAAGCTTGCCGATACGGATGCGTCACTCTTGGTCGGCTGCGATGGTGAACGCGTGGTCGCGATGGCGTTGTCCGAGCCATACCGCGAGCGCCACGGCGCCGGTACGGTCCGCCCCCACACAGGACACGTCTCAATGGTGTTTGTCGATCCGGAATGCTGGGGACATGGCGTCGGCAGCCGACTGCTGGACGCCTTACACCGGGAGATGCGAGCACGCGACTGGAGCACCTCCTCCCTCTGGACACGCTCGAACAACGAAAGGGCCCGACGGCTATATGGGGGCCGCGGCTACAGCCTGACCGATGACGTCAAGTACCTTCGCGATCAGGAGATCGTTCGCTATGAACTCCAGATCGAGGGCAGCTTTTAGCGTCGCATCCCGGTCGCATCGCCCGCCGCGATCCCGCTCCTCAAGCCGCTGACCCTCAACCTTTCAAGCCGAAGGTCGCGAGTTCGATGGCGCGTCGGCCGCCCCACGCAGCGCCGCGATGTCGATCTTGACCATGCCCAGCATTGCTTTCATCGCGCGCTCGGCGCGGGTTTTGTCGGGGTCGGCGAAGATCTCTTCCATGCCGGTTGGGACGACCTGCCAGGAGAGGCCGAAGCGGTCTTTCAGCCAGCCGCACTGGACCTCTGCGCCGCCCTCGGTCAGGCGTGCCCAGTAGTAGTCGATTTCCTCCTGGTCCTCGCATTCGATCTCGAAGGAGACCGCCTCGTCGAACTTGAACTCGGGGCCGCCGTTGATGCCGACGAACCGGTTGCCGTCGAGTTCGAACTCGACCGTCATCACCATGCCGGCTTCGCGCGGGGCGCCCTCGGTGTAGTTGGTGACGTTGAGAATCCGCGAGTTTGGGAAGACCGAGGTGTAGAAATCCGCAGCCTCCTCGGCCTCGGTGTCGAACCACAGGTTGGGGACGATTTTCTGCGCCATGGTGGCCTCCTCTTGCTGGGAAACAGGGGATCTACGAACTAAGACCGGCTACCCGTCCGAAACTCATCGCAATGTCTCGACCCGCTCGTCGACTCAAGGAGCGCTGTCGGCCAGTGGCCGGGGCAGCTGCGCGCACAGCGCGGCAAAGAGGCAGACGGCCGCGAGGGCTCCGAGCCAGTGCAGGCCGAGCAGGACGAAGAGCAGGCTGGGGATCCCGGCCAGCAGGGCCCGGATCAGGACCGGCATGGGCGGCAGGCCGACGACCCAGGCGGTGAAACGGGCGCAGAGCAGCCAGGCGAGGGGACCGGTCAGCCAGCCCCAGGCCTCGAAGAAGCTGTGCGGCAGAAGCAGGCCAAGCAGCAGCGAGAGGACCACGACAGCCATCGCCTGTACCGGGGCAACCCGCCAGAAGATCGCCGAATCCATGCGCCGAACGCTACGCGAGGCGGATGCCCTCCGCGTATCCGCCTACTGAAGGGCGAAGACGACTCGCACCGTGGCCGTCACCGTCGAGCCGCCTGGCTTGACCGGGGGAGCCGGCTCGGCTGCATCCTGTTTGCTGCGGGACTGAGGTTGGCTGGGGACGACTTCGGTGCCTTCTTCGATGGTGATCGCCGGGCCCAGAGTTGCCCCGGCTCGGGTGGCGAGGGCGGAGGCCTTCGCTTTGGCCTGGTCGAAGGCCGCGATCAGCGTGTTGTTGTAGGCCGCTTCGGGATTGCCGGGGAAGAAGTCCGGCCCGTTGCTGCCGGTCGCTCCGTTCGCGATGGCCGCGCTGATCAGCTCACCGGCCCGGCCGGGCTCGTGCAGGATCACCGTGATGCCCTCGCTCGCCCGGTAGAGGGGGCGTTTCCCGCGCGGGACTTTGCGGATCGAGATCTGCCCGGTCGTGACGTCGCCCGGTCCCACGCCGGGGATCGTCTGCACAGCCGCGATCACTTCCCGCAGGCGGACCGAGACGACGCGCAGCGCCTCCGACCGCGACCTCCGTTCTTTGGTCACCGAGAAGCCGAGCTTGGCGGTGTCGTTCGGCACTTCCTGGGTCGCCGATCCCTTGACGACGACCGTCCGCTCCTGCGCGGCCGCCGGAGCGGCAGCGAGCAGGCTCAGCGCGAGAACCGCGATCAATCCCGATGTTCGAATGCGTGTCCCCATGGGGCGCCTCCAGGCACTTCGACCCTAGGGCTGCCTCCGGATGTCTCTGCTCGCCTACCCGGCCGCTTTGGCGCATAATCAAACTCCCGGGCGGTTAGCTCAGTTGGGAGAGCGCCTCCCTTACAAGGAGGGGGTCACTGGTTCGAGCCCAGTACCGCCCATCGCCCCAGGCTAGAAGCTAACTCGGTCCGCAGGACGCGCGAGCCCGCAGCTGCGGCGTCACCGTGCCGCCGCGCTCGCGCTCGGCCTTCGTCACGACGTCGAAGAAGACGTCGTTGCGGCCGCGGCGCAATCGGTAGGGGAAGGCGCGGCGGGCGCGGCGGTGGGCGGCGGCGATCGTGCGGAAGCTCGACTCGTGCGCCCTGGTCCAGCGGATGCCGAAGATCTCGCGTACCTGGGGCGGCAGCGTGCCCTTGATGATGTGGTTCTGCAGGGCGATGTTGCCGCGGGCTGGCACCGGCACCGGCTGCTTGAAGGCGACCAGCGGCGCCATCTGCAGCCCGTGCTCGGTCGCCTGCAGGTCGGGCGCGGCGAGCATGCCGTCGAACCACGCCTTGAACTCGCGGTGGCTGCCCGGCACCTCGTTGCGCGGCAGGTCGAACAGCTCGCCGAAGCGCACGTAGTCCTGCCAGAGGTCCTCGCGCTCGGCTTCGCTCAGCGGCCGCACCAGCGTCTCGTACATCTCCCGCCCCGAGTCGGCGATCACCGCCAGCGTCCACAGCATCAGCTCGGGGTCGAAGGCGGAGTAGGGCGTGCCGGCGGGATGGGGTCCGGCGGCCTCGGGCAGCTCCCCCTTGACCGTCTCATGCAGGCGGTGGACCCGCGCCAGCACCTTGTCGGCCTCCTCGCGGGTGCCGAGGAAGACGGTCTCCTGGATCTTCGCGGTGCGGGCGAGCCGCTCGAACGGCCGGTCGCCGGCGCGGGTCTCCAGCATCGTCCCGGTGTAGGTGAGCGGTTCCAGCGCCCCGATCAGCAGCGCCCGCTGCCCGTAGAGCAGCCCGACCGAGCGCTCGCCGTGGACCCGGCGCGCCATCGAGCGGCCCGGCGGGAAGTAGAACTCGCTGTCACCAGTTGATGTCACGGTTCCGCAGATCCTACTTGCGGACCTGGCAGCCCCTGACGATCGTGCCGCTGAGGAAGGTGCCGTCCTTGAAGCTGAATTCGCCCCGCGCCTGCAGGTGCCCCGTTTCGCAGCGCGCGTTGACGAAGCTGTAGCGCTTGCCTTTGTAGGTCCAGCGTTTGCCGATCCGCAGCGAGCCGGAGATCGGGACCCCGGCGCCGCCGGCGATCACCGGGATCGTCGCCTCGGTGCGGTAGCCGTAGACGCCTTTGTTGATCTTTTCGATCACAACCGGGACGACGAACGTGGTCGGGACCGGGACCGTCGTGTAGGCGTGGGCGAGGACGGAGTCGAAGCCGCGCACCTTGGGCCCGTTGAAGAGCGTGATCGGGGAGGAGATCGGGATCGGCGCCTGTTCGGGGAACTTGACGATCGCGCTGCCGCGGCCCTTGCCGACGATCGCCCCCGGGCAGTTGCGCCGCGCGGCCGGCACCGTGGTCGCCTCCAGTCGGCCCCCGGTGCAGACCGGCAGGCCGGTCGTCTGGACCGAGCCGTGGCGGTCGAATTCGAGCGCGAGCTTTTCCAGGATCGGCGGCAATTTGCCCGAGACGGTCGAGATCTTGCCGCCTCCGTAGAGGGTGATCGGCGCATCGCGGTACTTCGGCAGCGCCGTCGGCGTGAAGCCGCCGTTGGCGGTGATCACGAGGTCCCCGCCGCGGAACTTGATCGCGCTTGCGGTGCCGGATGCGACGAGCAGCGCAATCAGCGCAGTCAGTAAAACCGCCCTGCCCTTCCCCCTGCCCATCCTCTGAGGGTAGCGCTGCTAGAGCAGCGTGGCCACAGCTGCAACCGGATCCTCTTCGTGCAGCTCGTGCGCGGCGAAGATCTCGTCGAGGTCCTCGCGGGTCAGCGTCTCGCGCTCCAGCGCGTTGGCGGCGAGGTTGTCGAGGCACTCGCGGTTGGCCGCGAGCAGCGCCCGCGCTCGCCGGTGGGCTTCGCGGGCCAGCGTCATCGCCGCCACGTCGACGTCACGGCGCGTCCGATCCGAGAGCGCGTAGTCGCCGGTCGGCAGCGCGATCGGCGCCGCGCCGTCGGCGTCCAGCGCCACTCCCATCCCGAACTCGGCGACCATCTGCTTGCAGACCGCGTGTACCCGGTGCAGGTCGTCGACCGCGCCGGAGTAGGACTGCTGCAGCACCTCTTCCTCGGCGGCGCGCCCGCCCAGCAGCGTCACCACCTCGTCGAGCAGCTCCTCGCGCGACTTCAAATAGGTGTCCTCCTGCGGCGAGTGGCCGACGAAGCCGAGCGCCGGCCCGCGCGGAACGATGCTGAGGATCTCCGGCGGGTCGAGTCCGAGCAGCCGCCGGCAGAGCGCGTGCCCCGCCTCGTGGTAGGCGACGATCCGCCGCTCCTTCTGGTTCAGCCGCCGCGCCTGCTGCGAGCCGACCGACTGGCGCAGCAGCGCCTCGTCGAGGTCCTCGCGGGCCATCGCCTTGCGCCCGGCGCGCCCGGCGATGATCGCCGCCTCGTTGAGCGCGTTGGCGAGCTGGGCGCCGGTCATTCCGGTCGTCTTGCGGGCGACGTCGGTCAGGTCGAGGTCGGCGCCGAGCGGCTTGCCCTTGGCGTGCGCGCGCAGGATCGCCTCGCGGCCGTCGCGGTCCGGCGGCGCCACCAGCACCTGACGGTCGAAGCGCCCCGGCCGCAGCAGCGCCTTGTCGAGCTTCTCGACGTAGTTGGAGGCGGCGATCACGATCACCGTGCCGGGGTCCTTCTCGAACCCGTCCAGCTCGACCAGGAGCTGGTTGAGCGCCTGCTCGCGCTCGCTCGATCCGCCGTCACCGCCGCCCCCGCTGCGCGCACCCCCCACCGCATCGAGCTCGTCGATGAAGATCACCGCCCGCCCCGACTTGCGCGCCTCCTTGAACAGCCGCCGGATCCTGGCGGCACCCCTCCCCACGAACATCTCCACGAAGCTCGAGCCCGAGGCCGAGAAGAAGTCGACGCCGGCCTGCGCGGCAACCGCCCGCGCCAGCATCGTCTTGCCCGTCCCCGGGGGGCCGAAGAGCAGCACGCCGCGCGGTGGCTGGGCGCCGAGGGCGGCGAAGCGGTCGGGATCGCGCAGCCACTCGGCGACGTCCATCAGCTCGTCCTTGGCGGCGTCGACCCCCTGCACCTCCTCCCACAGCACCGGCTCGGTCTTGCTCGCCTTCACCGTCTCCGGCTTGGTCGCGCCGAGCGTGCCGCGCAGCAAGGTGACGAAGACGATCAGCAGGGCGAACATGAAGAAGACCCCGAAGATCGGGTACCAGTCGAAGAAGAAGTCCTGGACTTCGGTCGCCTGCAGGGCGAGGATCAGTCGCATATGGACCTAACGCGCGTGCAGGGCTAAAGCTCGCGCCGGCTGACGACGCCGCTCTGCAGGGCGCGCTCCACCAGGGCAACCCGCTTGCGGTTCTGCGGCAGGTCCTCGACCCCCAGCTTCTCGAAGAGGGCCCGCATGTGGGTCTTGACCGCGTCGACGCTGAGGTGCAGCTCGGCGGCGATCGCCTGGTTGGTCGGCGGCGTGGCGAAGTTGCCGCCGTCCTTGAAGGGTCGGCAGAGGGCGATGAGGATGCGGCGCTGGCCGGGGGAGACGCTCGCCGCGGTCGGCACCTGGCTCGCCGCGACCGTGGCTTCGGGCGCGCCCTCGCCGGGGCGGCGGAAGAGGACGCCGGTGCGGCCGAAGCGCAGCGTGTCGCCGTCGCGCAGGCGGCGCCGGCCGTCGACCCGCTCCTCGCAGACGAAGGAGCCGTTGCGGGAGAGACCGTCGTCGAGCAGCGTGCACTCGTCGCGCACCACCTCGATCTGGGCGTGCAGGGCGGAGACCTCCTCGTCCCAGTCGAGCCGCAGATCGGCCGACTCGCCCCGTCCCACCCAGAGCGCGTCCGTCCCCGCCTCGACGACGACGATCCGCTGCTCGTCCTCGCTGTCGCGATAGACGAGGAAGGGCCGCCCGCCGCGTTCGGCCTCGATCTGGGCCTTCAGCTCGGGGGCGCTGGTCGAGCGGGGCTCGGAGCTCATCGGCTGATCCTAGGGACCTCCCGGGCGGTTCCAGTGCGCCTTTTCCGTCTCATCGACGGATAAAGCGCACTGGAAGGGGTGAGCGAGTCCACCCCTTGGGTCCCTGGGCGCAGAGCCGACAGGCGCCGAAGCTGTCCTCACGCCCCAACCTGAGACAAAGGAGATTTCGATGACCCGCACCAGCACCGCCCAGAGGATCGCGCTCCTCGCCGTCGTCGCCAGCCTCGCGCTGACGGTCGCCCCGGCGACCGGCCTCGGAGCCGCCCCGGTCAAGTTCGGCGCCAAGCTCGACCGGACCGTGCAGCCGTCCAACTCGCTGCCGGGCCTGATGTGCAGTCAGACGAAGCGCCCCCTGCCCTGCACCTACGTCCAGAACGAAGCCTACGGGCGCCCGGACGGGGGCGAACTGGCCCCTCGCAGCGGCACGATCAGGAAGATCCGCCTGATCGCCGGCGGCCCCGGGATCTTCCGGCTGCAGGTGGCCAAGGTCAAGCGTTCGACCCTGTTCGGCTCGAACGAACTCAAGGTCGTCGCCCTGGGCCCAAAACTCTTCCACTTCGGACAGAGCGAAGCCGACTGGGAGAGCGGCAACTACCGGGTGGAGACCTTCGACGTCGACGTACCGGTGAAGAAGGGCCAGCAGCTCGCCATCCGCACCAGCGGCACCTCGATGCTCCGCTGCTCCTCCGGCGGCGACAACACGCTGATCTACCAGGGCTCCAAGTACCCGCGCCAGCCGTTCAGCCCTGCGACCGACACCGACGGCTGCTGGCTCCTAATGGAAGCTGTGATCCGCTAAGCCCGCTCGACCTGCGAGCCGCCGACGATGGCCTCCAGGCCATCGTCGGCGAAGACGATCCAGGCCTTGTTGCCGCCGTCGTAGTCCGGCGCCCAGAGCTTCAGGGTCGCCGGCCGTCCCCAGACCGTGACGTTCTCCTCGCCGGTCTCGTCGAGGCCGCGCCAGATCCGCACGAAGGGGTTGCCCTCCCACTCCTCGCCGATCGTGGTCGGCTCGCGGTGGCCGGGGTGGACCGCGGTCTCCGGCGGCAGCTCCATCAGCCGCATCACCGAGGACTGCAGGTCGGCGAAGCCGCTCGCGCCGGGCGCCATCGTCCCCCCGACCGTCCCCTTGAAGAGGACGTCGGCGGTGAAGAGGT
Organism: Solirubrobacterales bacterium; assembly: GCA_035556755.1. Lineage (GTDB taxonomy): Bacteria > Actinomycetota > Thermoleophilia > Solirubrobacterales > 70-9 > VRUE01. The sequence goes on from DATMEP010000085.1 coordinate 7,778, forward strand.
CGGTCCCGTTGACGAACAGGGCGATGTGTCCCGTGGCGTGCCCCGGCGTCAAGATCGCCTCGATCTCAAGCCCGCCGGTATTCAGCTTCTCGCCGTCGGCGAGCGTCTCGGCCACGTCCTCGTCGATTTCGGCCGCCGCCTCGGGGTGGGCGACCAAGGGCGGGTTGCCGAGCCGCTCGCGCGCCGCCGCCAGCCCGGCGACGTGGTCGGGGTGGGGGTGGGTGACGAGCACGTGGGTGATCTCGATCCCGTCCCGCTCGGCGCGCTCCAGCAGCAGCCCCAGCTCGTCGTTGCCGTCGATCAGCACTCCCTTGCCACCGGTCTCGTCGGCGACGAGGTAGGCGTTGGACAGCCAAGTCGGGTTCTCGGTGCGCTCGACGATCAAGGCGCGCCCATCGTAGCCGTACGCCGGAAAGTCGCATCCGGATCGGTACGGCTGTGGAAAACGGCCTCTTCCATAGATGCGATCTGCGAGCTACCTTGTCGAGCAGGTTGTGACCGTTGCCACGTCCTCCCAAATAGATTCGGGACCTGCTCCTTGAGCAAGCGCCCGGCGGGGGCGCTTGCGGGCATAGCCATGATCCTCCTCCTCGCCGCTCCGGCGGCCGGGGCGGAGCGGGTGCGCGACATCGTGATCGACGACCCGGGCGCGGCGGCCGCGCACATCTCGGCCACCACGTCGGCGGTTCGCTACCCGGTCAATGACGGCAGCGGGGCGACGGTTGCGGTATCTGTGACGTCGGCGTGCCAGGCGTCCTGCGATGCCGTGGACCCGCAGGGGATCGCCAGCTTCCTCGGCACCCTGATCCACGGCCCCGAGATCAGCCTGCTCACGGTCCAGCTCGACGCGCCGTTCCAGATCGAGTTCGACTGCGGCTACGGCGCTCAGGCCTGCTACTTCCCGAGTGAGGACAAGATCGTCATCAGCGGCAGCGACATGTCGGCCTACGACGGGGCCAGCCGCGAGTTCGTGCTCGCACATGAGTACGGGCACCACGTTGCTTCACACAGGGAAAGCCCGGCGCCATTCCCGGCGGCAATCGACTGGGGCACGCCGCGCTGGTCGAGCCACGAGCGCATCTGCCAGGCTCACCGGCGCGGCGCCCTCGTCCCGGGCGACGAGGGCCTCAGCTACTACGAAAATCCCGGCGAGGCGTTCGCCGAGGCCTTCGCTCGCTACCACTTCCGCGAGGGCGAGCCGAAGTGGAAGTGGGCGGCGTTCCTGGAGCCGGACGCGGACGCCTTCCGGGCGATTCGCGAAGACACACTCCATCCGTGGCTGGGCCGAACCGTCATCCGGGTCGAGGGCCGCGCCCCGGCGGGCAGGCAGGCCACCGCCACGTCGTTCCGCACCCCGCTCGACGGGACCGTCAGCCTGCGCCCAGGCGACGAACGCCGCCGCTACCAGCTCAGCCTGACCAGCCCCTCCGGCCGCGTCCTGCGCACATCGAGACAGGGCCTCAGCGTCCGCCGCCAGCTCAACTTCACGATCTGTGGCCAGTCCCGCCTCAGCCTTCAGCTGGAGGCGATCCGCCGCTCCAGCGCCCCCTTCCAGCTCCTAATCCAGCGACCCTGAGATAATCCCCCCCGGGCGAGACCTCGCCCATCCCTCGGGGGCGTAGCTCAGTTGGTTAGAGCGCCGGCCTGTCACGCCGGAGGTCGCGGGTTCGAGTCCCGTCGCTCCCGTATCGGAGGTGCTCGGGTCTGAGGCGCTTCGAGTTGCCTTCTCGGTCAGACGCCAAGATCGACGCGCTCGGTGAAAGTCAAGCTTCGCCTCGACCTCGCATCGCGTCGAGATCTTTGAGGCGGATCGAGCCGTGGAGGCGCATGGCTTGGAGGAGCGGAGCGCGCTTCTCTCGGAGCGGTAATTCGCCGGCGATGCGGTGGTCCTCGGGCCAGAACTCGTCGAGGGCGGTGCAGACCGGCTTGAAGCCGACGACCTGGATCTCGACGTAATCGTCGTGCAACCGGGCCCGCCCGTCATCGGCGTTCTCGGCTTCCTCGAAGTGCTTCATGAACTTCTCGTACAGCTTGCGGTAGCCGACCTGGGCCCTTTCGAGCTGGCGCTCGCGCTCTTCGTCGCGCTCGTGTTCGAGGCGCTCGATCTCCGCCTTATATTTCCGGCGAGCTCCCAGGTAGGAGCCGATGGACCCGCCGACGGTACCCACCAAGCCGAGAACGGCGATGATGATCTCAGCGTCCATGGAGATCGACCCTAACATTTCACTGAGTACTCACAGATGCGCAATCTGAAGGCATGGAGCTAGGCGCCGACACGAAAGCAGTGCTGCTCGCGGCGGCCCTGATGTTCCTCTGGGCGCTGCTGCTCGGGGCGTGGAAGTACCGGCAGATCCTCGATTCGGAGGAGGGGCAGGCGCATCCGTATGTCGACATCGGGCACCGGGCTGCGCTGCTGTACAGCTTCGCCCTGCTGCTCGTTGCGACCTTCGTCGAGCTGAGCGGGTGGGGGACGGTGGTCAACCTGGTGGCCGCCGGGGCGATGACGTTCTACTTCTACGCCGCGGTTGCCGGCTATGCCTGGCACGGGTGGCGGCAGGACACCGACAACCAGTTCCGCGATCCGGCGCCGGGTATGGGCGCCTTCATGGTCAGCCTGATGGCCGCCGAGATCGGCGCCTGGCTGGTCCTGATCGCCGGCTTCGCCGAGGCTCAGATCTTCTGATCTACGCCAAGCAGGCGATGTAGACGGCCTTGGAGTGGACCAGTTCCTCGACCGGCTGGCGCAGCACCGCGTCGAAGCCGTGGCCGAACACGTCGAGGCAGTCGAGGCCGACCGCGTCGAGGGTCTCCAGCACCTCCGCTTCGGGGAAGTGGCGCTGGCGGTGGACGTGGGTCTCGGGCTCGGCGCGGCTCCCCGGCGCCGCCCCGACCTCGAAGTGCGCCTCGCTGATCGATCCGGGCGCGGTGTCGGCCGAGGCCTGGCCGCGCCAGACGAGCTGCCGCCCGCCCCGCTCGACCCGCTCGGTTTCGGCGAAGAACGAGCGGTAGGTCTGCAGCGTGTTGACGTCGAACAGCAACAGCCCGCCGGGGGCCAGGTTGGCCCGCATCCCGCCCAGCGCTTCCCTCAGCTCCTCGGTGCTGAGCAGGTAGTTGACCGCGTCGTCGAGCGCCCAGACGAGGTCGAACTTGCCGAACACCGGCAGCTCCCGCATGTCTTGGACGCTCAGTCGCGCCGCATCGCCGACCTTGGCCCTCGCCAGCTCGAGCATCGACGGCGAGATGTCGCACGCGGTCACCTCCCAGCCCCGTTCGAGCATCGGCAGGAAGCTCTTCCCGGTCCCGCAGCCGACGTCGAGCAGGCGATTCCCGCTCAACCCGTGGCGGCAAAGTTCCGGGAGGAGATTGCCCAGCCAAAGCTCGTAGTCGTGGTGGGCGGTGAAATCGTCGTAGACGGGGGCGATCGCCTCGTAGGCCTGCTCTGCCCACTGGCTCCCCGGCTGGACTGCTGCTGCTCCCATGCACTACGAGACCGGAAAATCCTTAACAAAGTTCCACTGGTTTATTTTGCTAGTTTGTTCGACGACCGTGCAGCTTCGTGAAATCGATCAACGAGCGGGCCGGGGAGCAGAAGCCGGAGACGGCTGGGAATGGGACGACGCGCAAAGGGTTTGCCTGCGCCTCGCCTACCGCTACGCGAAGAATCCGAGCGAGGCCGAGGACATCGCCCAGGAAGCGCTGCTGCGCGCCTGGCGCCGCCGCTCGACCCTGCGCGACGAAGGCAGCCGCAAGCAGTGGCTGGCGACGATCGTCCGCAACGAGGCCTTCCGCCTGCACGCCCGCGTCCGCCCCGATCCGGTCGACACGATGGAGACCGACGTCGGCGTCGACGACGAGCGGGTGCTGGCGACGGTCGAGCGGGCCGACATCCACGCCGCCCTCGGCTGCCTCGACGAGCGCGAGCGGCAGCTGGTCCGTCTCCGTTACGAGGAGGACCTGACTCAAGCAGGCATCGCCCGCCGCCTCGGCATCCCGGAAGGGACGGTCAAGGTCCGGCTGCACCGGGTGCGCAACAAGCTGCGGCGCGAGATCGACTTCATCTAGACAGGGGGGCTGACGGCCGGTCTGGGGTCCGGTCGTCAGCCGGTCGCTGCCCGGCGCATTTCCTCGGCCGCCGCGCTGGGGCCGATGTAGGGGACCAGCAGCGCGAAGAGCAGGTCGGGGAGGAGCTGGGGCAGCCGCTCGGCCCGCCCGGTCAGCAGCTCGTCGAAGATCAGCCCCGAGACCGCGCCGGCCGCCATCAGGGCGATGTTGTCGGGCAGCTCGCGGCCGCCGGCCAGGTCGCTGCCCTCCTCGAGGAACTCGGTGAAGCGGCTGATCGCGTTCCAGTGTCGCTGCCGCGCATCGGCTCCCGCCGCGGCGACCTCGACGATCGCGGTCCGGGCCAGCTCGGGATCCAGCGCGAAGAGGTCGACGATGGTCGTCAGCCCGATCCGCACCCGCTCCAGCCAGGACTCGGTGCCGTCGCAGTTGGTCACGACCTCGTCGAGGACACGTTCGACGGCCATGTCGTAGGCCGCCAGGAAGCACTCCTGCTTGTCGTCGAAGTGCTTGTAGAAGGTGGTGCGGGAGGTGCCCGCCTCCTCGATCACGTCGGCCACCGAGGTGAGCTTGTAGCCCTTGCGGCCCACCACCCGGACCATCGCTTCGAGGATGAGTTGACGCCGTGATTCGGTACTTGCCATCGGCCAGACCGCCATGTGAGAACTACCCAGTATATGGATCATAGCGGTCGTGTGTACGAGGGCGTTTATCGAGTTAGCTCGTGCACCTCCCGGGCAGCCGCATTGGGACCGATGTAGGGCACCAGCGTGGCAAAAAGGAGATCCGAAAGCAAACCTGGCAAATCCTCCGCGCGTCCCGAAACGAGCTCGTCGGAAATCAGCCCGGTGACGCCCCCGATCGCCATCCGCGAGGTGTTCGCCGGCAGCCCGCGGCCGCCCGGCGCGAAGTCCCGCCCCTCCTCGAAAAGCGGCGTCAGCCGCTGGATCGCCGCCCGGTAGCGGCGCTGCGCGGCCGGGCCGGCGGACCCGATGTCGACCAGCGCCAGGCGAGCCAGCGCCGGGTCGGCGGCAAGCGCAGCGAGCAGGGTCTCCAGGCCCGCCCGAGCGCGCTCCGGCCAGCGCTGCTCGGACTCGTAGGCGTCGACGATCTGCCGGACGAAGGTGTCGACCGCGTTGTCGTAGGCGGCCAGGAAGCAGGCTTCCTTGTCGTCGAACAGCTCGTAGAAGGTGGTGCGGGAGATCCCCGCCTCCTTGGTCAGGTCGCCGATCGTCGCCGCGGCGTAGCCCTTGGTGGCGACGACCCGGACCGCCGTTTCCAGCAGCCGCTCGCGCTGCGAGCGGCTGATTACCTCCGGCGGCAGCCGGTGACGCCCCCGGGGGGGACGCCACCGCTCTCTCCCCCCCGCCGACTCCATCCGGTCAGCCGCCGGCGGAGTTCAGGAGTTTCTCGGCTTCCCTGGATTGGCGCAGCGCCTCGTCCTGGCCGAGGTAGGGAACGATCGTGATGTAGACGATGTCGGGGAGCAGCTCGGGTAGCCGCTCGGTGTTGCCGGCGAGGATCTGACCGACGATCAGCGACTCGGCGGCGGCCAGGGCGGCGCGCCCGGCGCTGGAGGGGATCGCTTCTTCCTCAACCGGGTCGTCGCGCCCGCGGTCGAGCAGCGACTGCAGCACCCGCTTGCCGGAGGCGTAGAGCTCGAAGGCCCGCTCGCCGGTCGAGGGCGCCTCGACCAGCGCCATGCGGGCGAAGGCCGGCCGGCTCGCGAGCAGGTCGAGGAAGGCAGCGGCGGCGTCGCGGACCATCGTCGCCCAGGGCTTGTCGGGCGAGTAGACGGCGAGGACGCGGCCCATCGCGTCGGCCAGCGAGACCTCCATCGCGGCGTGGAAGCAGTCCTCTTTGTCCTTGAAAAGCTCGTAGAAGGTGGCGCGGGAGACGCCGGCCGGCTCGACGATGTCGGCGATGGTCGTCGCGCCGTAGCCCTTCGTCGCACAGCTTTCGGCCATCGCGACGAGGATCCGCTCGCGCTGCGAGTGGGCGATCAGCGGCTCGGCAAGGTCCGCGCGACCGGCCGGCAGATGCTCCTGCTCGATCAGTCCACTGAGCGGGTCCACGATAAACGCGATTGTACACCCCGGGCGCGCCTCGGTGGACGAATCAGTACCGAGTTAACAATACGGCTGCCCCGGGGGATCCACTGTACATGCGGGAGAGCGCACGCCGCCGAACTTCGGACCGCTGTACAACGAGTTCGGGCCGCGCCTCGCCGAACATCTATCCATGCCGAAGACGCTCCGACAGATCGTCGCCTTCGGCGGCGGCGGGTTCTCGATGGAGTCCGGGAATCCGCTGCTCGACGACTACGTCCTCGACCTGACCGGCGCCGCGCGCCCTCGTGTCTGTTTCCTGCCGTCGGCCAGCGGCGACGCCGACCACTACGTGGTCCGCTTCTACCGCGCCTTCCCGGCCGACCGCTGCGAGGCCAGCCACATCTCCCTGTTCCGTCGCGAGCAGGGCCCGGCCGACCTGCGCGAGCACCTCCTCTCCCAGGACCTGATCTACGTCGGCGGCGGCAGCGTCCTCAGCATGCTCGGCGTCTGGCGGGCCCACGGGATCGACGAGATCCTGCGCGAAGCGTGGGAGCGGGGGGTGGTCCTCTGCGGACTCTCGGCCGGCTCCCTGTGCTGGTTCGCGGAGGCGGTGAGCGGCTTCCACGGCCAGCCGCGGCGGGTCGAGGGGATCGGCCTGCTGCCGTTCAGCAACTGCGTCCACTACCAGCCCACCTCGAGCCGGCGCCTCGCCTACCACGAGTTCCTGCGGGAAGGGATGCGCTCCGGCTACGCCGCCGAGGACGGCGCGGCGCTGCACTTCACCGGCACCGAGCTGAGCCGCGTCGTCGCCTCGCGGCCGAGGGCGCGCGGCTACCGGCTCGACCTCGTCGGCGACCGCGTGGTCGAGATGCGGATCGCAACCGCCTACCTCGGCGACCCCGGCGCCACTCGTTACCTGGCGCCGCTGCCCGACGCGATGTCGACCGCCGTCGCGGCGTGATGATCTCCCGCGTTCTCGCCCTCGGCGGCCATGACTTCACCGCCCGCCCGCCCGACCGGGCCGTCTGCGAGCTGATGCTGCGCCTGGCGACCGAACGCGCCGAGGGCCGGCCGCGGATCTGCATCCTGCCGACGGCGAGCGGCGACACCTCCGACCAGATCGGCCGCTTCTACGCCGCCTTCGGCGAGCGGCCCTGCGATCCCTCCGACGTCTCCCTCTTCCGCCTCGGCCGCCGCCCGGTCGAGCTGCGCGACCACCTCCTCGCCCAGGACCTGATCTACGTCGGCGGCGGCAGCCTGCTCAACCTGCTCGCGGTCTGGGAGGCGCACGAGCTGGAGGCGATCCTCAGCATCGCCTGGCGGCAGGGGATCGTCCTCGCCGGGCAGAGCGCCGGGGCGATGTGCTGGTTCGAGGCCGGGATCACCAAGTCCTCGGGCAAGGCCGAGCCGGGTGCCGGGCTGGGCCTGCTCGGCGGCAGCCTCTGCGTCCACTACAACAACGAACCCGACCGCCGCGCCGCCTATCTAGACGCGGTCGGCAACGGGATGCCGGGCGGCTACGGCCTCGACGACTACGCCGGCCTGATCTGGGAAGGGAACGGATCTCCCTCCGCCGTCACCGCCCAGCGAGGCGCCCGCGCCTACCGCGTCGTCAAGGGAGAGGACGGCGTGATGGAGTCACCGCTGCCGGCTCGCTTCCTCCCGGCCCCCGCTCCGGCGGCGCTTCGCGAGGACATCGCAGAGTTCCGCCGCATCACGGCGATGCGGAAGAAAGCGGGCTGGCTGGGCTGATCAGCCCTCGCCGGCCGCCGGCGGCTTGGTCGGGTCCGAATCCCCCTCGCCGGGGTTCTCCCGCGCGATGTAGTCCTCGGCCAGCAGCAGGTTGTCCTTCGAGCGCTCGACCACGTTGAGCAGGTCCTGCATCAGCGCGACCTCCTCGACCTGCTCCTTGACGAACCACTGCATGAACTGCTCGGCGCGGTAGTCCTTGACCTCGCGGGCGAGCTCGAACAGGGCAAAGATCTCCTGGCCGACCCGTTTCTCCTGCTCCAGCGCCATCTTGACCGGGGCGCTGCCGTCCGCGTAGGTCGTCTCCTGCGACTTGATGTCGGGGATGTGCACCGCCTCATCGACGTCGAGCAGGTACTGGACCATCATCATCGCGTGCTCGCGCTCCTCGAGCGCCTGGCGGTAGAAGAAGTGAGCGAGCCGGGGCAGGGTCTCGGCGTCGTAGTAGACGGCGGCGCCTACGTACTGCTGCGAGGCGGCGAACTCGTTGGCGATCTGCTCGTTCAACGCGTCGGCAAAGCTCTTCTCGGCCATGCTCACTCCTTGTTCGCGGGGGCGGGGTGAAGGGAACGTAGCCGAAACGCCGGATTCGGTCAGCCGAAGAGAACGTCAGGTTTCCCTAACGATTTAGCTGTCCCAGCGGAAGCCTGTCGGAGTCAGCTGCGGTTGCAACGGGCTGACCGGCAGGCCGGGGGGTGGGTCGGCTTCGTTGTAGCCGCGCGGGGCGGTGTCATTCGGAGTGTCCGGGTGAAAGAGCGAGGCGAGGACCTGGATCTGGCCGCGGCCGACGCCGAGCTCCCACTGGCCGCCGCCGTAGGCGCCGATCGTGTGCTCGGCGCAGTGGTCGTAGGTCTCGCAGAGGTCGCGCAGGCCGCCGATCCGCGACGGCTTGACGTTGACCATCTTCGGCTCCCAGGGCAGCGCCTCGATGTCGGCGATCGAGTGGATCGGCGCGTCCCAGGTGAGGCGATCGTGGACCGGCTCGAGGACCGGCCGGGTCTCGTCGTTCACGTCGGGATCCTCCAGCCAGGCTTCCGGGAAGGCCTCGATCAGCTTGCCGTAGAGGACCGGATCGGTCTCGACGTCGACCACGGTGCCTTTGTAGAAGCCCTTCAGGTCGAGCGAGTCGATCGCGCCGGTCCCGACCAGCTCGGCGATCAGCTCGTCGGTCCAGTCGTTGGTCGGGTCGAGCTTGAAGCGCAGGCCGGGGTAGGGATCGAGCTTGCGGCGCAGCGTCTCGATCGCCGAGGGCCGGTCTTCGCCCGGCGAGAGCCGCATCGAGCAGACGAAGTCGACCGGCTGGGCCTCGCGGCCGAGTGCCTCCTCGATCCCGATCCCGGACTGGCGCAGGGCGAGGTCGAGCGCCGCCGACTCGAAGGCCCAGCGGCGGTAGCGCCGCGAGACGTCGCGCTGGGGCTCGGTCGGGAAGGTGTCGACGCCTCCCATGAACTCGCAGAACTCGCCCAGCGTCGCGTGGCCGGTGAGGTAGAGCGTGGGGCCGGCGTCCTGCAGCGCGACGTGGTCGAGCGCGTCGTAGGTGACGTCCTCGCCGAGGCCCTCCTCGCCGCCGCCCTTGAGGTGGATTACGGTCGAGAGGCGTTCGAAGCCGGGGATCTGCAGCTCCAGGCCCTCAAGGTCGTAGCCGTCGATCTCCAGCGGGAGGTTTGCGAGGGCGTCGAAGGTGGCCACGAGCGCACCCTACCCAGCTGCCACACTCGGCATGCCAATGAAGCACACTGCGCATGGGTACTGGTTGGAGGAGGTCGGGGAGATCGAGCCAACGCTCCCGCTGAGCGGCGACCGAAGCGCGGATGTGGTCGTGGTTGGCGGTGGTTATGCCGGGATGTGGGCTGCGTGGCACATCAAGGTGTTGGAGCCCGCGGCTCGGGTGGTGTTGTTGGAGGCGGACGTGTGTGGGTGGGGGCCCAGTGGGCGCAATGGTGGGTTCTGCAACGTGATGTGGTTCTCGCTGCCGAACATGCGGCGGCGCTGGGGGGACGAGGGGGCCTTGGCGGTTGCGCACGCCGCGCGGGAGGCCGTGGAGGGGATCGCGTCCTTATGCGAGAGCCAGGGGGTTGACGCCGGGTTTCGGCGTGGGGGGTATCTGCAGGTATCGACGGCGCCGGCGCAGGACCGGACCTGGAGCGACGTGTTGGACGCCTGCCGCGCGGTGGGGGCGACCGACGCGCTCCAGCCTCTCGCTCCCGAGGAGGTCGCCGCCCGCTGCGCCTCGCCCGCCTTCCGCGGCGGCGCTTTCTACCCCGATGCCGCCACGGTGCAGCCGGCGAGGCTGGCAATGGGGCTGCGCGACCGCCTGCGCGCGGCCGGGGTGGAGGTCTACGAGCGTTCGCCGGTCCGCCGGCTGCGGGACTCTCCGGCCGGGGTGGAGGCGAACACTCCCGCCGGGACGGTCAGGGCCCGCGCCGCGGTGGTCGCGATCGGCGGCGCGGCTAAGGGCAGGCGCGGCCCGCTGCGCAACGCACTCACCGTCACGTCCTCCCACATAGTCCTCACCGAGCCGGTTCCCGACGTGCTGGAGGAGGTCGGCTGGACCGGCGGCGAGTGCATCACCGACTGCCGCACGATGCTGCACTACTTCCGCGCCACCCCCCACGGCCGCATCGCCTTCGGCCTCGGCGGCGGCCGCATCGCCTTCGGCGGACGCCTGCGGGGCCGGGTCGAGGTCGACCCCGAGGTCGTCGCCCAGGCCGCGGAACGCCTCCGCGCCTACTTCCCGGCTCTGGAGGGCCGCCGCCTTACCCACGCCTGGGGCGGCCCGATCGACGTCTCCCCGACCCACCTCCCCGTTGTCGTCCCGTTGAAGGGTGGCCGAACCTTCGCTGCCGCCGGCTTCACCGGCAACGGCGTCGGCCCGTCCCACATGGTCGGCCGCGTCCTCGCCTCGCTCGCACTCGACCGCAGCGACGAGTACAGCCGCCTCCCTTTAGTCGACCCATCCCCCCAACACGTTCCTCCCGAGCCCTTCCACTGGCTAGGCGGCAACACGATCCGCCGGGCGATCATGAGCAAGGAGAACGCCGAGTCAGAAGGCCGCGCCCCCAGCTCTCTCAGCAAGGCGATCTCGCGCATCCCCGAACTAGTCGGCTTCCACATCGGTCGATGAGGGAGGGGTCGGGGGTGTCCGGCCGAGCAGCGGCGTCCTGTTTTTCGCACAGACCACCGAGCGAGAGAGGCAGCGCGCCCGGCGAAAAACCCAGCAAGCGGCCGGACACCCCCGACCCCTCCCCTACCACCGACTAGTAACGACCTTCTTCCGCGTATAGAAGTCCACCGCGTCGGTTCCGTTGGCATGCAGATCCCCGTCACATGAGTCCTTCCATCCCGCAAACGGAAACCAGGCAACCGGCGCCGGAACCCCAACATTGACGCCGAGCATCCCCGCTTCGGCCCCGTAGCGGTACTCCCTCGCCGCCTCTCCTGACTGCGTGAAGATGGCGCCTGCGTTGCCGTAGCGCGAACCGTTGACGAACTCGATCGCGGCGTCGAGGTCGGGCGCGTCGACGACGGTCAGCAGCGGGCCGAACAGCTCGTCCCGGGCCGGCTCCGACTCGGCGTCGGCGACCGCGATCGTCGGCCCGAGCACCGTCCCGGCCGGGCCGCCGTCGCCACGCCCGTCGAGCAGCAACTCGGCGCCGTCCTGCTCCGCTCGCCCGATCGCTTCGGCGACCTTCTCGCGGGCGGCGGCGGAGACCATCGGGCAGACGTCGGTGGCGGGATCGTTGCCGGCGCCGACCTGCAGCTCGGTTGCCGCCGCGACCAGCGCGGCCCGCACCTCGGCCCGCCTGGACTCGTCGCCGACCGCGACGCAGACCGAGCCCGCCAGGCAGCGCTGTCCGGCGGCGCCGAAGGCCGAGCCCATGATCGCCGGCATCGCCTGCGCGAGATCGGCGTCGGGCATCACCACCAGCGAGTTCTTGGCGCCGCCAAGCGCCTGCACCCGCTTGCCGGTCGCAGCGGCCCGCTCGGCGACGAAGCGCGCCGTCTCGGCGCGGCCAACGAAGGAGATCGCGTCGATTCCCGGATCCTCCAAGATCGCGGTCACCGCGTTGCGGCCGCCGTGGACGAGGTTGACGACGCCGGGCGGGATCTCCGCGATCGAGTCGACCATCTCGACGATCAGCGAGGCCGGGCGCGGGTCCTGCTCGGAGGGCTTCAGCACGAACGAGTTGCCGCAGGCGATCGCGTAGGGGAGAAACCAGAGCGGGATCATCGCCGGGAAGTTGAAGGGGGTGATGGCTGCGACCACGCCGACCGGCTGGCGCACCAGCTCGACGTCGAGCCCCGCGGCGACGCCCTCCAGCGTCTCGCCCTTGAGCAGGTGGGGAATCGCCGCCGCAGACTCGACCGACTCGATCCCGCGGCCGACCTCGCCGTCGGCGTCGGCGAGCGTCTTGCCCATGTCGGCGCTGACCAGCGCGACCAGCTCCTCGCGCCGGCGCAGCAGCTCCTCGCGCAGTGCCAGCACCGCCCGCGCCCGTTGCTGCGGCGGCACCTCGCGCCAGCCGGGCTGCGCCGCCCGCGCCGCCGCGACCGCCTCGCGCACCTGGGCGGCGCCGGAGAGCGGCACCAGCGCCGCGACCTCGCCGCTGACCGGGTCGACGTCGTCGAGCGTTTCGACCGCGTCCGCCGGCCGCCAGGCACCGCCGACGTAATTGGCCAGCCGCACCGCCGCCCCCGCCGACGGGCCGATTTCGGTCGAAGTACGTCCTGTTTTAGGCCCGTCGCCGGTCATGCGGTCGTTGCCGCTCCGGGGGCCGGCACGACCGCGCCTTCGGGCTCGGGCCGCACCGCCGCCATCCGCTCGGCGCGCCGCTGCTGCCACAGCACCAGCGCGACCGCGACCACGCTCACCGCGAACAACAGCGTCGCCAGCGCGTTGACCTGGACCGGGATGCCGCGCAGCGCGACGCCGAAGACGTAGAGCGGGAAGGTCACGGTCGTCCCTGAGTTGAAGTTGGAGATCACGAAGTCGTCGATCGAGAGGGCGAAGGCGAGCAGGGCAGCGGCCACGATCCCTGGTGCCAGCAGGGGCAGCGTAACCGTGCGGAAGGTGGCCAGCGGCGTCGCCCCGAGGTCCGCCGCCGCCTCCTCGAGATGGCGGTCGAACCCGATCAGCCGCGAGCGCACGACGACGACGACGAAGCTGATCGAGAACATCACGTGCGCGATCAGCAGCGTGGTGAAGCCGAGCGCGAACGAGTAGTAGATGAACATCGAGAGCAGCGAGGCGCCGATCACGATCTCCGGGGTCGCCATCGGGATCACGATCAGCAGGTTCGCCGCGCGCCGGCCGAAGAACTGGTGTCGGACCAGGGCGATCGCCATAGCCGTCCCGATCGCGGTCGAGATCGCGGTCGAGAGGGCGGCCAGGCGAAGGCTGGTCAGGAACGCTTCGTTCAGCTCCGGCAGCGAGAAGGCGGTGCGCCAGTACTCGAGCGTGAAGCCGTTGTCGAGGCCGAAGGTGAGTTTGTCTTTCGGGGTCTCGCCGAAGGAGAAGACGGCGATGACGACGATCGGGATCAGCATGTAGACGACGGCGAAACCGGCGTAGATCGGCAGCGCGTTGCGCCGCAGCCAGCCCCAGGCGCGTTCCGCCACGGCGCTCACCTCGCCGGCTCCTCGTCCTCGTCGCCCATGAACGCCCCGGTCCCGGCAAAGCGGATGTAGATGACGACCACGGCGAGGATCAGCGCCATCATCAGGAAGGAGAGCGCCGCCGCCTCCGGGTAGTCGCGCTGGTTCAGGTAGAGCGACTGGATCACGTTGCCGACCATCGCCTGCTGGGTGCCGCCGAGCAGCTGCGCGTTGATGTAGTCGCCGAAGGCGGGGATGAAGGTGAGCAGGACGCCGGCGACGATCCCGGGCATCGTCAGCGGCAGGGTGACTTTGAGGAAGGCCGTGCGCGAGGACGCGTAGAGGTCTTTGGCCGCTTCGACCAAACGCAGGTCGAGCCGCTCCAGGTTGGCGTAGAGCGGCAGGATCATGAAGGGGAGGAAGTTGTAGGTGAGCCCGGCGATCACCGCACCCGAAGTGGCCAGCACCCGCCCGTCCTGCGGCACCAGCTGGAGCGTCTGCAGGACGCTGACGATCGGGCTGTCGTCGCTGAGGATCGTTTTCCAGGCGATCGTCCGGATCAGGTAGGTGGTGAAGAACGGCGCGATCACAGCGAACAGCAGCAGCAGCTTGAAGCGTCCGGCGCGGAAGGCGATCGCGTAAGCCAGCGGGTAGCCGATCAGCAGCGCCAGCACCGTCGCGGTCCCGGCGTAGAAGAAGGAGCGGAGGATCTGCTCGGTGTGGCCCGAGAGCGAGTCCGGAAAGTTCGACCAGGCCCATTCGAAGGTGTAGCCGGTGGTGAGCGTGCCGGAGCGCAGCGCCAGTTCGCCCATGAAGTACATGGGCACGACGAAGAAGAGGAGGAGCCAGAGCAGGCCCGGTCCCAGAAGCCAGTAGGGGACCAGGCGCTGCCTCAGGCTCATCGTGCTCTGCCCCTCAGCCCGTGATCACTTCCTGCCAGGCTTCGTTCACCGGTTCGATGTCCGGCGGCGAGTCCTGGTCGGTGCATTTGCGGGTGAACTGTGGGCTGGGGAAGACCAGCGGGTCTTTCGCCAGCGCCGGTTTGACCAGGTCCTGCACCCCTTCGACCGGCGGGATGTAGGTGATGTATTCGGCCAGCGGAGCGTTGACCTCCGGCTCGTAGATGAAGTTCATCCAGCCGTACGCGGCACCGGTGTTCGGCGCCCCGACCGGGATCACCATGTTGTCCGACCACAGCGAGCAGCCCTCGGTCGGCATCCGCCATTCGGCGTTCTCGTTTTCGACGATCGAGGCGTCGCCCGACCACCCGATCGCGGCGACGATGTTGCCCGCGGTCAGGTCCTCGGTGTAGTCGTTGCCGGTGAAACGGCGGATCTGCCCCGAGTCGGCCGCATCCTTGATCCGGTCGATCGCGTTCAGCCAGTCCTCGTTGGTCGCCTCGACCGGGTCGACGCCTTCGGCCAGCATCACCAGCGGCACCGTTTCGCGCAATTCACCAAGCATCGTCACTTTGCCCTTGTATTTCGGGTCGAAGAGGTCGTTTACCGAGCGGATCTCGGGGGCCTTGGCGGTGTCCACCCAGAGGCCTCCCATGCCGCTCACCCACGGGATCGAGAATTTGCGCCCCGGGTCGAAGGCGACGTCCTCCAGCTGGGGCCTGATGTTTGCGAACACCGTCGGCAGCTCGTCGTGGTTCACCTCCTGCAGGTAGCCGAGGTCGTACATCTGTTTCGCCATCCAGTCGGTGACGATGAAGATGCTGCGCCCTCCCGACTCGCCCCCCTCGAGCTGCGGTTGCAGCTTGCCGAAGAAGGATTCGTTTTCGTTGACGTCTTCGATGTAGTCGACGCCGACGCCGGTTTTGTCTTCGAACTTGGCGATGGTGTTGTTGGGGCCCGGGTCCATGTAGCCGGGCCAGTTGGAGATCGTCAGCTGGCCGGTGACCGGGCCGCCTTTCGCGGTCGTCACTTCGCCACCGCCACCACCGCCGACCGTGTCGTCGCCACCGCAGGCGGCGAGGCCCAGCGCCAGCGCGAGCACCGCGATAGCCGCGGCGACCGCCAGCGCCCACGTTCTCGATCTGGTTCCGCTGCTGTTCATCATCGACTCTCCTTCGTCAAGTGCATGTGCTCGGGCTCCCAACTCAGTGCTACCCGCGCCCCTCCCCCTGGAAGCTGTTGCCGCTCGGACTCGCTCGCGTTGGGGACGAGGACCGTCATCCGCACTTCGCCACCAAGGTCGACGACGATCTGGGTCGCGGTCCCGAGGTAGACCGAGCTCTCGACGATGCCCTCGACCGTCGGCAACCCGTTCGAGCCAGGCGTCCCGGTCGCGCCGAGCGCGTCGATCCGCAGCTTCTCCGGCCGCACGATCGCGTTGCAGTACTCGCCGGGGGAGAGGCCGTCGGTCGGCACGTGCAGGGTCAGCCCCTGGGTGAGCCGCACCTCGTCGGGCCCCGAGATGGACGCCGGCATCAGGTTGGAGACGCCGATGAAGCCGGCGACGAAGGTGGTCGCGGGCCGCTCGTAGACATCCTCGGGGTCGCCGACCTGTTCGACCCGGCCACGGTTCATCACCGCGATCCGGTCGCTCATCGTCAGCGCCTCCTCCTGGTCGTGCGTGACGTAGACGAAGGTGATCCCGACCTCGCGCTGGATCCGCTTCAGCTCGATCTGCAGGCCCTTGCGCAGCTTTAGGTCGAGAGCGCCGAGCGGCTCGTCGAGCAGCAGCACCTTGGGCAGGTTGACCAGCGCCCGCGCCAGCGCCACCCGCTGCTGCTGGCCGCCGGAGAGCTGAGCGGGCCGCCGCTTCGCCAGGGCGTCGAGGCCGACGCGCTCCAGCTCGGCGCGGACCCGGCGACCGATCTCCCCCTTCGCCACCCGCTTGCGCCGCAGGCCGAAGGCGACGTTGTCCTCGACGCTCATGTGGGGGAAGAGCGCGTAGCTCTGGAAGACGGTGTTCGTCGGCCGCTTGTGCGCCGGCAGGCCCGCGACGTCCTCGCCCTCGATCTGGATCGTCCCCTCGCTCGGCCGCTCGAAGCCGGCGACCATCCGCAGCGTCGTCGTCTTGCCGCAGCCGCTCGGGCCGAGCAGGGTGAAGAACTCGCCGCCGGCCAGCTCCAGGCTGAGATCGTCGACGGCGACCAGATCGCCGAAGCGCTTGGTCACATGCTGCAGCTCGACGCTCGGAGTGCCCTCGTCCAACCTCTCCTCCTTCGCTCTGGATGGCGGTTTGGAGCGCCTATAGAAGGTAGCGCCACGGGTTCGCCGGCTTTGGGGGTTACGGCGGGATTTGCCGAGCCCCCGTCGCACCTATTCCCCCTCGGCGAAGGCCGGCGGGGCAGCCGGCGGTTTGGGCGGGGGTTCCTCCAGCAGCCCGGGCGGCGCCACTTCACGGCGGCGCAGGAAGAAGGGTTCTCGCCGGTGCCGGCGCCAGGCGAGCAGGAGGACCCCGCCGAGGACCAGGAACCCGACCCCGATCACGGCCGGCGGCGCCACCCCGAACCAGGAGGCGCCGGTGTAGGAGTTGGCGGGGTCGGAGTAGTCGACCAGCGCTTTGAAGAAGAGGTAGCCGAGCAGCAGCGAGCCGATCACCGGCGCGACGCCGACGAAGAGGAAGTTCTTCACCGATTTGCGCAGCTCACGCCGGTAGTAGACGGCGCAGGCGATCCCGGTGAAGGCGTAGTAGAAGGCGATCATCAGGGCCAGCGCCGAGAGCGAGTCGAAGAGGAAGTTTTCGCTGATCAGCTTCGAGGGCAGGTACCAGACGACGGCGAGGACGCCG
>DATMEP010000086.1:0-8320 GCA_035556755.1 Solirubrobacterales bacterium
ACCAATAACTTAATCGGCTAAAGGGCCGGCGTTGTAA
This sequence comes from Solirubrobacterales bacterium, assembly GCA_035556755.1. Classification (GTDB taxonomy): domain Bacteria; phylum Actinomycetota; class Thermoleophilia; order Solirubrobacterales; family 70-9; genus VRUE01. The sequence goes on from DATMEP010000086.1 coordinate 38, forward strand.
GCCGGAGATCCGGGTTCGAGCCCCGGTTGGTGCATGGGTTACCCGACAGAAAGTCGTCGCTAAACCATGCAAAATCTTTTCGACTATTTCAGTGACACCGCAGGGGAGGACGGGGACGAAGGGCTCTGGGCTCTTCGTGCCCCGTTCCGGCCCCGGGACGGCTTCGACGTCCTGCTCGTCCCCCGGGTGCCGGGCTGGAAGGACGACGCCGAGTCGCTGAAGGCGCTGGAGCAGCTCGAAGGCGAGCCGTGGGTGGACGCGATCGAGCGGGGTGACGAAAACGCCTGGCTGCGGCTCGGCAACGAGTGGATCGAAGCGAAGGGCGCGGCCCTGGAGGAGGGCGGAGAGGCCGCCGGCGCCCACGCCGACCTCACCGACGGCCAGCGCTTCGCGCTGAACTTCTGGGACGCCAACTCGACCAAGGCCCTGCACGTCGGCCACCTCCGCAACCTCGCGCTCGGCAACGCGCTCGGGGCGGCCCTGACCGAGGCCGGCGGCCAGGTCGAGCGGCGCAGCATCATCTGCGACGTCGGCCGCAGCATGGGCGAGGCGATGGCCGGCGTCCTGCGCAGCGGCCGCAGCCTGAAGGGCGAGAACGGCGAGAAGAGCGACCACTTCGTCGGCTACTGCTACGCCGACTACGTCAAGGCCGGCGGCTCGCTGAACGGGCTCAGTTCAGACGTCCCCGCCGACTCGCTGACCCGCGAGGTCGACGTCCACAACGACAGCGCCGACGAGCTGCTCCTGCGCGTCCTCAACGGCGACCAGACCGCGCTGGAGCTGTGGTCGCAGACGCGGGCCTGGGTGATCTCCGGTCAGCGCAAGACCCTGGCCCGGCTCGGGATCGCCTTCGACCGGGTCTTCTTCGAGTCCGACTTCCTGCCCGAGGTGGGCGAACTGACCGAGCTCGGGCTGCAGGAGGGGACGCTGGAACGGCGCCTCGACGGCACCGTGGTCTACCTCACCGGTCGCGAGGAGCTGGAGGAGATGCCGCTGGTGCGCTCCGACGGCGTTCCCACCCAGCACATGCGCGCGCTCGCCTACTGGATGGCGGCGCCGGGCCTCGACGACCTCACCTCGGTCCAGGTCTGCGGCCTGGAGTGGGTGGCGCACGTCACCTGCCGGCGCCAGCTGATGGCCGAGCTGGTCCACAGCTCCGAGGGCAACGGCTTCCACCCCTACCACGACATCTTCCACGGGATGGTCGCCAAGGAACAGGAAGCGATCAAATCGAGCAAGCAGGACGCGCTGCTGATCGACCACCTGATCGAATGGATCGACGAGCAGATCGAGGAGGACCCGGAGGCCTCGGAGATGCGCCGCCGCCATCCCTCCCCGGAACGGGTCGCCGCCCAGATCGCGCTCGGCTACTTCCTCCTGCACCCGCCCACGAAGAAGGTCAACTTCGAACCGTCGAAGCTGCTGCGCGACGGCAAGAGCCTCGGCTGGGACATGCTCCGCGCCCGCACCCGGGAGGAGAACGGGGCGGCCGCAACCGACGGCGACCGCGCCCAGGACCCCGACTACCGCTTCGCCGTCGTCCACTCGGAGATGTACCGGCGCCACCTCCGGCTCGTCACCCACCGGCTCAACGTGATCCCGCTGGCGCGCTACACCTCCCACCTCTCGCACTGGTACCTGGACCGCGACCCCAGCCCGCACGTCAGCCGCGTGATGCGGACCGTGCTCGACGACAGCACCCGCGGGCTCGGGCTGGAGGGGGTCCGATGAGAACCCTGCTCGTCGACAACCACGACTCCTACACCTACAACGTCTTCCACCTGCTGGCGGGGGTCTCCGGCGAGCAGCCGATCGTGGTCGACAACGACGCGGTCTCCTGGCGGGCGCTGTCGCGCTGGGACTTCGACGCGATCGTCCTCTCGCCCGGCCCCGGCAGCCCGGACCGCTGGCACGACTTCTGCGTCTGCAACGACATCCTCCGCTACAGCGAGATCCCGGTGCTCGGCATCTGCCTCGGCCACCAGGGGCTCGGGCACCTGCTCGACGGCAAGGTGAGCAGCGCGCCGGAAGTGATGCACGGCCGGCTCAGCCAGATCCACCACGAGGGCAGCGGCCTCTTCGAGGGCATCCCCCAGGCCTTCCCGGTGGTCCGCTACCACTCGCTGGCGATCACCGACATGGGCCCGGACGGCAACGTGACCGCCTGGACCGACGACGGCGTCGTGATGGGGATCGAACATCTGCGGCGGCCGATGTGGGGCGTCCAGTTCCACCCCGAGTCGGTCGAGACCGACCACGGCGCCACCCTGATCGAAAACTTCTACCGGCTCGCCCGCCGGCTCAAAACGCCGCGCTGGCGCGGCGCCAAGCGGCCACGTAAAGTGGTCCGGCGCACCTTGGAGACGCAGCGGAGCACGGCGAACGGCGTCAAGCTCCTGAGCCGCTCGATCGAGGGCGAGGCGCCGACCGAGATCCTCTTCGAACGGCTCTTCGGCGACGCCGAGCACGCCTTCTGGCTCGACAGCGTCGACGCGCCGACCCCCCTCGCGCAGCGCTCCTACCTCGGCACGAGCGCCGGCGACGAGCGCTGCGTGCTCGAATACGACGTCGAGGCCGGCGCCGTCCTCTCGCACCACGCCGGCGGGACGACGTCCGAGCGCAAAACGATCTTCGACGTGCTCGATCGCGAACTACCCAAGTACGCGGTCGAGCCGCAGGACGGGCTCCCCCCCGGCCTGCTCGGCGGCTTCGTCGGCTACCTCGGCTACGAGCTGAAGGCCGACTGCGGCTCGCCGAACGTCCACAAATCGGACGTACCCGACGCAGTGATGATGCTCGCCAACCGCCTCGTCGCCGTCGATCACGTGAGTCATCGGACCCACTTGGTCGTGCTCTGCCGTGGCGACGAGGCGGCGGGCGAGCGGTGGCTGGACGAGGCTGAGGCGGTCGTGCAGGAGGCGCTCGCCGCCTCAGCCTCCCAGCTCCGCCGCGCCGAGATCGTCGCCGCTGGCGAGCCGACCGACGATCACGTCACCTTCGAGTGCGGTCGCGGGCGCGAGCAGTACCTCGCCGACATCGCCCGCTGCCAGGCCGAAATGGCCGCCGGCGAGTCCTACGAGGTCTGCCTCACCGACCAGATCTCGACCAGCGCCAGCCCGGACCCGTTTCAGCTCTACCGGCACCTGCGGCGCAGCAACCCGGCCCCGTTTGCCGCCTTCCTCAAGCTCGGCGAGGTTGCCGTGATCAGCTCCTCGCCGGAGCGCTTCCTCTCGGTCGACCGCGACCGGCGGGTCGAGGCGCGCCCGATCAAGGGGACGACCTCGCGCTCCGCCGACCCGGCCGAGGACGCCGCCCTGAAGGCGGAGCTGACCAACGACGAAAAGACCTACGCCGAGCACCTGATGATCGTCGACCTGCTGCGCAACGACCTCGGCCGCGTCTGCGAGGTCGGCAGCGTCAGCGTCCCCGAGCTGATGATCGTCGAGGACTACGCGACCGTGCACCAGCTGATCTCGACCGTGCAGGGCACCCTCGGCGCCGAGCGCACCGCGGTCGAGTGCGCGCGCGCCTGCTTCCCGGGCGGCTCGATGACCGGCGCGCCGAAGCAGCGCACGATGGAGATCATCGACGACATCGAGGACGTCGCCCGCGGTGTCTACTCGGGGGCGATCGGCTACTTCGGCGCCGACGGCAGCATGGACCTCAACATCGTGATCCGGACGATCGTGATGCGACCGGGCCTGACCACGATCGGCGCCGGCGGGGCGATCGTGATGCAGTCCGATCCCGAGGACGAGTTCGACGAGATCCTGCTGAAGGCGCGGGCGCCGATGGCGGCGATCGCAGCGGTCGCCACCGGCAGCGACGATCCCGATGCCTGGAGCGTGGAGCTGGAGCCGTCCGCCGCAACCGCGAGAGCGGCGGCATGAGTGAAGCAACCGGGGCCCAACCTCCGACGATGGGCCGAAAAGTCAACTCCGGCTTGAGTTTCAGGCCCGTCGGCAGGCAGGTGGAGGTGCGGGCGGCGACGTCCGGCGACGTGGGGGCGGTCGCCGAGGGGATCGAGGAGCTGCTGGTCGAGCTCGGCGGCGAGCGGCCACCCCGCGCCGAGCTGGAGGCGGCGACGCGCGAGCTGGCCGAGGACCCTCGGGCGGGGGCGCTCATCGTGGCGGACGCGGACGGGGAGATCGTCGGGGTGCTGGCGGCGAGCTGGCAGCTCGCGGTCCACGTCCCGGGTCGCTACGGGACCGTCCAGGACCTCTGGGTGAGCCCCGAGTGGCGCAGCCGGGCGATCGGCCGCGACCTGCTCGAGGCGCTCTTCGCGCTCGCCCGCGAGCGCGGCATCCCGCGGGTCGAGGTCGGCCTGCCGCAGGACAGCTTCGTGGCGATCGAGGCGACCCGGTCGTTCTACCTCGCCAACGGCTTCAAGCCCCTCGGACCGAGACTGAGGTGGCTGGCCTCATGAGCGAGCTGCTGATGGTCGAGCAGCGGCGCAGCCGCGACGACGCCGCCCACTGGATCATGGAAGGCGGCCGCAAGCTCCCCGGCATGGACGACCACCGGCGGATGGCGCAGGTGAGGAGCGGCCTCGTCTGTCACGGCGGCGTGCGCCCCGAAGCGGCTGATGCCGGCGACGAGGAGGTCGAACTGACGCTGAGCGCGCTGCATGAGTCCTCGTACCTCGACACCCTGAGGGAGGTCGACTCCGACGAGCCGGTGGTGATCCCAGAGCTGGCGGCACCGGGCCTGGAACCCGACATCCCGGTCTGTGCCGGCCTGGTCACGGCGGCCCACGAGGGGGTGCGCACGGCGATCACCGCGGCGCAGCGCCTCGCCGACGGCGCCCGCTTTACCTACGCCCTCTGCCGCCCGCCCGGCCACCACGCCGGGCCCGACTGGTGCGCCGGCTACTGCTACCTCAACACCGCCGCGGCGGCGGCGTGGACGCTCTGCGAGGCGGGCGTCAAACCGGTCGGGATCCTCGACCTCGACCTGCACTACCCGAACGGCACCTCGGCGATCGTCGCCTCGATGAGCGACGCCAGCCTCCACTCGCTGCATGCCTGGCCGGTGACCAACGTCGCCTCCCAGACGGTGACCCCGCGCAACCAGCGCGAACGGGTGGTCGAGTTCGAGGGCAGCCCGGGCGCGACGACCTATCTGCAGGCGGTCGAGGCCTCGATCGCGATGCTCGCCGAGTCCTCCGCGGCGCTGGTCGTCTCACTCGGCTACGACACCGTCAGGGGCGATCCCCACGGCAGCTGGGACTTCGCGCCGCCGATCTTCGCCCAGATCGGTCGCCTGCTCGCCGCCTCGGAGCTGCCGGTCTGCGTCGTCCAGGAGGGCGGCTACGCCCTCGCCACCCTCGCGGCGTGCAGCTACGCCTTCGCCGCGGGCCTGCTCGACGGGCAGGCGGCATGAACGATAACGGCCTCGATCCCTTTCGCCGCCGCCTCGACCGGCTCGACGACGAGATCGCGCGCCTGCTCGGCGAGCGCTTCCAGGTCTGCCGGGAGATCGCCCTCTACAAGCACGCCGAGGGGATCCCGATGATGCAACCCGACCGGGTCGCCGAGGTGAGGGCCCGCTACCTCGCCCGCGGCGCCGAGGTGGACCTGCCGGCCGAGTTCAGCGCCGACCTCTTCGACCTGCTGATCGCCGCGACGTGCAAGGAGGAGGACGAACTGATGGAGGAGGCGAGCAGAAAATGACCCTGCCTCCCGGCCCGCGGATGCCGAGCGCGCTGCAGGCGATCGGTTGGGCGCGCCGCCCCTTCCCCTTCATGAAGCACTGCCGCGAGCGCTACGGCGACATCTTCACGATGCGCATCCTCCACTCCGGCACCTGGGTCTTCCTCTGCGACCCCGACGACGTCAAACGGGTCTTCACCGCCCCCGCCGCGAGCCTCGGCGTCGCGCTCGCCAACCCGCTGCTGCTGCCGGTGCTCGGCGCCCGCTCGGTGATGCTGCTGGAGGAGCCCGCCCACATGACCCGGCGCCGGTTGATGCTGCCTCCCTTCCACCGCGAGCGGATGGACGGCGACGTCGAGATGATGGCCGAGGTGGCGCGCGCGGAGGTGCGGAGCTGGCCGGTCGGCGAGCCGTTCGAGCTCTGGCCGCGGATGCAGGCGATCACCCAGGAGGTGATCATGCGCACCGTCTTCGCCCTCGAGGAGGGCGAGCGCCTGCAGCGCATCCGCGAGGTGCTGACCCGGCTGACCGAGGCGCTCAACAACCCGAAGCGGCTGACCCGGCTGGCGGCTTTCGGCCCGGACCGGATCGCCCGCAGCCGCGGCTTCCGCGAGGCGATGGAGCCGGTCGAGGAGGCGCTGCTCGCCGAGGTCGACCGACGCCGGCGGGAAGGCGAGGACGGGCCGAAGGACATCGTCTCGATGCTGGTCGACGCCCGCTACGAGGACGGCTCGCCGCTGAGCGAGAAGGACCTGCGCGACGAACTGCTGACCCTGCTGACCGACGGCCCGACCTCCTCCTCGCTGGCCTGGGTCTTCGAGCGCCTGCTGCGCCACCCGGAGAAGCTGGCGCGGCTGCGCGAGGAGGTCGACGCCGGCGAGAGCAGCGAGTACATGGACGCGGTCGTGCAGGAGACGCTGCGGCTCTGCCCGCCGGTGCCGGTCGTCGCCCGGCGCCTGCTGGAGCCGATGGAACTCGGCGGCTACACGCTGCCCGCCGGCACCACCGTCGCCCCCTGCGTCTACCTGATCCACCGCGACGAGGAGGTCTACCCCCACCCGCGCAGCTTCCTGCCGGAGCGCTTCGTCGGGGAGAAGCCGGGCACCTATACCTGGATCCCGTTCGGCGGCGGCACCCGCCGCTGCCTGGCGGCGAGCTACGCCGAACTCGAGATGAAGCGGGTGGTGCGCACGGTGCTCGGCGAGGTCGACCTCTCCCCTGTCGACAGCGGCTCCGAGCGGGTGACTCGCAGCGCCATCTCCTTCAGCCCCGACAAGCGCGCACGGGTGGTCGCCAGGCCGCGGACGCCCGTGCCCAAACCCGAGCCATGGCAACGGAAACCGATCTACTCATAGTCGGAGCCGGCGCCAAGGCTGCCGGGATCGCGACCAAGGTCCACGCCATCAACAGCCTCGGGCTGGGGCCGATCTCGGTGCGGATCGTCGAGGGGACCGAGGTCGCCGCCTCGTGGAAGGGGCGCAACGGGATGACCTCCGGCGAGGAGCCGCTGGCGGTGACGCCGATCAAGGACGTCGGCTTCCCCTACCAGAGCTTCCGCGAGTTCGGCGAGGCCGGCGAGGCGATCGACGACCAGGCCATGCGCTTCTCCTGGCAGCGCTACATGGTCGGCAAGCGGCGCTACGCGCGCTGGATCGACGCCGGCTCGCCGTCGGTGCGCCATCGCGACTACGGCGAGTACCTGACCTGGGTCCTCTCCCGCGCGACCGAGGGGGTCAGCCACGTGAGCGGGCGGGTGACGCAGGTCTCGTTCGACGAGGGGCGGGAGCGCTGGGTGGTCGAGGTGGCGCAGGACTCGGAGACCTCGCGGTACGTCTCCGGGGGGCTTGTGCTGACCGGCCCCGGCATCCACCGCGCCTTCCCGCACGAGCCGGAGGTCGCCGGGCGGATCTTCCATTGCGACAGCAAGCGCACTGAGTTCGCCGCCCTGCCGAGCGACGAGGGCTGCGACGTCGCGGTCGTCGGCGGCGGCGAGAGCGCGCTCAGCTGCGTGATGTTCCTGCGCGGCTTCCGGCCCAGGTCCAAATTCACCATCTACACGCCGATGCTGCCGATGAGCCGCGGCGAGAGCTTCCTCGAGAACCGCGTCTTCTCGAACCCCGACGAGATCGAATGGAACTCGCTGGACCTGCAGACGCGCCGCGACTTCGTCAAGCACAGCGACCGCGGCGTCTTCGACCCGCCGAGCCTGGCGGCGATCGCATACGACGATCGCTGCAAGTTCGTCACCGGTCGGGTCACCGACGTCGGTGCGGCCGATGACGGCGAGCAGGTGCGCTTGGAGTACGAGTCGCCGGAGGGTGTTGTCGGTCGCGACCATGACTACTGCGTCAACTGCACCGGCTTCGACCTGCTGGCCCAGCTGCGCACCCTCTTCCCGGCCGAGGTGCGAGCCGAGATCGAGGACAGGGTGGGCAAGCTGTGGGACGCGCCGGCCGGAACCGAAGTGCCGATCGGGCGCAACCTGGAGCTGCAGGGGATGCAGCCGCGCCTGCAGATCCCCGGGCTGGCCGGCCTCAGCCAGGGCCCCGGGTTCGCCAACCTGGGGGCCCTCGGGCTGCTCTCGAACCGGGTGCTGCAGCCCTTCCCGCTCGGGCGCGAGGAGAAGCGGTCG
>DATMEP010000087.1:0-38005 GCA_035556755.1 Solirubrobacterales bacterium
GAAGGAATGCCTCCGGGCTCACCCTTCGTCCGTTATAGCCTGCTGACATCCATCACTCCGGCCGGCGAGGAGCCGTGGGAATTCGGCTACGACTACGCCGAATCTTCTGCACCGGACTTTCTGACGAGCGTCAGTCGCGCGAGCCTGCTGGAAGGCGAACCGACGGCGACCACGACGATTGCCTACGACGTGCCGATCAGCGGTGAAGATGCCCCCTACGACATGAGCGTGGACGAGGTCGCGAAGTGGGGCCAGGGCGACTACCCGGTCAACGCGACGGCTGTCTTCCCGCCTACGAGTGTCCCCGATGACCCGCCCGAGGACTACGACGGTGCCGCCATCCACTACCTCGACCCGGATGGCTACACGGTGAACACGGCTTCGCCATCGCTGCCCGGCGTCGAAGGTGACGTGATCTCGACCAGCGAAATCGACTTCCACGGCAACGTGGTGCGTAGCCTCGGCCCTCAGAATCGCCTGATCGCCCTCGAAGAGGAAGACACGGCCGCGCGCTCCAAAGAGCTCGACACCCACTCCATCTACAACGCCGAGGGGACGAGGATGCTCGAGTCCTGGGGCCCGCTGCATGAGGTGCGCCTCGGGTCGGGCGAAATGGTCGAAGCCCGGACCCACACGACGATGGAATACGACGAAGGGTTCAAACTGAAAGAAGGCGAAACCTGGCCGAACCTGCCGACCAAAGAGACCATCGGCGCGGCGGTCCCCGGACAGGAAACGGACAAAGACGTGCAAGTAAGCCAAACCGAATACGACTGGAACCTGCGCAAGCCAACCGAAGAGATCGTAGATCCGAGCGGGCTCAACCTGCGCACCGTCACCGTCTATGACTCCAACGGGATGGTCGTCGAAAGCCGCCAGCCCTCCGATACCGAAGGAAAAGACGCCGGCACGACCGTGAACGCCTATTACTCGGCACAGACGCAGTCGCCGATCAGCTCCTGCCGCAACAAACCGCAGTGGGCGAACCTTCCCTGCGTTTCGTACCCGAAGGCCGAACCGAACCCCGAAGCGGGGAATCCCAAGCTGCCCTGGACCTGGATCACGGCCTACGACTCACTCGACCTACCAACCGAAACCCAAGAGAAGGTGAACGGCGTACTGAAGCGCACCACGACCGCGACCTACGACGAGGCCGGCCGGCCTCTGATAACCCACGAGACGGGCGAGGGAGAAGAGGTGCCTCCGTCCGAAACCCTCTACAGCACCAGCACCGGCAGGCCTATCGGCCAGCGATTTATCTGCGAAGAAGAATGCGAAGGTTTCGACGAACAGAAGTTGACTACCACCTTCGACGCGCTGGGGCGGCCGACCAAATACGAAGATGCCGACGGCAACATCTCCGAAGTCGTCTACGACCTGCTCGGTCGCCCGGCAATCACCTACGACGGCAAGGGAACCCAGACGGCTACCTATGACCCCGACTCCGGCGTCCTCACGCAGATGACCGACTCCGCTGCAGGCACCTTCGCGGCAACCTACGACGCGGACGGCAAGCTCGTCGAAGCGGGCCTGCCGAACGGCCTGGTGGCCCAGGCGACCTACGACCCCTCCGGCACCCCGACCCACCTCGCCTACGAGCAGACCTTCTGCTCCGAAAGCTGCACCTGGCTGGAGTTCGACCGAGAGAGCTCAATCCACGGCCAGGTGCTGAGACAGGAGAGCACGATCGAAGGCGCGCTCTCAAGCCAGGTCTACGCATACGACAAGGCCGGGCGCCTCACCTTGGTCAAGGACACCGAAGCAGGCAAATGCACCACTCGCGCCTACAGCTTCGACGAAAACACGAACCGGACCAAACTGATCACGCGCGACCCGGGCGAAGGCGGTGCTTGCGACACCATCTCCGAAGGCGAAGTGCAAGAGTACAGCTACGACACCGCCGACCGCCTGATCAACGAAGGAGTGGAATACGACGCCCTCGGCCGGATAACGAGCCTGCCGGGCAAATACGCGGGTGGGGGCGATCTGGAAACGAGCTACTACACCAGCGATCTGACCCATACCCAGAGCCAAGACGGCATCACGAACACCTACGAGCTGGACGCCACCGGACGCCAGCGCGAGCGCATCCGCACCAAAGGGGAAGAAGTCAGTACGGAGATCTACCACTACGCCGGCGGCTCTGATGGCCCAGCCTGGATCGACCTGGGCGAAAGCTGGACGCGAAATATCCCCGGCATTGGCGGCAACCTCGGGGCGATTCAGGACAGCGCGACCGAAGGCGTCGTCTTCCCGCTCTCAGACATGCACGGCGACATCGTCGCCACGGCCGACGATGACATCGAAGCCACCGAACTGCTCTCGGTCCAGAGCTTCGACGAGTACGGCAATCCGAAATCGGAAACGACTCCCAAGCTTGGCTGGCTCGGCTCGAAGCTGCGTCGCACCGAGCTGTCCTCGGGCGTAATCCAAATGGGCGTACGCAGTTATGTCCCAGCAATGGGTCGCTTCCTTTCGCCGGATCCAGTCAAGGGCGGCTCGGCGAATGCCTACGAGTATGCGAGCGGCGATCCGGTAAACAACTTCGACCTGACGGGAGAAAGGTGTCGTGGCAAGAGGCGCTGTGCAAAGGCGATCCGGAAAGCAAAGGAGAGGGTGCGCGGACAAATATCAAGAGTTGAAGCTCGTGTTCGACAGACTAGGAGCGAACGTGCTCGAAGTAGCATCGCGGGATGGCATTTCAAGCTTCCTTGGGAAAAGATTGCGAGTGATGCCGTCAACAAGGCTAAATCCACCCTAAGGGACATCGATAAGGCTGCCACGTGTGAGGTGGGATCCCTCGCTGCAGGAGCCGGGGCGAAGTACGTTCAGGGCCGAGGGAATAGGATCGCGAGCCAAGCGTCCAAGGTCGCCAATTCGCTCAGCAAGCTGTCGAGCAGACTTGGCACCGTGGGCCTGTTGCTGGGGATTGTCAGTTTTGCAGGGCTCTGCTGAACCCAAGGGCAAATGTTTATCGCGTCAACAGGATGCTTAGAGTGATGAGCCAGAAGTCACCGAAGGGTCGGTAGTGAAGGGAAGACTGCTTTTGTCAGTGGGCTTTCTAATTTTGTCGGCAGCCTGGTTGATCAGGGGAGATCTAGTCGGCGTGGCATTTGGTGCCATTGGGTTGGCGTGGGCATGGGAGTCCTACCGCTGGTACAAGGAGAAGTGATGGGTGTCGACCGTTCTCGGACGGGCAGACGGTCAAGGTTGGTCGTCTATCCCGGTGCGCACTACGAGCCGTCGCAGGGTCTCGGCAAGATCGACGATGTTCAGGTTGGGTAGGGCGTATCTCTTGCTGACGGCGCGTCGACCCTTTGGGCGCAAGCGCTGATGGAACGTTTGCTCGTCAAGCAAGTCAATGGCCTCCCCACCCTCGCCCTGCTCGGCACCGGACTCCTGCTCTGCCTCCCGAGCGCCACGGCTCTTGGCGCACCCGAGGCGGAGTTCGCTGTCAAGGCGACCAACGGCTACGAAATCTCGGTCGAAGGAATCGGAGCTCAGGTGACGATGACCGTTAAAGGCCGCGGCGCAACGGCAACCTATACGGTGCAGGGGCGTGTCTCCCCCCGTCGGCTGAAGGGAAGATTCGGCAACCTCGGCCGGATCGCGATGCGGTTCCAGGCGCGCGGCAAGCCGAAGCGGATCGCGCCCCCAGAAGGTTGCCAGGGGCCGAAACGGAACCTCTCCGAGGGAGTTTTCGTCGGCTCATTCAGATTCAAGGGCGAGCGCGGATACACCCAACTGCAGAAGAAGCGCGTCCCCGGCTCGGTGAGCACAGGCCGTCGTTGGCGCTGCGGGTCTCTGGAGGGGAGCGGTCCCGCGGCGGGTCCAGGCGGGGGGCTTGACCGCCTCCCCTTCTGGGGGAGAATTCATGTCCTTGGCGCCTTTGACCCGAAGGAGAGGTCTGTCTTCGCTGCGGTTGGCTTCAAAGAGGTCGATGAAATCGACGACACGATCTTTCTCGCTGGCACGACCGAGCGCCACGGCTCCATGCGGATTGGCCGATCAGCGCTCGCCTTCGCCAGGGCCAGGGCTTTCGCAGCGGCGCCTGGCCTCACCGGGGCAACGGTGCGTCCGCCGAGGCCCTTCCGCGGAACCGCGGTCTTTGTCCGCAACGCGGACGGCGCGACCTCGTGGGACGGCCCGTTGACGGTCTCGTTGCCAGGCGCCGAAGCCGTGCCGCTGACGGGGCCGGGCTTCACTACCGATCTGGTGAGACCGAAGAGCGTTGCCGAGTTCGCCGCCCTGCTTGGCAGACCAGGCCTTTAGGCGGTGCCACCCGCCTTCGGTTTGCGGGTGGCGAGCGTCGCCACCTGACGCGAGGCCACCGAGGTGTTCTCGCCCGTCGCGCCGAGGACGCTAGGCCGGTCGGTGGACGTGCTCTCCACCGCCCTGCGGGGAAGGACCCTCTCACTCAGTGATGTGGCGTGAGGGTGGTGGCTGTTGGCTGTTTGGGTGGGGGCTCGGTGGTGGGCTGGAGGGCTCCTTCGGGATCTTCCTGCTGGTGGGGTTGCTGACCTTCGTTCGCCTCTTGTCTGCGATGGCTTGGTGATTCTGCTGGCTTCTCGGTTTGGTCTTGGTGACTAGGGTTTCTGGCTGATGGCTGGCGGCGACAAGAAAGCCCGCGCCGAGGTTCGGCGTGTCCAAGCTGCCTTCGAGCGCGCTCAGAGTCAACGCGATCAGGCCGCCGCCGTCCGGCGCGAGGGGTTTGAGCGTGCGCAGCGAGCGGGCATTTCAATGCGCGAGATCGCCCGCGAGGCGGGCCTGCATCACAGCCGGGTAGCAGAAATTCTGGAAGGGAAATAATGGTGGTGGCGGGGTTCCCCGCCACGAATGCTAAGCTGATCGCGCCAACGTAAAAGCGGCGACCCGCCGCGCGGTAACGCGACGGGCCGCCTGACCACAAGGAGGCACTACTCCTCATGGCTAGCGATCACCCTACGGGTTGCGCTGAGCGCGATTCATTCACCCCGGCAGACGAGGACGGGAAGGTCGAGCGGGCGGTTCTGTCGTTCTTGCTCGACGACCACGCCGGCCACCAGCTGACGATCCCCGAGGTCTCCCGCGCGATGAACGCGGGCAGGGCTGACTTCCGCAGAGAGGACGCGGTCGAGCGCGCAATCCGCGAACTGGATGGCGCCGGGCTTCTGCACTGTCGCGGCGGCTTCGCCGCCCCGACGCGGGCCGCGCTCTACTTCGCGCGGCTCTGGGAGCTCTGATGGCCGCCAGGCTGGAGATTGCGCGCCGCTTCGGCGCCAACCTCCGCAAGGTGCGCAAGCAGGCCGACCTCAACCAGGAAGAGGTCGCCTTCCGCTCGGGCCTGCACCGAACCGAGATCGGCCTGCTCGAGCGCGGCGAACGCATGCCTCGCATCGACACCGTGGTCAAACTGGCGGGCGCCCTCGGCGTCAAGTTCGAGTGCCCGCTCCTGGGCGGCCTTGAGTGGAACCCGGGCAGCGTGCAGCGCGGGTCGTTCTCGCTGGGCGAGGAGCGCTCCGATGACTGAGAGCGAGTGGCGCTCGGCCGGTGCAGGGCGGCCTCGCGCTGGACAACAGCGGCGACGGCTATCTGAGGAGTCGCCTTGGCGCGCATCCCCGAGCACCTGATCGAGCGAATCAAAGAGGAGGTCTCGGTCGTCCGGCTCGCCGAGCTGGCCGGGGTGGAGCTGTGCCCCCAGGGTGAGGAGCTGATCGGCTCCTGCCCGTTCCACGAGGATGACTCCTCCTCGCTTCTCGTCTCGCCCCGGGAGAACGCCTGGCGCTGCACCGGGGCCTGCGGGGCCGGCGGCTCGGCGATCGAGTGGACGATGCGCGCCGAGGGGGTCTCCTTCCCCCACGCGGTCGAGCTCCTGCGCGATGGCGTCGTGCCCTCGACGCCGCGCTCTCAGCGCTCCAAGCGCTCGACGGTCTCAAAGCTGCCGCCGCTCCTGCCGGAAGGCGCCGGGGAGCGCGAGCTGCTTGAGCGCGTGGTCGACTTCTACGCCCAGACCCTGCACGAGAGCCCCGAGGCGCTTGCCTACCTAGAGCGCCGCGGCCTCGGCGATCCCGAGCTGCTGAAGCGCTTTCGCCTCGGCTACGCGAACCGCACGCTCGGCTACCGGCTTCCCGCGAAGAACCGCAAGGCGGGAGGGGAGCTGCGGGGCAAGCTGAAGGCGGCAGGCATCCTGCGGGACTCAGGGCACGAGCACCTCTCCGGGTCGCTGGTTATCCCGCTCTGCGAGGAGGACGGCGCGGTCACCCAGCTCTACGGGCGGAAGGTCCAGGAGGCGCTGCGCGCCGGTACGCCGCGCCACCTCTACCTGCCCGGCGCGCGCGGCATCTTCAACCTGGCGTCGCTCCGCGCGGGCAGCGAAGTGATCGTCTGCGAGTCGCCGATCGACGCGCTCACCTTCTGGGCAAACGGGCTGCGGAACGTCACCGCCACGCCCGGCCCCGAGGAGTGCGGTGCGGAGCTGCGCGCCGCGCTCACGGGTGCCGGCGTCAAGCGGGCGCTGATCGCCTTCGACGCCGACGAGGAGGGCGAGCGCGGCGCCGAGGCCCTGGCCGAGCGCCTGGGCGAGGCGGGGATCGAGTGCCTGCGGGTGCGCTTTCCCGAGGGCGAGGACGCCAACTCCTTCGCTTGCGCTGCCGAGGACCCCGCCGCCAGCCTCGCCAGCCTCGCCCGGCTCGTGCGCGAGGCGGCGCCGGTCGGGGCCGAGGAGTCCGCCACGGCCGAGGCGGAGCCGCCGCCCGCTGCGGTCGAGGCGATCTGGGAGGAGGAGCTCGATGAGCCGGGGGCGACAGAGCCCGAGGAGCCGAAGCCGGCCGCCCCGCCGCCGCAGGCAAGCAGCGTCGAGCCCGTGGTCGAGGCGTCGGGCGATGAGCTGCGCATTCAGATCGATGAGCGCCGCTGGCGTGTGCGCGGGATCGCCAGCGCGACGAGCTTCGAGGCCCTGCGCGTCAACCTCCTGGTCGCCCGCGAGCGCCCGCGCGCGGGCGAGGTCTTCCACCTCGACACGCTCGACCTCTACTCCGCCCGCTCGCGCGGCGCCTTCGCGCGGGCCGCGGGCAAGGAGCTGGGGCTCTCGGAGGAGCTGGTCGCCCGCGACCTGGGCCGGGTGCTGCTGGCCTGCGAGGAGCGCGCAGAGCAGGCGGTGCGCGTAGCGCAGGAACCCGCAGAGCCCAAGGTCGAGCTGAGCGAGGCAGAGCGCGAGCGGGCGCTTTCACTGCTTCGCGACCCGGCGCTGATCGAGCGCATCTGCGCCGACTTCGAGCGGATCGGCGTGGTCGGCGAGCGCGACAACTGCCTGCTCGGCTACCTGGCGGCTGTCTCGCGCAAGCTCGACCGCCCGCTGGCGATCATCGTGCAGAGCACCTCGGCGGCGGGCAAGTCGGCGCTTCAGGAGGCGGTGCTGTCGATGGTCCCTTCCGAGGAGCGCGTCTCCTTCTCTGCGATGACCGGTCAAAGCCTCTTCTACATGGGCGAATCGGACCTGAGCCACAAGGTGCTGGCGATCGCCGAGGAGGAAGGGGCGAAGCGCGCCGCCTATGCCTTGAAGCTCCTGCACTCCGAGGGTGAGCTGCGGATCGCCTCGACCGGCAAGGAGGGGCAGACCGGCCGCCTCGTCACCCACACCTACACCGTGCGCGGGCCGGTCGCGATCTTCCTGACGACGACCACGATCGAGGTCGACGAGGAGCTGCTGAACCGCTGCATCGTCCTCGGCGTCGACGAGGAGCGCTCCCAGACCCGCGCGATCCACGAGCGCCAGCGTCAGCGCGAGACCCTGGAGGGCGTGCTCGCCGAGCGCGAGCGCGCCGGCGTCTTGGCGCTCCACCGCGACGCCCAGCGCCTGCTCGCCCCGCTCGCCGTCGTCAACCCCTACGCCCCTCGCCTCACCTTCGCCGACGCCCGCACCCGAACCCGCCGCGACCACATGAAGTACCTGACCCTGATCCGCGCGATCGCGCTGCTTCACCAGCACCAGCGCCCGAAGAAGACCGCCGCCACCGAGAGCGGCGAGCAGCTCCCCTACATCGAGGTAGCCCGATCCGACATCGTGCTCGCCAACCGCCTCGCCCACGCCGTGCTCGGCCGCTCGCTCGATGAGCTGCCGCCCGGCACGCGGCGCCTGCTCGGGCTGATCGAGTCCCACGTCGAGGCGAGGGCCGACGCGGAGCGCACGCCGCGCGATCGGGTCCGCTTCACCCGCCGAGCGCTGCGCGAGGCGCTCGGATGGGGCGACACGCAGCTAAAGGTCCACCTCGCCCGCCTCGTCGCCCTGGAGCTGGTCTGGGCGCACCGCGGCCCGCATCGCTCCTACCTCTACGAGCTGGCCTGGGACGGCGGCTCTGAGGAGCGCCCGCACCTGCCGGGCCTGATCGACCCCGACCGGCTCGACACGGCCGCCGAAGACGAAGCAAAGCAAGCCCGCGAGCGCAAGCGGGCGGGGTCAGAGGGCGGGCGGACAGGGGGCGGTCGCCCTGTGGTCGGGGCACGGCCGGGGGCCGGTCGCCCCCCGACGCAGGAAGGCGGCTGAGGTGGGAAAGCGGCTGCCAGAGCCGATCGCGGGCGACCCGAGCGATCCCCACGGCTTCCCGGTCCTGATCGCGGAGTTCTGCGAGTGGATGCAAATCCACGCCTACAGTCGTCATACCGTCAAGGCCAAGCGCGCGGGCCTCGCGATGCTGGCGAGCTGGCTCGCCGAGCGCAGCGTCACCCGCCCCGCCGAGGTGACCAAACCGATGCTGGGCGCCTACCAGCGCTCGCTCTTTCACAGGCGAAAGGAGGATGGCGATCCGCTCGCCTTCAGCACTCAGGCGCAGCGGCTGAACGCGGTGCGCTCCTTCTTCGAGTGGCTCGTGCGCAACAACCGCGTCCTGCAGGACCCCGCAGCCGCGCTCGAGCTGCCGCAGAGGGCCAAGCGCCTGCCGCGCGCGGTGCTGAGCGCCTCTGAGGCCGAGCGCATCCTGGCGCTGCCCGACCTGGCGAGGCCGCTGGGGTTGCGCGACCGGGCGATGATGGAGCTGCTGTATGCGACCGGGGTGCGGCGCGCCGAGCTGGCGAACCTGGCGGTGTTCGACCTCGACATCGAGCGCCGTGCCCTCATGGTGCGCGAAGGCAAGGGGCGCAAGGACCGAATGATCCCGACCGGCGAGCGCGCCGCCGTGTGGTGTGAGCGCTACCTGGCAGAGGCGCGGCCCGAGCTTGCTCCCGAGCCCGACAACGGCGTCCTCTTTCTCACCGTCACGGGGTTGAAGATCCACATCGAAAACCTGAGCCGGCTGATCGCCTCCTACGTGCGCGACTCGGGCATCGGCAAGCCCGGCTCCTGTCACCTGTTCCGCCACACGATGGCGACCCTGATGCTCGAAGGCGGCGCCGACATCCGCTACGTACAGCAGATGCTCGGCCACGCCGACATCGCCAGCACCCAGATCTACACCCGGGTCTCGCTGCGCACCCTGAAGGCGGTCCACTCCGCCACGCACCCCGGCGCGGGGAATAAGCCGCGTGGAGGGGCCTCGAAATGAAAGGATCGCGGTCATGCCGCGCATCAGCAGCTTCTTTGGAATCGTGATCACGATGTACCACGACGATCACGGCTTTCCCCATTTCCACGCCCAGCACGCCGATGGGCACGCCAAGATCAGGATTGACACCCTGGAGCCGATCGAGAGCAATCTCCCGCGCCGCCAGCTCCGTTTCGTGCTCGCCTGGGCCGAGCTTCACCAGGCCGAACTCGAAGAGAACTGGCATCTCGCCAGCGCAGGTGGCACACTTCAGGAGATCGAGCCGCTCCGATGAACGTGCCGAGCTACTACATCACCGACGCGACCGTGGTTGACCACGGCGTCCTTCGCCTGGTCTTCGCCGACGGCCTCAGCGGCGAGGTGGAGATCATCAATCGCATGCGCGGCCCGGTCTTCGAGCACGCCCGCACCGCCGAGGGGTTCTCCGAGGTCTTCGTCGATGCTGAGATCGGCACCATCGCCTGGCCGGGAGGTGCCGACCTCGCGCCGGACACGCTGTACGAGCGCGTGCGTTCAGGCGCTTGGCCGGTCGATGTCGTGGCAGCCTGAACTGGCGATGCCCTGACGAATAGTGGCCCAAGCCCGCAGACAGCTCGCAACTAGGCGAGGCGAACCGCGGCGACGATCGCGTTCTTGCGGGCGTCGATCTCAGCGGCGGCGCCGGGGCGCTTTCTGACCTCTTTGCTCAGCTCGCTGAACGGCTTTCTTTTCATCTTTGGCATCGTCGTGCTCCTTGGCTGCCCTCGCGCTCGATGAGCTCGCCGCGCCGCAGTTGCTCGATGCCCTCTTGCACTCACTCCTGCCCGAGCAGGTCGCGGTCGTGCAGGTAGGCGCCCAACGCCTCGCTGGATAGCTCCTCATCGGGAGCCAGCACAGTGCGCAGAGCGTCGAGGACATTGTCCCTGCCCTCCTCGCGCGTGCGGCCTTGGCTCATGGCGCCGGGAACCCCGACGATGCGCGCGACGATCCAGCCCTCCTCGTTGGGGCTCTCGAAGGAGATCGTGAAGTCGGTCGATGCCGTCATGCTGAAACCGTAGCGCGCGCCGTCGCGAGGGTGGGGGTTGTCTCCGTCCCCAAGGCCCTTGCTGCCCGCCGGGTGTTTCGGTGCCGCTGGATACTCAAGAGGACGCTCCGGGAGGGGTTCCTCAGCGCGCTACTGGCGGATCGAGCTTAGCTCCGTATGGTGGGCTTGGGAGAACGCCTCCTGTGTCTCGGAGGGATACTTCCGCCTGCCCTCGGTATGTTGCGCCGATGAGCAGCGATCTCATCGCCTGGGTTGTCGCTATCACGCTCGGCATCGCAGTCGTCGTCCTGGGGCTGCGGCGCAACCTCTCCGAGACCACGCGAAACGGGCTGCCACGGTTTGGGGGGGACCCCGAGCCGGCGACCCCGACACTGGGGCTATATGAGGGCGAGGAAAGGCGACGACGCCCGCTCTCCCCGCGGCAACGGCGCTGGCTCGTTTCGTTCTATCTGCTGATCGCTCTCACCTATGCGATTTTTGCGGTCCTGTCGGCGGACAGCCGGCTGCATGATGCGGGCATCGCCGGCTTGTTCGCGCTCGGTGCCGTGTTCCACCTATGGCAAGGGTCCTCACATCCCTCGGATGGGTCTGCCTCCTGATTCGATTCAGGAACTAACACGACGGGGCAAGCGAAAACTCCAGCTGATGCCAGCTCTTGGCTCTGTCAGACCTCCCTCGTTCGCCTCACCGACCCCGAAAACCGCGCCGGGGATTTTTCTCGCGGCGAGCTTGCCTAGAGGGGCCGGCAATGCCGAAACCCGCATCGCAGCTGGGATCGAAGGGCATGAGGTACGGAACCGCGCCGGGTGGCACATTTGGCGTGGAATACGACAACCTCGGCCGGATCACGAGCCTGCCGGGCAAATACGCAGGCGGCGGGACTCTTGAAACGAGCTACTACACCACCGACCTGACCCACACCCAGAGCCAGGACGGCGTCACCAACACCTACGAATTGGATGCCGCCAAGCGCCAGCGCAAGCGAATCCAGGTCAAAGGCGAAAAAGAAAGCATCGAGATCTACCACTACGCCGGCGGCTCCGATGGGCCCGCCTGGATCGACCTGGGAGAAAGCTGGACGCGCAGCATCCCAGGGATCGGCGGCAACCTCGGAGCGATCCAGGACAGCGCCACCGAAGACATCGTCTTCCAGCTCTCAGACATGCACGGCGACGTCGTCGCCACGGCGGATGACGACATCGAAGCCACCGAACTGCTCTCGGTCCAGAGCTTCGACGAGTACGGGAATCCGAAGGAAGGCAACCCGAAAGGGGACTTGACGCCGAAGTTCGGTTGGCTGGGCTCCAAAGCTCGGCGCACCGAGCTGCCCTCGGGCGTGATCCAGATGGGCGTGCGCAGCTACGTGCCGGCACTCGGACGCTTTCTTACCCGTGACCCCGTGTTTGGTGGCTCAGCCAACGCCTACGAGTACGCCAGCGGAGATCCGGTCAACAACATCGATTTGGCAGGAACCGTTTGTAGGAAGAAGGAGGCAAGCAGAAAGGGCTGCGGAAGGGCGCAGCGCAGAGCAGAGAGAAGGGTGCGTGCAGCGATAACCAACCTAAGGGCTCGCCTTCGAGAGGCAAGGGCCGACCGCCCTCGCCGCTTGGGCATGCTCCCGGGAGGAGGAAATCTCTCGCTCCCTTGGGAAGACGAGGTGAAGGAGACGATCAGTAGTGCCCAGTCGTTTCTGACTGCCGTCGATGAGGCTACGTCATGTACCGATGCAGGGACTCTCGCGATGGGCGGGGCGTACGTCCTTGAGAAGCGGGCAGGGCGACTGGCCGGGGCAGGAACGAAGATCGTCGGAGGGGTTAACAAGGTTGCAGGGAGACTCGGCACCCTTGGGTTCGTTCTGACCGTTGCGGGCACCCTTGGATTCTGCTGAACGCAGGTAATAAGCGCCATCGCTTTGGGATATCATCGATAGATTCAGTGAGACTGGAAATGAAAATAATGCTGGCTCTGACGCCTGTTGGCCTGATCGCGATGGTGTACGCTTTGACCCAGGGAGAGCTGTGGCCTGCGGCAACCTGTGCATTTGGTGTGGTCTTGATGTTGTGGTTTTACCGCAGGGAAAAGCAGTTGGAGCGACGACCATAGGGCTTTCGTCAAAGAGGCAAAAGCCGGTAGCAATTTGCAAGTCGCTGCTTACCTACGATGCAGCCGGTCCTTACCTGCACAAGGAATGGGCGGCTTTAGATCGAACTCGAATGGCTCGGTGAGCGTCGTGGAGGAGCGTCTACTTGTATTGGTGATCCTACTTGTGGTCGTCGGCATTCCGGCTACGATGACGTGGAGCAAGGGTCACCGGGCTGCCTTCTTTCTCGGCTTCATCGTTATGGGCATGATATGGATCGTTGCCGCCTGCAGACTCGCTCGTCCGTCGTCGTGGTGGGCGCGCCGTTTCTATGGTCAAGAGAAGATGCAGCGGGCGTTAAATCGGTTCGGTTCCGCAACCTCCGTGGCATCATGATCGTGGCAGGAAAGCTGGGTGTGAACAACCGTGCTGCCCAGTTCCTTGGGGGTGCATTTATTGCCCTCACCTTGTCAGTATTCGCCTCGAGTTCCGCCTCTGCGGCGGTTGTCCCCGACGGCCCACGATTGGCGGTGGTAAAGCACACTCTTTTCCCTTACCGCTTTGATCTGGAAACGGTCGATGAGACCGGAGCCCAGCCGTTGCATTTGGCCGGAGGAGGTCCGCGGAAGAGGCCCTTGCCTCAAGAATTCACGCCGCCGTCTTGGTCCCCCGATGGCTCGATGCTGGTTTTCTCCGGGTTGGCACGCCGAGCTGATGACTGGCCGCGGAGCGTGCGCCTGTATATCAGCGCGGCTGACGGCAGCGGTCTCAGGCCCCTGAAGGGCACGCACGGCGCCGACGAGCCTAAGTTCGCCCCCGATAACAGGACGGTCTTCTTTACGCGCTATTTGTTTCGGTCGCGCGTGAATCGGCAGGGCAAACGGGAATCCGTGGTAATAGGCGGGAGCATCTGGTCGGTCGACGTCTTTGGAGGCGCGCCGAGGCGCATAACCCCACGGCGCAAAGGAGCCCTGATGTATCCGGCCTCCTTCTCACCCGATGGAGGCACGCTGTTGGCCAGTCGTTCGATCAGACGAAAGCCATGGGACGTGGTGACATTGCAACTCGATACAGGGGATATGGCTGTGCTCCTGCATGGCGCCGAAGACCCCGTTTATTCGCCGGACGGAAGTCGCATCGCTTTTGTCCGTTGGCGCCGCTTCGAGGCTGAGAAGAGCGGTGATAGCTGGACCAGCGATATCTTCACGGTCAGGGCCGGCGGCGGTGGATTGCGACGAATCACCGATGGTGTCGGGAATGACTATTCCCAGACCTGGGACCCGTCTGGTGAGCAGTTGGCTTTTGTCCGCTATCTGCCGGAGCGATACGAACCAGATGAACTGGGCTATGGCAGCGCTGTTCTGCAAGTGAATGCTGATGGGAGCTGCCTGAGTCCGGTATTGCGCCCTTCGCTCGACACGGCATTTTTCGGTGTGGCGTGGCAGCCAGGCCCAGGTCGCGAGGCGGGTCGAATCAAGTGTTAAGGATGTTTAAGGTTGCTATTGAGCGGTAGACCGCCCACTTGGGGGCGGACGACCGTTGCTGGATCAAGCTGCGACGTCGTCGCGAATCTCAGCAGGCTGCATGGGGCTCGGACGTTTCGTCTCGGGCGGTCCTTGTAGCGCGCGATGGGGCATAGCGGTCATTTTACGCCTTCGATGCGAGGTCTACGATCCAGAAGATGACCTCGACGGTCAGAAGCACGCCGGCTATCTGAAAGCGGAAAGCCAATTGCTTTTGGCCGGCTAGGTTGTCTGCATAGCCGTCGTGCATATGGAGCGAAAGGTCTCGATATATCTCGGGTGTCGATAGCGGTTCGTCGGTCTCGATGTAGCTTTCGATCACGTTCGCCGGGTTGGCCGTGAACTCCAGCCGATGTGGCCAGAGGACCCCCAGGGCGGCAATCGCCAGGCTGACGAAGCTGGCCAGTGCCAACCAGGTGGCGATTCCTGGGCCACCGTCGTTCAGCGCTTGTGCGCCGAGGAAGGAGGTCGTGATCGCCGCGGCCGAGAGCAGCAGACCCGTGCGGGTCCGCAGGCTGTCAATCGTGCTCTGTTGCTGGGAGAGCCCGAACCGCCTCGTCATAGGCAATCCGGTAGGGAAAGTCTTTGTCTGCATCCATCGGACCGGAACTTTTGCAAATCAAGCGGTCGTAGTCCGATGGATAGACTCGCTCTCGTAAATAGGCCGGTGGTCAAGGGAAGTCCGGTGCAAGACCGGTGCGGTCCCGCCACTGTGACCGGGTGAAGGAAGCTGCAGGCGCGCTTTGCGCCAGCCACTGGGGGCGACACGGAGCTCTCGGGAAGGTGCGGCCGACTATCCCGGAAGCCAGGAGACCTGTCCTCCGGCCAGCCATGACAACCCTCGAGGAAAGGGTGGCTTGAATGCCAAGACTCGTTCCGTTCCGACTGGCGGCTGCTTGCGCGCTGGCTCTCGTCCTTGTCGCGTCCACCGCCGCGGTGGCGATGGCGAAGGTCTCCACCGACCTGCGCGTGGTCGGCGGCGGGGGCAAGATCCTCGCCGAAGAAACGCTGAAAACCGGGACCACGTCGATCCCGACCAGCTCCAAAGCGACCTGCTTCGGCAAAGGCACCGCCGGCAGCCGCAAAGCGGCGACGGTCAAAGGCGCCACCGCGTTCGGCCTGCTCGCCCAGGCAGCGAAGTCGAACAAAGCGCTGAAGCCGCTCCTGGTCACCGACGCCTTCGACTTCGGTCTCGGCCTGTGCGGGGTGGGCGGCTACAAGACGACCAGCAAGCTGTCCTGGTACCTCAAGGTCAACCACGTGAACCCCGAAATCGGCGGCGACACGGTGAAGTTGAAAGCGGGCGACGAGGTGCTCTGGGCCTACGCCTCGTTCCCCTACCCGAACGAGCTCGATCTGCAGGCGCCGGAGCAGGTGACCGCAGGAGTGCCGTTCACGGTCCGCGTCTTCTCCTACAACGACAGGGGCAAACGCAAACCGCTCGCCGGCGCAACCATCACCGGGACCGAGGGAGCGGTTACCGGGGCCGACGGTCGGGCCACCGTCACGCTCAACTCGCCCGCGACCGTCCTCGGCGCAACCCACGGCAAGGACATCCCAGCGCCGACGACCGTGGTCCTGACCTGTCCCGGGGGCATCTGTCCGACGGCTGCCCCGTGAGCCGACGCCGCGGCACGGCGGTCGCACTGGCGCTGCTGGGAGCGGCGCTTGCGGCCGCCGGCTGCGGTCTCGGCCCGGGTGAGGACGTCGGCGACGTCTCGCTGACCGTGACCCGCGACTACGGGCGGGAGGAGATCCTCGGCGTGTCCGGCGAGGCGGTCTCCGAGTCCGACACCGTGATGCGGGTGCTCGAAGGCAGCGCAGAGATCTCCACCCGTTACGGCGGAGGTTTCGTGCAGTCGATCGACGGTCTCGAAGCGGAGCGGTCGGGCGGCCGGACCTGGGACTGGCTCTTCTACGTCAACGGCGTCGAATCGCCGGTCGGCGCCGCCGACTACCCCCTGCACGGCGGCGAGGCGATCTGGTGGGACTACCGCGAGTGGTCGGCCACGCCGCGGGTGCCGGCCGTGGTCGGCTCCTGGCCGCAGCCGTTCCTCGACGGGTATGAGGGCGAGCGGCGCCCGGTGGCGGTCGAGTGCCACGCGGGCGGGGCGGCCTGCGGCGAGGTGGAGAGCAGGTTGGAGGCCGCCGGGGCCACGGTCGCCTCCGGCGTGCCCGAGGGAGCGATCCGGGTCCTGGTCGGGCCGTGGGCGCGGCTGCGCGGGGACCCGGTCGCGGCGCCGATCGAGGACGGTCTCGAGGCGAGCGGCGTCTTCGCCGACTTCGAGCCGCGCGGCGGCGGGTTCGTCCTGGTCGGCCTCGACGAAGGCGGCGAGCCAAGCCGCGCGTTCGGTCCGGATGCTGGCCTGGTCGCCGCCACCCGCCGCTATGGCGGGCCGCCGGTCTGGCTCGTCAGCGGTGCGACCGCCGCCGGGGTGCGGGCGGCCGCCGGCCTGCTGGACTCGGCGAGCCTGCGCGACCGCTACGCGGTGGCGATCGAGGATGGGGAGGAGGAGCCACTCCCGCTGAGCCCATGAGATCGCCCTTCGCCTACACCCCCCGTCCCGGACCGCTGCAGGCGGCCTCGCCCAGCGCCGCCGTGGCCTATCTCGGCTCGCTGGTCGTCGTTGCGTTCGTCTACTCGAACCCGTTCGTCCTCGCCGCGGTCGGCGTCGCCGCGGGGCTGGCCGGCCGGCTCGCCGGGGCCGGCGGGGCGGTCCGCGCCGCGATCAAGCTCGGCCTCGCGATCGCGTTGCCGATCGTCGTCGTCAACGCCCTCGTCGTCAGCCGCGGCGAGACGGTGCTGGCGCGGCTCGGCGAGTGGCCCCTGTTCGGCCAGGTCGACGTCACCGCCGAGGCGATCGCCGACGGCTGCATCTTCGGCCTGCGGGCGGTGGTGGTGATGATCGCGTTCGCCGTCTACTCGGCCTGCGTCGATCCCGACCGGGTGCTGCGCGCTCTGCGCCCGCTCGCCGGCCGCTCCGCCCTGACCGCGACCCTGATCTCCCGCCTGGTTCCCGTCGCAGCCGCCGACGCGTCGCGGCTGCGCGATGCCGGGCGCCTGCGCGGCCCCCGCGCCGCGCCGCTCGGCCGCGCTGCCCTGGTCCGCCGCCTGCTCGCCGGCTCGCTGGACCGCTCGGTCGACGTCGCGGCGACGCTGGAGCTGCGCGGCTACGGGCTCGACGCGCCGATGAGCGCCGAGTGCGACGACTGCGGACGCCGCCCGCGCTTCGACACTCGCTTCTACGCGGTTGGGACGCTGGTGCTGACCGCGGCCGTGGCCGCCAAGCTGGCCGGTGCGGACCAGTTCGACGCCTACCCGACGGTGGGGGTCGGGATCGGCGCCGCGACCGTCGCGCTCTCGGCTTTGCTGGTCGTGGCGGGCTTTGCCCCCTGGCAACCGAGATCGCGTTCGGCGCGGGGGAGGGGCACCGTCGATGACTGAGGCGATCGCCCCGGTTCGCCCGGCGCCGGCCCTCGCCGTCGAGGGCCTCACCTACACCTACCCCAACGCTTTCCGGCCGGCCCTGGCCGATGTCTCGCTGACGCTGGGAGCGGGCGAGTTCGCCCTGCTCGCCGGCCGCTCGGCCTGCGGCAAGTCGACCCTTCTCCGTGCCGCATGCGGCCTCGTCCCGCACTTCCACGGCGGCGAGATCGAAGGGGGCGTGAGCGTCGCCGGCATCGACGCGATCGCCACCGGCCCCGGCGACCTCGCTGCCGCGGTCGGCTACGTCGCCCAGGACCCCGAGACCCAGGTCGTCTCGACCACGGTCGCCGCCGAGATCGAGTTGCCGCTGGAGATGCGGGGCGAACCGTGCATCTCAAGAGCTAGAGCCGTGGAGGAGGTAGCACTCGCCCTGGCCATCCCGCATCTGCTGAGACGCACCGTCGACACCCTCTCCGGGGGGGAGCTCCAGCGCGTCGCCCTCGCAGCAGCCCTGGTCACCCGCCCCAAGCTAGTCCTGCTAGACGAGCCCACCTCCCAGCTCGATCCCGTCGCCGGCGACGAGCTGATCTGGCTCCTCCGCCGGCTGAACGAGGAGTGGGGTGTCGCCATCCTCCTGGCCGAGCACCGCCTTGAGCGCTGCCTAGCCGCAGCCGACCGCGTCATCGCGATGGATACGGGCGCCATCGCCTTCGACGGCGCCCCCACCGACTTCCTCGCCTGGGCTCAGGACACCGACACAGCCCTAGAGACCCCAGCCGCCCGCCTCTTCTCCTTGGCGGACATCACGCCACTTCCCACGGGCGTCCGCGACGCCCGTCGCACCCTCACATCGAAGGAAGCTGGAGCGGGTGAGAGGGTCGGGGGTCCTGGTGGCGCGCTGGGTTTTTCGCCTTTGAGTGGGCGTCTCTCGCCAACGAGGAGGGGCGAAAAACAGGACGCCGCGCACCACCAGGACCCCCGACCCTCTTCCAACGCCACGGCAGTAGAGCTGCGCAACCTGTGGATTGAGCTGAACAGCGCCGATCAGGTGCGCGACGTTGTTCGCGGGGTAGATCTGCGGATCGGACGGGGTGAGCGGGTTGCGTTGATGGGCCGTAACGGAGCGGGCAAGAGCACGTTGCTGCGGACGATCGCGGGACTGGTCGACCCCGTGCGAGGCAAGATCGACGCACCCGGCGGAATCGCCCTCCTGACCCAGAACCCCAGCGACTACTTGGTCCGCGAGCGGGTCGGCGACGAGCTGCCAGGAGAGGAAGGGCGGGCGGCGTTGCGGGTCGTCGGCTTGGAGCACGCCGTCGAGGCCGACCCACGCGATCTGTCGGGCGGCGAGCGTCAGCGGCTCGCCCTGGCCATAGCCCTGGCGGGCCGGATGGAGGGCGAGGACCTGCCGGGGCTCGTCGCCCTCGACGAGCCAACCCGCGGCATGGACCGCGCCCGTAAGCACGAGCTGGTCGAGCTGGTCGAGGCTCTCGCCGACCGCGGCGCCGGCGTTGTCGTCGCGACCCACGACGTCGAGTTCGCCGCCGCCTTCGCGGAGCGGGTGGTGCTGCTCGGCGACGGCGTCGTGATCGCCGACGGCAGCGCGGCGGAGGTCCTCTCGGGCGGCTGGTACTTCGCCACCGAGGTCGCCCGCATCCTCGACCTGCCGGGGGTCGTCACCCCCGAGCAGGGTGCCGCCGCGCTCGCCGAGGATCTCGGATGAGCTGGGAGCTGGCCAGCGTCCTGCTCATCGTCGCCGTCGTGGTCGGCGGCTTCGCCTGGTACGAGCGCACGCGGCCGACCTCGCAGGTAGTTGCCCTGGTCGCCGCGCTGGCCGCGCTGGCGATCGCCGGGCGGATCGCCTTCGCCGCCTTCCCCAACGTCAAGCCGACCACCGACATCGTCGTCTTCGCCGGCTTCGCGCTCGGCCCGGCGCCGGGCTTCGCCGTCGGCGCCCTCACCGCGCTCGTCTCCAACCTCTGGTTCGGCCAGGGCCCGTGGACCCCGTGGCAGATGGCCGGGTGGGGGATGTGCGGGATCCTCGGGGCGGCGCTCGGGCTGCGCGGGCGCGAACCGAGCCGCTTCACGCTGGCCGCCGTCTGCGGGTTTGCCGGCATCGCATACGGCGCTCTGCTGAACTTCTCTCTTATGGCGACCTACGGAGGCGAGCTTTCGGTGGAGCGGTTCCTGGTGCTGGAGTCGCGCGCGATCCCCTTCGACCTCGCCCACGCGACCGGCAACGTCGTCCTCGCCCTGGTGGCCGGGCCGGCGATGGTGCGGATGCTGGTCCGCTTCCGCGAGCGCTTCGAGTGGCGGGTGCCGGCTGTCGCTTCCGCCCTGTTCCTGCTGATGCTGGCTGTCCCGGTGGTCTTGCCCACCCAGGCGCAGGCTGCCGACACGGGCCGCGCGGTCAGCTGGCTGCTGAAAAACCAGAACGCCGACGGCGGCTGGGGCCCCTCGACCGAGAGCGGGTCGAGCCCGGAGACGACCGCCTGGGTAGTGCTCGGCCTGGAGGCGACCGGCCGCAACCCGCTCGACGTCTCCCGCGGTGGGAGCACCCCGGTCGACTTCCTCCGTGCCAACGTCGGGGACCTGGGCAACAGCGGCGACTTCGCCCGCACCATCCTCGCCCTCGAGGGGGCCAGCCTCGATCCCCGCTCTTTCGGCGGGCGGAACCTGGTCGAGGCGCTGCTCAACCGGCGGCGCGCGAACGGCTCCTATGAGGGCTGGCCCGGCTCGACCGCCTTCGCGGCGATCGCGCTGCGGACCGCCGGCGCCACCGGTGGCCTCGACAACACCCTCTCCTGGCTCGCCAAGGTCCAGAACGATGACGGCGGCTGGGGGGACGTGCCGGGAGGGCCCAGCACAGCCGACGGGACCGGCGCGGTGATGCAGGCGATGCCGCACACGAAGCCCGGGATCGACGCGCTCGAGTACCTGCGCAAAGCTCAGCGCCCGAACGGCGGCTTCCCGCTCGGCGGCTCGGGCTCGGTCAATTCCCAGTCGACGGCCTGGGCGGTGCAGGGGATGATCGCGGTCGGGGAAGACCCGGCGACGGTCCGTGCCGGCGGCGACAGCGCCCTCGATTACCTGACGGCGCGCCAGGCCGCCGATGGCCACTTCAGCTACTCCTCCTCCAGCGACCAGACCCCGGTCTGGGTCACCGGCCAGGTGCTTGCCGCGGTGGCCGGCCACTCGTTCCCGGTTCCGGTCGCGCAGCGGCAGCCCCAGCCGAGCAAACCGCAGGGCGGGCTCTCCGGAACGGCGCCGGGGACGTTGACTCCGCCTCCTCCCGCCAGCGCGATCCCGCCGTCGGCCGGGACCATCCCGCCTTCTTCAGGCCTGCCGGAAGGCTTCACGCCTGCGCCGGGCGGCGGAGCGGAAACCCCGCCGGGGGCGCCCCCGGCGGGTGGCATCCCTGCTTTCCCTGGTGCTCCTCTAGTACCCGGGCCGGAGGGGGCCGAACCGGAAGCCGATCCCGCCGCTCCGCCCTTCGAAGCGAGCGAGGGCCCCGGCCCCGAGCCCTGGGCCCCCCTCGGGATCGGCCTCGGCACCGGCGGCTTGGCCCTCGGCAGCGTCCTCTTCTTCGGCCGTCGCTTCGGCTGGTAGTCCACCCGGCGATGGTGGCTATGTTCTCCGGCATGGACGTGGAGGCAGCCATCCGCACGCGCCGCACGCACAAGGCCTTTGGGCCCGAGCCGCTCTCCCGTGAGGAGATCGAGGAACTGCTGGAGCTGGCCCGGTGGGCCCCCAACCACCACCTGACCGCGCCCTGGCGCTTCCGCGTGGTCGGGTCGGAGGCGCTGGCGCGGCTGAAGCAGGCGGCCGGCGAGGAGGGGGCCGCCAAGCTCGATCGCGCCCCGACCCTGATCGTCGTCTCCTGCGTGCTCGGGCCGGACCCGATCCAGAACGAGGAGGACCTGCACGCGACCGCGGTCGCCTCCTACATCGTCCTGCTCGCCGGTCACGCCCGTGGCTACGCCGGCTACTGGCGTACGCCGGGCCTGCTGCGCTCAACGGGGGGCCGCCAGGCAGTGGGACTGCCCGACTCCGAGCGCTTCGTCGGCCTCCTCCATCTCGGCCACCCGCGCCAGGAGAAGGACCCCCCGCCGCGACCCCCCGTCGAGCAGACGACCGTCTTCCTCGGGTAAAGAAACGGCCCGCGGGAGCGGGCCGGATCGGGTGAAGGGGGACTTCCCCCAAGTGCCTGATAAGCAACTGCCAGCCTACCAAAGGCAATTCCCTCGTCTCGCTGCACGCGAGGGCGCGAAGACCTGGTCGTCAAGCGGGTAGCTACTCCCGCAGGCCGCGTGACAAGTTGCACCTCGACTCAGCCTTCGCACTCTCAACGATGCAATGACGGCTTCACCCTCCGCTGGCGCGGACCGTAGCTTTGAAATCCGCCATTTCAAGCCACTTTTCACTCATTTCACAGACAAATGACTGTTCCGGCACAAAGGGGCCGAGTCTCGTTTGATCTGGTGGTTATGTTCCACTGATGCTCTCTCGCGCCGCAGCTCTGGAGGCGATCGCCGGGCAGCGCTTCGAGGTGGTCGTGATCGGCGGCGGCGTGACCGGCGCCGGCGTCGCCCTCGACGCCGCCTCGCGCGGCTACTCGGTGGCACTGCTGGAGCGCAACGACTACGCGTCGGGCACCTCCAGCCGCTCTTCGAAGATGGTCCACGGCGGCCTCCGTTACCTGCAGAATTTCGACCTCGGCCTGGTCCGCGAGGCGCTGCTGGAGCGCCAGCTGATGGTCCAGCTGGCGCCGCACCTGGTCTACCCGACCCCGTTCCTCGTCCCTTCCTTCGCCGAGGAGCGCCGCGACCGCCGCATCGGGATCGGGCTCAACATGTACGACGTGATGGCGACGACCCGCGTCGGTCGCGGTCGCCGTGAGATGCGGTCCTCCAAGGAAGAGGACGAGGACTTCTACTGGTCGCCAAACCGCCACCGGACGATCGACCGCGACGAGCTGCTGGAGCTGGTGCCGTCGCTGGGCCCGCGCGACCCCAAGGACGCCTACCTCTTCTACGACTGTCAGACCGACGACGTGCGCCTCGTCCTCACCGTGCTCGGTGAGGCGTACCGGTTCGGCGCGGTCACCCTGAACGGGGCCGAGGTGACCGAGCTGGTGACCAGGAACGGCCGCGCCTCCGGCGTCGCCTTCGTCGAGGCCGAGTCGGGCGAGCGCTTCGAGGTCGAGGCCGACAACGTGATCAACGCGACCGGCGTCTGGGCGGACCGGATCCGCTCCGAGGTGGTCGAGGAGGAGGACGTGCCGCGGATCGCGCCCAGTCGCGGCACCCACATCCTGCTCGACCGGGCCGACCTCTCGACCGGCTCCGCCGCCTGCATCGTCCCCGCCGGCGAAGGGCGGGCGATCTTCGCCCTGCCCTGGTACGGGCGCACGCTCGTCGGCACCACCGACAACGACTTCGACGGCGACATCGACCACCCGCACCCCGGCGCTGAGGACGTCGAGTACCTGCTCGACGCGGTCAACGCCTTCTTCGGCGTCTCGCTGAGCGACTCCGACCTGGTCGGCGCCTACGCGGGCGTGCGGCCGCTGATCTCCACCGGCGACCCGCGCAAGTCGGTCGACATCTCGCGCAAAGCGGAGCTCTATGAGACGTCGTCGGGGATGCTGACGATCACCGGCGGCAAGCTCACCACCTGGCGGCGGATGGCGAGGCAGGCGGTCGACCGCCTGGTCGAGCGCGAGGGCCGCGAGGCGCCCTGCCATACCGCCGAGATCCCGCTCGGGATGGAGGCGCGCAGCGAGGACCTGGAGGGCCCCGACGGGGTAGGGGAGGCGGCGATCGCCCAGCTTGCCTTCCGCTACGGCCACGCGACGCGGGCGGTCCTCGACCTGGCCTGGAAGGAACCGAAGATGGCGCAGCCGATCGTCCCCGGCCGCCCCGACCTGCTGGCCGAGGCGGCGATCGCCGCCCGCCTGGAGCAGGCGCGCAGCGTCGCCGACGTGCTCCTGCGCCGGACCCGGCTCGGGATCCTCGCGGCGCCTCAGCTGCGCGGCGCCGACTCGGTCCGTCCGGTCGCCGAGGCGATGGGCAGGGAGCTGGGCTGGTCGCGGCGGCAGGTCAAGCGCGAGGCCGAGGCGTGGCCCGCGGCAGCCGTCGAGGCCGGGATCGACCCCGCCCAGTAGTCGGCGAGTGGCTGGGCGGGCTGACGCGGAAGCGCCTCGCGGCGGCCGGTTGAATAGCCTGCCGCTCGTGGACAAGTCCGAGCTTGAGTCGAAGCACCTCTCCGAGCTGCACGCGCTCGCCGCCGATGCGGGCGTCGAGCGCTACCGGATGCTGCCCCGCGCCGAGCTGATCGAGAAGCTGGCGGGCGGCGAGGCCGGGGGGGAGACGAAGAAGGCTCCGGCGTCCGGTCGCGAGCCGCGCCGGCGCGGCGGTCGCGAGGAGCGGCCGCGCAAAGAGAGTCGTGAGGAGAAACCGCGCGGTGGCGGTCGCCAACGCCGTCCGCGTCGCGACGAGCCGAGCGAGGGCGGTCGTGCCCGCAAAGAGCGTTCGGGCAAGCCCGAGCAGCCTCCCCGCGAGCAGGAGTCCGCTGCCGAGTCGCCACGGCCCGCCCCCGCCGCGCCCGAGCCCACCGCCGCCGCGGCACGGCCGAAACGCAAACGGCGCCGTCGCCGCTGGGGCCGCCGCCCCAGGGGGATCCGTGTCCACGACCTGCTGCTGCCGGCGTCGCCCGGCCGCCAGACGATCGTCTACGCCGAGACCCGCGTCGCCTGCACCGCGTTGCTGCGCGGCGTGGCGGCGGAACTGGCCGACGTCTCCGACGGCCCCGATCCGATCGCACTGCTGATCGATCCCACACCGGAGGAGCTGGCCGACTGGCGCCGCGAGGCGCCCCAGGCGGAGATCGTCGCCGCCGGCCAGGCCCGTCACGCCGACGACGCGATCTCCCAGGCGACGCTGCGGGCCAACGGCGGCGAGGACGTGATCCTCCTGATCGACTCCCTCAGCCGTTTCGTCGAGAGCTACGGAGACGCCGACGGCGCCAAGAGCCTCTTCGACGCCGGCCGCAAGGCCAACGGCTCCCTGACCGTGGTAGTCGCGGTCGAGCGCCCAAGTTAGCGGCGTGTTCCCGTCGAAACGGTTTTAAACCGACGACGTTTCTCGCTCGGTGCGGTCGAATGGCCACCGACAGGGGGGAGAGGCTGGACCCAGATCGCCCTTTGCTTCTCGTGGGAAACGAGGAGCAGGCGTTCAATGTCGAGCTAAATCCCGACGCATGGATGGGGAAGCTCGCCGCTGAACCAATGTCGACAAAAGGTTCCGCTAAGCTCGACCTCCCGGCAGCGATAACGGAAATCAAGACTAAGTGGCGAGGATGGATGGAGCGATGGGGGCGTAGCGCAAAAGAACACGCCAGCGACCGACTTGGCTTTCGACCGTCTCATCGAATTGGTGCAGATGGACGAGGTCGACCTTCCCAATGGGTCGACCCTCGTGCCCGCAGACATTCCAAGCTTCGACAAGATCATGAAGAGGCGGCTGCGAGAGAAAGAGCCGGTCGTGATCATCTACCCCGACGGCAGCGAGCAGCTGATCGAGCCGGTCGAAGTGCGTCGAGCTGCCTAGCGCCGGTAGGCGATGCGGCGCCAGGAGGGCTCTTTGGAGAGCTCGATCTGCTCGTTGCTGCGCTCGGGCTGGACGTAGCCGAAGGTCTGCGTGCGCTCGTCGAAGACGACGTCGAGCTCGCCCTCCTTGACCCGCTGGTCGAGCCAGGCGCCGCGGAAGACGAGGCGGCGCAGCCAGTGGACGAGGCTGCGGTTGGAGGGACCGACCAGGTCCTCCCAGTTCTCGTTGATGTGCTCGCCGAGGTTCGAGCTGGGCTCGGCGATCTCGCCGTTGACGGCCAAGTCGAGCAGGTCGTCGAGCTCCTCACGGCTGAGGCCCTGCTGGACGAAGCCCAGTTTCACGGCTGCCTGCTCGACGCGCTGGCCGAAGTCCTCTTCGTTGAAGGCGAAGCGGAGCTCGCCGTACTCGAGCACGTAGTCGGAGCCCGACTCGTAGTTTCCTCTGCGGGTCGTCTTCTTGTTCATCTGAGTTGAAGCCCAATCTGCCTTCGCAAGCCCAGCGACGGCAGGTGCTGGATCATGCCGGTTCATCGTAACCCGGCGCTCTGAGGGCCGGTCGCTGAATGAGCGTTTGCACCGATCGCCACCACGGCGCGGGGGGAGAGGTCGGGGTGGCTGTGCCCTTGATGGGTCGTGGCCCGTCGATCGCTCGCCCCACGGCTGCGCCGCCTGCCCCGCACCGCCGCCCTCGGATTCGAGGTTCCGGTCGCCATCGGGTTCCGGGCGCGCCTGCTCGGCCTGGCCCGGCTGGATCGAGCCGAGGCCGGCGCCGGGCTGCTGCTCCCGCGCTGCTCGAGCGTCCACACCCTCGGCATGCGCTTCGCGCTCGACCTCGTCTTCCTCGACGCGGACGGTGCGCCGCTCGCGGTCCGGCGCGAGGTCTCGCCGCGCCGCATCGTCTGCATGGGCGCCGCGGTCGCCGTGCTCGAGCTGCCCGCACCTAGCGGGTATTTGCCGCACGGATCGTGCGAGGAGGGGGGAGAGTTCGGGCGCCTCGTCCCTTAGGGGGACAGATGCTGCCCCAGAGACGCGAGATCGCCAGCGTCGTCGTCTGCGAGGACGACACCACCACGCTGGAGCTGCTCTGCGACCACCTGGTCGCCGACCGCTTCGGCGTGCTGCCGGCACCCAGCGCCTCCGACGCGCTGCGGCTCTGCCGCTACAAGCAGCCCGACCTGATGCTGCTCGACCTGACGCTCCCCGACGCCTCCGGCCTCGACGTCCTGCAGGAGATCCGGGAAGCGGACGGGATCGCCTCGCGGTTCAACCCCTCCCTGCCGGTGATCGTCCTGACCGGCCGCGGCGGCGAGGACGACCGGGTGCGGGGCCTCGATTTCGGCGCCGACGACTATCTGGTGAAGCCCTTCCACTACCCGGAGCTTCGAGCCCGGATCGGAGCCGTGCTGAGGCGCGGGGGGCCACGGCGCGACGGGCCCTGCCGGGTCGGCGAGGTCGTGGTCGACCCGGCGCGGCGCAAGGCCTGGGTGGGGCGGCGCGAGCTGACCCTTGCCAACAAGGAGTTCTCGTTGCTGAGGGTGCTCGCCTCGGACCCGCATCGCGTCTTCTCCAAGCGCGAGCTGCTCGGCGAGGTGTGGGGCTACCGGACGCCGGCCAGGACACGGACGCTCGATTCGCACGCGAGCCGGCTCAGGCGCAAAATGGATCCCGAGAAGGGGCGCTACGTCGTCAACTGCTGGGGCATCGGCTACCGGCTCCTCGACGGATGACCGAGCTGGCCGAGATCGTCGCCGGCTGGCCGCTGGCCGCCTCGATCGCTGCCGCGGCCACCGCCCGAGGACTGCGGGCCGGCCGCCGCCGCACCGCGCTCAACGAGGCCCTTCACGAGCTGCGCCGGCCGCTGCACTCGATCGCCCTCGCGACCGGCCCGGGAAGTGGGCCCCGGGTCGAGAGCTCCGTGCGGCTGGCGGCGATGGCGCTGGAGCGACTCGACTGCGAGATCAACGGCGGCGCGCCGAGCCGGGCCAGGGAGGTCCTCGCGGTCCGGTCGTTGCTCGAATCCACCGTGGGTCGCTGGAAGGCGCGGGCGAGCCTCGGCTGCGGTTCGCTGACCCTGCGCTGGCGTGCCGGCGAAGCGCTGGTCGAGGCCGACCGGTTCGAGCTCGCGCAGGCGCTGGACAACCTGATCGTCAACGCGATCGAGCACGGCGGCCCCTCGATCGCGGTCGAGGCGGGAGTGCGGGGCGAGCGGCTGCGGGTCTCGGTGGTGGACTCCGGTCGGGCCTCGCGTCCGGACTCGCGCCGGGGGACGCCGGCCGAGGTCATCGCTCGCCTGGCGGGCAGGCGACGCCACGGGCACGGACTGGCCGTCGTGAGGCGGGTGGCCGCCGCTCACAGGGGTCGCTTCGCGCTGCGGCGCAGCGAGGACGGCACCGTTGCCGTTCTGGAGCTGCCGCTGGCGAAGGACCCGTCCGGGTCGGCCGCATGAGCCGTCGCGGGCGCGCCGTCGCCTTCCTGCTGCTCGCCCTGCTGGCGGCTGCCGCGGCGGCTGCGATCGCCGACCGGTACGGATCGCGAGTCGCGCGCGGCTACGGGACGTTGCGGCCCGTGGTCGTGCTCGACTCCGACCTCCCGGCCGGGAAGCGGATCGGACCGGCCGAGATCGACTCGGCGCTGGCGGTGCGGCGGGTGCCGGAGCGGTTCGTCCCTCCTGGTGCGCTGGCCTCGCCGGCGGAAGCGTTCGGGCTTGCCGCCGAGGTTGCGTTGCCGGCCGGTTCCTACCTCCTCGCCGCCCAGATTGCGCCGCCGCGGCGGGGCGGACCGGATGCCGAGGGCCTTGGCGGCGGGCGGCGACCGGTGGAGATCGCGGTCAGCGGGGCGGGGGCGTTGCTTGCCGCGGGGCCCGCTCCGGCGGGTGCGAAGGTCGACGTCGTGGTGACGAGCGAACCGGCGGGCGCCGGCCCCGGGCGGACCTTCGTCGCGGCTGCCGGCGTGCCGCTGCTGGCGCTGAGACCTGGGGTCGAAGGCCCGGGGCCGGGCGGCACCGCGGCGGCGACCCTGGGGCTGACGAGAAAGCAGGCGCTGCGATTGATCGCGGCGGAGAGCTTCGCCCGCAAGGTGACCGTGTTGCCCTGGGGCTGAGCCGGTGGAGGCGAGGCGAAGACACCGGGAGGCGCTTGCCGGCTCGCTGCGAGGCCGGTTGATCGAGCGACGCCGGGCGGGCGCCGCCGCCGGGGTATCGCCCGGCGGCGATCTCCTCGACGAGGTGCGCGACCTGGTCGAGGAGGAGGCGGCGCTTCTGGGGGCCGACGATCGGGAGGCGGTCGTGGCGAGGATCCTCCGGGACACGGTCGGGCTCGGACCGCTCGAGGACCTGCTCGCCGACCCCGAGGTGGAGGAGGTGATGGTCAACGGGCCGGACCGCGTCTACGTCGAGCGGGGCGGGCGGATCGAGCCGGTCGACGTCGCGTTCGCGAGCGAAGAGGAGCTGCGCAACGCGATCGAGCGCATCCTCGCGCCGCTGGGCAGGAGGGTCGACGAGCTCAGCCCGATGGTCGACGCGCGCCTCGCCGACGGCTCGCGCGTCAACGTCGTGATTCCGCCGTTGGCGATCGACGGGCCGGCGCTCTCGATACGCCGCTTCGGCGTGAGGCGGCCCGGGCCCGGTGAGCTGGTCGGGCTGGGGACCCTGGACGAGGCGCAGCGGGTGTTGCTGCAGCGCGCCGTCGCCGAGCGGCGCAGCATCCTCGTCAGCGGCGGCACGGGTTCCGGCAAGACGACCCTGCTCAACGCGCTCTCCAGCTTCATCTCCGACGGCGAGCGCGTGGTGACGATCGAGGACGCGGCGGAGCTGCGCCTGCAGCGGCGCCACGTGGTGCGGCTGGAGAGCCGCCCGCTCACCGTCGAGGGCGGGGGCGAGGTGACGATCCGCGACCTGCTCCGCAACGCGCTGCGGATGCGGCCCGACCGGATCGTGATCGGCGAGGTGCGCGGTGCCGAGGCGCTCGACCTGCTCACGGCCCTCAACACCGGGCATGACGGCGCGCTCTCCACCGTCCACGCCAACTCGCCCGCCGACGCTCTTCGCAGGCTGGAGACCCTTGCCCTGATGGCGGGGGTGGGGCTGCCCCACGAGGCGATCGCCGCGCAGGTGCGGCGAGGCATCGACCTCGTCGTCCATCTGCGACGACACGCCGACGGGTCGCGGCGGGTCGTCGAGATCGCCGCGGTGACGGAGCGATGAGCGGCGGCCACGGGCCTCTGCTCGCTTTGGTCGGCGCCGCCGCCGGCGGTCTGGCGGCGCTTGCGGCTCGCGAGGCCGTGCTGGCAAGCCCCGCTGCGGTCAGCTGGCTCCGCCTCGCGCTCGAGCCGCTGCGCCGCGCCGGCCGCGAGGGCTACGCGCCCTCGACCCTGGAGCGCCGCCGCCTCGCCGCGGTCGGGGCCGGGGTCGCCCTGTTGGGAGGCTGGCTGCTGGGCGGGGTATCGGTCGCGCTGCCACTGGCGGTCGCCGGCCCGGTGCTGGCGGCCTCGGCGGTCTCGAGCCGCCGCCGCCGCTACCGGGTCGCGGTCGAGCGCGCCCTGCCGGAGGTCGCCACCGCGGTCGCCGACTCGCTCGCCGCGGGGCGTTCGCTGCGTGCCTCGTTGCCGGCCGCGGCGACCTCGCTCGACGGTCCGGCGGCGGTCGAGCTGGTCAGGCTCGGCGCGGAGCTCGATCTCGGTGCGCCGACAGCGGACGCGGTCGAAGGGTGGCAGAGGCGGCTGCGCTCGCCCCGGGTCGACGCCTTCGCGGCGGCCCTGCTCAGCCAGCGGCTGGCCGGTGGCGACCTCTCCGGGCTGCTGCGTCGCTTCGCCGACGGGGCGGCGGAGCGCGATCGCGTCGCCGAGGACGCGAAGTCGGCGACGGCACAGGCTCGCTTCACCGGCCTTCTGGTCGTCGCCATGCCGACCGGCGGCGCCCTCTTCGCGGAGCTGATCCAGCCGGGCTTCCTCTCCAAGCTGCTGGGCACGCCTGCCGCCGCGGTGCTCCTCGTGCTCGCGGCCGGTTTCCAGTTCGCCGGCTTCGTCGCGATCCGGCGCTTCGCGAGGGTGGTGGAGTGACCCCCGCCGGGTTGCTCGCCGCCGTTGCGGCCCTTCTCGCCTCTGCGGCCGTCCGTGAGCTGCTCGTCACGAGGGACAGGCCGGGCGGAGCTGGTTTGGCGACTTCCCTCGGCGGCTTTCCCGGGCAGGCACGAATCCTTCTCGCCGCCTTGAAGCTGGGCCTGCCCGAGCGCCTCGCCCGTTCGGGCCTCGAGGCCCGGTTCCCGCTGCCGGCAGTGCTGCTGGCGAAGCTGGCGGGCGCGATAGTCGGCGGGCTCGCCGTCGGCGTGGTGGTGCCGGCGGCGCCGGGACGGCTCTCGCTCCTGGTCGCGATCGCGCTGCCTGCGGCGGGGTTCGTCCTCCCCGACGCGCTGCTGGAGCGGGAGGCACGCCGCCGCCATCGCCGTTTCGTGTCGGCACTCCCCGACGCTCTCGACCTGCTCGCGGTCAGCTCGACCTCGGGCCGCACGCCAGCGGCCGGTTTCGCGGAGATCGCCCGGGCCGGCGACGGCCCGCTCGCGGCGGAGCTGCGGATGGCGGTCGCCGAACTCGGCTGCGGCCGTCCCCTCGCCGAGGCTCTGCGGTCGCTGCGTGCCCGCGTTCCCGGCAGCGAGGTCGCGACCCTGTGCGCGACGATCGAGCGCTCGCACCGCTTCGGCTCGCCGCTCGCCGATCAGCTGCGGCGCCAGGCCATTGCGCTGCGGCGCGATCAGCGCCGCGCGGTCGAGGAGCGAGCCGCCCGCGCCGCGCCGAAGATCCAGCTCGTCGTCGCCCTGGTCCTCGTCCCCTCGGTCCTGCTGATGATCGCCGCCGGCTTGATCGCCAACGCCGATCTCCTCCTCGCCGGCTTCTAGCCCTCTGGCGACCTACCACTGCGTTTCGAGGGGGCAAGTCGCCAGAGCCTCACGGGGAGGGGCTGCAACGCGGGTTGCATTGGGACGTCCGTTTGGGGTCGTGTTGCAAAGTGGGAGGAAGTGGGTTATTGTGGCCGACGAGTTGAAGCCCAAGGACCGGGGTGGTGAGGTTCCTCCCACCTCATCACTCCGGTCCTAACTCTTTCCAGGCCGCAGAAAGGAGCCCGGGGATGGCATTTCGGGGTCTCTACGAGCACAGCCTCGACTCCAAGGATCGACTCACGGTCCCGTCGCGGTTCCGCGCCGCCCTCTCTGACGGAATTGTTCTGTCCAAGGGCTTCGACCCCTGCGTCTGGGTGCACACGACCGAGGAGTTCGAGCAGCTCTCCGAGCGCTTCCTCTCGCCGCACAGCCCCTTCGGCGGCGACGCCCGCCGCCTGCGCCGCCGCTTCCACGGCGGGTCCTTCGACGAGAAGCTCGACTCGGCCGGCCGCATTCGCGTCCCGAAGCCGCTGATCGAGCACGCCGCCCTCTCCGGGCCCTGCATCGTGATCGGTGCCGGCGAGTACCTGGAGATCTGGAACGCCGAGGCCTGGGCGAAGCAGGAGGAGGAGCTCGACGCCACCGCGCCCGAAATCGCCGAGGGCCTTGCTGCGAACGGAGCGCCTGCGTGAGATGCAAGCCAGTGTCGCGTCAACATCTCTGTCCCATACACACGCGAGCGCGAGCTATGCAGCGCCGAGCGCCGCAACTCCCTTCCTGATGCCCTCCGAGCACGAACCCGTCCTCGCCCCGGAGCTGACCGAGCTGCTCGCGCCCGCGGCCGGCCAGACCGCGGTCGACTGCACCTTCGGGGGTGGCGGTCACGCCCGCCGGATCGCGGCCGAGATCGGCCCGACGGGGACGCTGATCTGCATCGACCGGGACCCGGCCGCCGAGGCTCGCTTCGCGGAGTTCGCGGCCGAGGCGCCGTGCCGGACCAGATTCCTCGGCGTCGACTACGCGGCAGGGCTTCGCACCCTGCGCGGCGAAGGCATCCAGCCAGAGATGGTCTACATAGACCTCGGAATGTCCTCTATGCAGGTCGATGCCCGCGAGCGGGGCTTCTCCTATTCCTATGACGCGCCGCTCGACATGCGGATGGACACGCGCCAACGGCTCAGCGCCGCCGACCTGCTCAACGAGTGGCCGGAGTCGCGGATCGCCCAGGTGCTGCGCCGTTTCGGCGAGGAGCGCTACGCCGGTGGGATCGCCCGTGAGATCGTCCGCCGCCGTCCCCTCCAGACGACCTCCGAGCTGGTCGCCGCGGCCAAAGCCGGGATGCCGGCCTCGGCTCGCTTCGGCGGCGGCCATCCGGCCAAGCGGACCTTCCAGGCGATCCGGATCGCCGTCAACGGCGAGCTGGAATCGCTCGACGACGCCCTGCCCACCGCCTGGCGGATGCTGCCGGTCGGCGGACGCTTCGCCGCGATCTCCTTCCACTCGCTCGAGGACCGTCCCGTCAAGCAGTTCCTGGCCGAGCGCGCCCGTGGCTGCATCTGCCCGCCCGAGCTGCCCGTCTGCGTCTGCGGGCGCGAGCCCGAGGCCGAGCTGCTGACCCGCCGTGCCGTGGCTCCGGGGGCGGAGGAGATCGCCGCCAACCCGCGCTCCAAATCCGCCCACCTGCGTGTCGCGGTGAAGATCGCCGAGGGTGCCGTCGCCGGAGGCGAGGCCTGATGGCGGCAGCGGCTCCCGCACGCAAGACTGCTCCGGCTCGCGCCCCGCGCCGTAAAAAACGCCCCGCGCTCGCGGTTGCCGCACCGGCCAAGGCTCCGGCGCGCAAAGCGCCGGCTCGCAGGTCCGCACCCGCTCGCCGCCAAGCGCCGACACGGCGCCCCGGGCGCCACCTGATCCCGATCGCGGTCGGTACCGCAACCGCGGTCCGCAACCTGCCCGACTCCAGTCTGATGGTCCGCCTCACGCGCGGTCGCGTCTGGATCGGCGTGCTGGGTGTGCTGCTGGCCGGGATCGTCGCCCTCAACGTCGTCACCCTCAGCCTTGCCGCCACCGCCGGCCAGGTCGATCAGAACATCCAGGCCCTCGACCAGGAGAACTCGGTCCTCCGCAGCCGCGACGCGCAGAAGTCGGGCGCGACGCGGGTGCGGTACGACGCGGCGTCGCTCGGTCTGGGCGCTGCCGCCGTCGACGAGGTCGCCTACGTGCAGGCGTCGCCGCGGGACATGGCGACGGCCGCACAGCGCCTCGCCGCGGCCGGGCCGGCCTACTAGGGGCACGGTCGGTGCGGACGATCGAGCGAAGGATCGGGCTCCTCTTCGCCGGCTTTCTCCTTTGCTTCCTGGTCGTCACCGTCCGTGCCGTCTGGCTGCAGGGGGTCCAGGGGGCCCGGCTCGCCTCCGAAGCGGCGTACCAGCAGACCGAGCAGATCGAGGTGCCGGGCCTGCGCGGCAGCCTGCTCGACCGCTACGGCAACCCGCTCGCCGTCTCCGAAGACGCGGCGACGATCTACGCCACGCCCTACCAGGTGAAGAAGCCCGCCCAGGCGGCTGAGCAGCTCGCCCGCATCCTCGACTTGGACGAGGCCGACGTGCTCCACAGCCTCACCGAGGACTCCGGCTTCTCCTACGTCGCCCAGAAAGTCGACCTGCCGACCGCGGCACGGGTGTCCCGGCTGGAGCTGCCCGGCATCGGCCAGCTGCCCGACAGCCGGCGGACCTACCCGCAGGGCGAGCTGGCGGCGCAGACGCTCGGTGCCGTCGGCGCCGAAAACGAGGGCCTCACCGGCCTCGAGGGCGGGGAAGAATCGATTCTGGGCGGGACCGACGGCGAGCGGCGGATCGTCAAGGACGCGCTGGGCGAGACGATCCGGATGGAGACCGTCACCGACGCCAGCGACGGCGAAGACATCCGCCTCACCCTCGACCCCGCGATCCAGAAGTCGGCGGAGCAGGCGCTGGCCGAAGTCGGCGAAACCTACGCGCCGAAGGGGGCGACGGCGATCGTCATGGACCCGCGCGACTCCGACGTGCTGGCGATGGCCAACTGGCCCCCGTTCGACCCCACGGATCTGGCCGACGCCGACGAAGAGGATCTGCTCAACCGGGCGACCGGGTTCAACTACGAGCCGGGCTCGACCTTCAAGGCGTTCACCGTGGCCGCGGCGCTGGAGGAAAAGCTGGTGACGCCGGGCAGCACCTTCACCCTGGCGCCGACGATCCAGGTCGCCGACCGCACGATCGAGGAGTCCCACGCGCGTGGGTGGGCGACTATGTCGGTGGCCGAAATCCTCGCCCACTCCTCCAACGTGGGGGCGGTGACGATCGGGCTGCAGCTCGGCAGCGAGCGCTTCAGCCGCTGGATCCACCGCTTCGGCTTCGGCCGCCCGACCGGCGTCCGCTTTCCGGCCGAGGAAGTGGGCATCGTGCCCGAGCTGGAGGACTACTCCGGCTCGACCATGGGCAACCTGCCGCTGGGCCAGGGCCTCTCGGTGACGCCGATGCAGATGATGTCCGGCTACGCGGCGATAGCCAACGGCGGCGTCCTGCGCTCGCCGCAGCTGGTCGAGGAAGTCGACGGCGAGCGGATCCCGACCCCGCGCGGACACAGGGTGATCCAACCCGGTGTCGCCGCCGAGGTGCGGACGATGCTGGAAGGCGTGCTCGCCCCCGGCGGCACCGCCTCCGAGGTCAGCGTGCCCGGCTACACGCTGGCCGGCAAGACCGGAACCGCCGAGGTCGCCGAAAACGGCACCTACTCGGAGACCAAGTACGTCGCCTCGTTCATCGGCTTCGCGCCGGCTCAGGACCCGCAGCTGCTGGTCGCGGTGATCGTCGATCAGCCGCAGGGGGATATCTACGGGGGCTCCGTTGCCGCTCCGGCTTTCGGTGAGATCGCGGAGTTCGCGTTGCCGTACCTCGGCGTGCCGCCGGAGTAGCGGCACCCGACCCCCTTCTTAGAATCGACTCCGTGAGATTGGACGAGCTTGTCGCGGGAGCTGATTCAACCCGG
This sequence comes from Solirubrobacterales bacterium, assembly GCA_035556755.1. Taxonomy (GTDB): domain Bacteria; phylum Actinomycetota; class Thermoleophilia; order Solirubrobacterales; family 70-9; genus VRUE01. The sequence goes on from DATMEP010000087.1 coordinate 35,072, forward strand.
ATCGTTGGCGATGGCTCCGCTGAGATCGCTGACCTTGCCTATGACAGTCGCAAGGTTGGGCCGGGGACGTTGTTCTTCTGCGTTCCCGGTGAGAAAGTCGATGGGCATGAGTTCGCTGCTGCCGCCGTGGAGGCTGGGGCTGCGGGGCTGGTGGTGGAGCGCGAGCTTCCCGAGCTTGGGGTCGCGCAGGTCGTCGTGCCGGAGGCGAGGGCGGCTATGGCGCCGTTGGCGGCTCGGTTCTGGGGGGACCCGACGAGGGAGCTGCGGGTCGTCGGGATCACCGGGACCAACGGGAAGACGACGACCGCTTTCCTGATCCGGGAGATCCTCGAGGCGGCAGGTGAGCAGTGCGGGCTGTTGGGGACCGTGAAGCAGATGGTCGGCGGGGTGGAGGAGGAGGTCGAGCGGACCACGCCTGAGGCGATCGACTTGCAGGCGACCTTCCGGCGAATGCGCGACGGTGGCGACAAGGTCTGCGCGATGGAGGTTTCCTCGCACGCGCTCGCTCTCCACCGCGCCGACGCGATCGATTTCGACATCGCGCTCTTCACCAACCTGACCCAGGACCACCTCGACTTCCACGCCGACATGGAGGACTACTTCCACTCGAAGCGGTTGCTGTTCGCGGCGGGCCCCGGCAAGGCGATCGTCAACCTCGACGACGAGTACGGGCGGCGGCTGGCCCGCGAATTCGAGTGCGTGACCTTCTCGGCCGAGGGACGCGACGCCGACTTCGCCGCCCACGACGTTTCTTACGACACGGGGGGCTCCAGCTTCACGGTAGCCGTCGGCGGGGAGGTGCGGGTGCGAACGCGATTGCCGGGCCACTTCAACGTCGCCAACGCGCTCGGCGCATTCGTTGCGGCGATCGGCCTCGGCGTCGATCCCGAGACGGCTGTCGCGGGTTTGGCAGGGGCCCCGCCGCCCCCCGGCCGTTTCGAGCCGATCGACGAGGGGCAGGACTTCGCGGTCCTGGTCGACTACGCGCACACGCCCGACTCGCTGCAGAACGTGCTGCGGGCGGCGCGCCCGCTGACCGCCGGCCGGGTGATCTCGGTCTTCGGCGCCGGCGGCGACCGCGACCGCGGCAAGCGCCCGTTGATGGGCCGGGCCGGGGCCGAGCTGTCGGATCTGGCGATCGTCACCTCCGACAACCCGCGCTCCGAGCGGCCGGAGGCGATCGTCGAGGAGGTCCTCGCCGGAGTGGGCGACCGCGGCGGGGTCGAGGTGGAGCCCGACCGCCGGGCGGCGATCGGGTTGGCTCTTGCCCGGGCCCGTCCCGGCGACACCGTCGTGATCGCCGGCAAGGGGCACGAGCAGGGCCAGGAGTTCGAGGGGGGTCGCAAGGTCCCCTTCGACGATCGGGAGGTCGCGCGGGAGGAGCTGCGGAGGCTGCAGGGCGGGGCGCGCTCCGTGGCGGAGCCGGCGTGAACCTGGGGCCGGCGCAGATCGCCGCGGCGATCGGGGCGGAGGTCGTCGCGGAGGGATTGCCAGGCTCCCCAGAGCGGGCGGCGATCGACTCGCGCGCGGCCGGCTCCGGCGACCTCTTCTTCGGCCTGCGCGGCGAGCGCGACGACGGCGGCCGCTTCGCGCCGGCAGCGATCGAGGCGGGCGCCTGGGGGGTCGTCGTGAGCGCCGCGAGTTCGCACTTAGTCTCGCTATCCGAGAACAAACGCGAACTCGGCGGGGCTTGGGTCTTCGCCGTCGCCGACCCGCTTGCCGCGATGCAATCGCTGGCGCGCGCCTGGCGGCGGGAGCTCGGCGCGCGGACGGTCGGCGTCACCGGCTCGGTCGGCAAGACGTCGGTCAAGGACATCGCGCGGGCGCTGCTGCCAGGCCGGGTGCACGCCAACCGGGAGAACCTCAACACCGAGATCGGCCTGCCGCTGACCGTGCTCGAGGCGCCCGCCGGGACCGACCTGCTGGTGCTGGAGATGGCGATGCGCGGCACCGGTCAGATCGCCGAACTGGCGGCGATCGCCGAGCCGGAGGTGGCGGTGATCACCAACGTCGGCCCGGTCCACGTCGAGCTGCTCGGCTCGGTCGAGGCGATCGCGGCGGCGAAGGCCGAGATCCTCGCGGCTCTGCCCGCCGGCGGGACGGCGGTCGCGCCGGTCGAGGCCGCCGAGCTGGAGCCCCACCTCGCGGGGACCCCCAACCTTCTGCGCTTCGGTCCCGGCGGCGACGTCGAGGCGGTCGAGCGGCGGGTCGAGGAGGGCGTCACCGAAGCACTGATCTCCACCCCCGCCGGGCGTCAGCTCTTCCACTTCCCCTTCGCCGAGAGCCACAACCTGACCAACGCGCTGGCGGCGGTCGCGGTCGGGGTCGCCCTCGACGCGCCGCTCGCCGAGATGGCCGACCGCGCTGCGAACATTGGCTTCTCCCGTTTCCGCGGCGAGCGCCTCGATCTGGGCGACGGGATCGTCCTGGTGAACGACTGCTACAACGCCAACCCGGTCTCGATGCGAGCGGCGCTCGACCATCTCGGCTCCCTCGGGGAGGTGCGGCGCGTCGCCGTGCTCGGCGAGATGGCGGAGCTGGGAGAGGGAGCCCCCGGCTACCACCGCGAGGTCGGCGATCACGCCCGCGCCCACGGCGTCGACCTGCTGGTCGGGGTCGGCGAGCCGGCTCGCGACTACGGTCCCGACGAGTTGGTCGCCAACCCGGCCGAGGCGGCCGAGCTGCTGGCGGCGCAGCTGGAGCCGGGCGACGCGGTCCTTGTCAAGGGCTCGCGCTCGGCCGGGTTGGAGGCCGTCGCCGAGACGCTGGAGGAGCTGCTCGACGGGGAGGGGCCCGGCGATGGGTGAGGTGCTGATCGCCGGGATGGCGGCGATGCTGATCTGCATCTTCCTCGGCCCGAAGTTCATCGAGTACCTGCGGGTGAAGGAGTTCGGGCAGCACATCCGCGAGGACGGGCCGCAGGAGCACCACGCC
>DATMEP010000088.1:0-4414 GCA_035556755.1 Solirubrobacterales bacterium
GTCTTGGTCCCTTCGAAGGTTTCGGAGTCGTAGTGCTCGCTTTCCCAGGCCGTCCCGCTCGGGTCGCCGTCGGCGGCGAGCCCGACCTTGCTGCCGACCTCCTCGCCGTCCCCTTGCGGGTCGTAATCGGTGGCCGAGGAAATCGAGACCGTGGCGCCCTTGCCCTTGTTGGCTCCGCCACCGCCGATCCCGCTGGAGATCAGCTGCACCGCGAGCAGCGCCGCTCCGGCGACCAGCAGCAGGGCGGCGATCGCCGTCCACGACCAGCGCGCCCGGCTCGACAGCTTGCGCTTCGGCGGCGGCACCGCGTCGAGGACGCTGGTCGCCTCGCCGCTGGTCGAGCCAGCCCGTGCCGCCTCCACCTCCAGAGCGGTCTCGAGGTCGTCGACGATCTCGCCGATCGCCTGGTAGCGCTCGTCCGGGTTCTTGGCGGTGGCGCGCTCGACCACCAGGGCAACCGCGGCGGAGACCTCGGGGCGGCGACGCTGCACGTCCGGCAGTTCCTCGTTGACGTGTTTCATCGCCACGCCGACCTGGCTGTCGGCGTGGAACGGGACCTGGCCGACCAGCATCTCGTAGAGGACGACCCCCAGCGAGTAGATGTCTGAGCGAGGATCGACCCCTTTGCCCATCGCCTGCTCGGGTGCGACGTAGTCGGTCGTGCCGAGGACGCGGCCGGTGGCGGTGACGCCGGCTTGTTCGAGCTGGCGGGAGATGCCGAAGTCGGTCAGCTTGGCGCGGCCCTCCTCGTCGATCAGGACGTTCTGCGGCTTGATGTCGCGGTGGACCATGTTGCGGGCGTGGGCGACGCCGAGCCCCCGTGCCACCTCGATCGCGTAGGCGATCGCCTCCTGCGGATCGAGCGCGCCGACCCGCCCGATCCGCTGCTTCAGCGTCTCGCCCTTGACGTACTCGAAGACGATGTACGGGTGGCCGCCGTCCTCGCCGGCGTCGATCACCGAGACGACGTTGGGGTGGGAGAGCTTGGCGACGGCACGCGCCTCCTGCCGGAAGCGCTCCAGCTGGTCGGCCTGCTCGGACATCTCGCGGTGCATCACCTTGACTGCGACAGCCCGGTCGAGCGTCTGGTCGCTGGCCAGGTACACGGTCGACATGCCGCCGCTGCCCAGCTTCGCCTCCAGCCGGTAGCGCCCGGAGAGCACCGTGCCGATCATCGAGCTGGAGGGGCGGGAGCTCATCTACGCCGTACGGATGATCCCTCTACGGCACGACCGATCCGCGCCGCAGACGGGTAATGCCGGCGCAGCAGGTCGAGGGCGGCGTCGAGATCGCCTGGCGCCACCACGCAGCAGAAGCCACAACCCATGTTGAAGACGTCGTGCATCTCCTCGTCCCGGACGCCGGCGCGCTCCCGGATCAGCTCGAAGACGGGCGGGACGGGGAAGGGTTCGTCGATCTCGTAGCCGACCTCCGCGGCGAGACGGAGCAGGTTGCCGAGCCCGCCCGAGGTGATGTGGGCGAGCCCGCGCACCTCGACCTCGGAGCGCAGCAGCTCCAGCACCGGCTTGACGTAGATCTCGGTCGGCTCCAGCAGGACCTCGCCGAGCGGCCGGCCGAGTCGGCCTTCGGGGTCCTCGTCCAGGGGCAGGCCGTCCAGGGCAGAGCGGGCGAGGGTGTAGCCGTTGGAGTGGATGCCGGAGGAGGGGAGCCCGATCACAGGGTCACCGGGCTGCACGGCAGAGCCGTCGACGATCGCCTCGATGGCGACGGTGCCGAAGCAGGCGCCGGCGACGTCGAAGCCGCGAACCATGTCGCCGAGCTGGGCCAGCTCGCCACCGGGAATCTCGACCCCGGCCAGCTCGGCGCCGCGGGCGAGACCGATCCCGATCTGTTCGCAGACCTCGGGCTCGGCGCGCTCGATCGCGATGTAGTCGAGCATCGCCAGCGGCTCGGCGCCGACGCAGATCACGTCGTTGACGTTCATCGCCACGCAGTCGATGCCGACCGTGTCGAAGCGGCCGAGTTGCTCGGCGACCAGCAGCTTGGTCCCGACCCCGTCGGTGGAGAGGGCGATTCCGGTCCGCTCGTCGATCCGGATCACGCTCGCGTAGTGCCCGGGCAGCGGCACCTGCCGCGACGGCCGCCCCAGCTCGATCGCACCGAGCGCCCGCACCAGCGCCGCGACGGCGGAGTCCGCCGCCCCCTGGTCGACCCCGGCCTGCGCGTAGGCGTCGTCGCTCACGCGGGTGATTCTTTCAGGCGGTTTGCAGGGAAATCCAAGTCAACTCCAAGTTGTTCCAAAATTTGGATTTAGCTAGCCTCGCAGCTTGCGGAGGACGACTGCGGCGAGTGCGGCGCGGTAGGCGGCATAGGGCCAGAGAGCGCGGTCGCGCTCGACCAGGCCGATCAAGCGCTGCGAGGCGAGGGTCGAGGCGAACGACGCCGCGGCGCCGATCGCCATCGAGCGGCGCAGTGCCGGCGAGGCGCCCCGGCGGCGCAGCCGGACGCCCTTGAGGATCGTCGCGCCGACGATGATCGGCAGGGCGATCGTGCGGGAGAGGAGGTTCGCCTGGTCGCGGGAGAAGCGGCGCCAGCGGGCGGCCGCCAGGGTGACGCCGTTGCGCGAGACGCCCGGCGCCAGCGCCGCCGCCTGCGCGACCCCCAGCGCCAGCCCGTCCGCCGGGGTTGCGTCGCCCTGCCCGCGCCGCTGTGGCCTCGTATCGGCGACGAGCATCACCGCGGCTCCCCCGAGCAGGCCGATCGCCGTTGGCTTGGGCCCGCCCAGCCGCCGCTCGATCGGCCGCTCGAGCGTGTAGCCGACCACTGCGGCAGGCAGGAAGGAGAGGCCGAGGACGAGCGCCCTGCGCCCGTCGAACGAACGCAGCTCCTCGATCAGCGTCCGCCGCTGGCCGATCAGCAGCGCCGCAGCCGCACCGGCATGCAGCGCCACCTCGAAGCTCTTCCTTATCTCGGGATCCAGCTCCTCCCAGTCCCAGTTCGCGAGCCAGGGCAGCAGCACGATGTGGGCCGAGCTGGAGACCGGCAGCAGCTCGGCCGGCCCCTGGACGATCCCGAGTGCCAGCGCGCGCCGGGTCGGGATCCTGCCGTCGGCCGCTTCGCTCAAGCTCCGCCGCTGGAGCTGGCCGGCTCGGCGCGCCCGCCGCGCTCTTCGCCGGTCGTCTCCGGCTTGGCGCCGGGGCCGCCGCCGCGGTAGCGGCGGACCAGCAGGTAGATCGCGCCACCCAGGGCCACGGCGACGACGGCGTAGTCCAGGTAGTGCAGGTGGCCGCGCCACTCCTCCCAGTTCTCGCCGACCGCCTCTCCGACCAGCCCCAGCATCAGCACCCAGGGGATGCAGCCGAGCAGGGTCAGCACCGTGAAGCGCCAGAAGGGCATCTTCGCGACGCCGGCGGGCAGCGAGATGAAGGTGCGGATGATCGGCAGCATGCGGGTGAAGAAGACGGTCGCGTCGCCGTAGCGCTCGAACCAGTCGTCGGCCCACTTGAGGTACTTGGGCGGCAGGTGGATCAGGCGGTTTTTCTCCAGCAGGTCGAGCCGGGCGTAGTAGCCGACCGCGTAGGCCGCCCTGGAGCCGACCAGGTTGCCGAGGACTCCGGCGGCGACGATCCCGAACATCGAGAGCTCGCCCGCGGCGACGCTGGAGCCGGCGAAGAGCATGATCGCCTCGCTCGGCACCGGCAGGCAGGCAGACTCGAGCGCCATCAAGATGAAGACCGCCGGCAGCCCGGTTGAGCTGATGAAGTCGGTCCCCGCGTTGACGATCGGGTCGAGGAAGAAGTCGGTGACGCTGGCGAGCAGGAGCATGCGCGGAGCGGGCATTGTAGGGAGTGGGGGCGGCAGGAACTAAACTCGTTCGGCCCCTATGCACCGGTTGAACCACCCTGTCTACCGCAATCGGGTCCTCCAGGTGGTGGCTGACGCGCTGCTCGTCGCGCTCGCCTTCTACCTGGCTTTCCGCCTCCGCTTCCTCGATGCGGGTGGGATGCCACCACGCTACGAGACCCTCTTCCTGCAGTCCGTCGGCTTCGTCGCGGTCGGCAAGGTGGCGGTTTTCGCCGCCTTCGGGCTCTACCAGAAGTGGTGGCGCTACGTCAGCGGCCGCGACTTCCTCACGATCGTCCGCGCCGTCGCCGTCGCCAGCGCGCTGCTCGTCGTCCTCTTCACCGTCCTGCAGCCGTTCGGCCCCGACCTTCCGCGCTCGGTCGCGGTGATGGACTTCATCCTCACCCTGTTCATGATCACCGGCGCCCGCCTCGCGGTGCGGCTGATCGTCGAGCGGCCGACCCACGGCCACCGTCTCCCCAAGCACGAGGTGCTGGTGATCGGCGCCGGCTCGGGCGGCCAGATGGTCGTCCGCGAGCTGCAGCTCAATCCCAACCTCGGCGCCACCGCGATCGGCTTCGTCGACGACGACGCGCGCAAGCAGGGGATG
>DATMEP010000089.1:0-27763 GCA_035556755.1 Solirubrobacterales bacterium
GTGGACGGTGCCGCCGAGCTTCTCGTCGAGCAGAACCTCGCGGGTGCCGCGGTCGATCGCGTAGTTGGTGCCGATCCCGAGCTCGCCCAGCCGCCGCGCCCCCTCGTCGGTGTCGAGCAGCTGGATCAGGAACTCCTCGCCACGCTCGGCGCTGGCGTCGACCACCTTCCCCGCCTCGAAGCGCAACTGCACACCCGCGACCTCACGGCCGCCGATCGTCGCCGGCAGGTGGAACGTCACCTCGCCCTCGACCGAATCCTCGACGGGGCCGGTGAAGAACTCGCCGTCGGGCATGTTGTGGCGGCCGTCGCAGGGGATGAACTTGCGGCCGGCGATGCCGAGCTTGATGTCGGTCCCGGGCGCGACCACCCGCACCTCCTCGTGGCCCTCGATCCACTCGGCCAGCCGCTTGCACTCCTCCGAGGCCTGCTTCCAGGCGGTCAGCGGGTCGCCGTCGGTGGCCAGGCAGGCGCCGTAGTAGAAGTCCTCGTACTCGATCAGGCTCATCTCCGCCTCGGCGGCGTAGGCGTTGGTCGGGTAGAGCGTGTAGCACCAGCGGAACTCGCCTTTGGCGCTGCGCTCCATCGCCCGGCCAAGCAACTCGCCGGTGGCAGCCTGGCGGCGCATCTGGCGCTCCGGCGGCACCGCGGAAAGCTCGCGGGTGTTGGCGCTGGCGCCGATCGCAATGCGGACGTCGACGTTGTCGAGCAGCCATTCGGAGACCGGCGAGATCCACTCGAGCTGGGCGTCGGTGGCGTGCTTGTAATAGGCGTAGGACTGACCCTCGAGGGCGACGTTCATGATCGGGTGCGCACCCGCCTTCAGCACCTCCTCGTAGACCGCGAGCAGCAGCGGCTCGGCCCCGCTGTCGCCGTCGATCGAGACGGTCTCGCCCTCTTTGACCTCGGTCGAGTAGCCAACCAGGATCTTCGCCAGCCGTTCGACTCTGGGGTCTCTCACGTCTCAGCCTCCTCGCGAGCGCGCTCCCGCGCGCCGGTCGTCATTGCCATGAACAGGGCGTGGAGCCGCGGATCGTCGGCCAGCTCCGGGTGGAAGGCGCAGGCGAGCACGCTGCCCTCGCGGACCGCCACCGGGTGCCCCTCGTAGGAAGCGAGCACCTCGACCTCGGGGCCGAGCCGCTCGACCCAGGGAGCGCGGATGAAGACCGCGCGCAGCGGCTCGTCGCCGATCCCCTCGATCTCCAGGTCGGCCTCGAAGCTCTGCAGCTGGCGGCCGAAGGCGTTGCGCTTTGCGGTCGCGTCGAGCAGGCCGAGGTGGGTGTCGTCGCAGACGATCAACCCGGCGCAGGTGCCGAAGACCGCCCGCCCCGCCTCGTGGTGGACGCGAATCGGCTCGGCCAGGCCGGCCGACTCGATCCCCTTGACGATGGTCGTGCTCTCACCGCCGGGAATGACCAGACCATCGAGGCCGACCAAATCTTCCGGGATCCTGACCTCCCTGACTCTGGCGCCCAACCCGCGCAGCGTCCGCGCGTGCGCTTCGAACCCGCCCTGAACCGCGAGGACGCCGATCGTCAGCTCAGGCACCGCGGTCCTGCAGAAGCGCGTCGGCCGCTGCCAGCTCGGAGATCTCCAAGCCGGGCATCGCCTCGCCCAGCCCGATCGAGGCCGCCGCGACCCGCTCGGGGTCGGCGTAGTGGATGGTCGCCTCGACGATCGCCTTGGCCCGCCGCTCCGGGTCGCCGCTCTTGAAGATGCCGGAGCCGACGAAGTTGCCCTCGGCGCCGAGCTGCATCATCAGCGCCGCGTCGGCCGGGGTGGCGATGCCGCCGGCGCAGAACAGCGGCACCGGCAGGCGGCCTTGCTCGGCCACCTCGCGGACCACTTCGAGCGGCGCCTGGTGCTCCTTGGCGGCGTCGGCAAGCTCCTCGGGACCGAGCTGAGCAAGTCGCTTGATTCCGCCGACGATCTCGCGCATGTGGCGGACCGCCTCGACCACGTTGCCCGTCCCGGCCTCGCCCTTGGAGCGGATCATCGCCGCTCCCTCGCCGATCCGCCGCAGCGCCTCGCCGAGGTTGGTGGCGCCGCAGACGAACGGAACCTCGAAGGCGAGCTTGTCGATGTGGTTGCGCTCGTCGGCCGGGGTCAGCACCTCGGACTCGTCGACGTAGTCGACTTCCAGCGACTGCAGCACCTGGGCCTCGGCGAAGTGGCCGATCCGGGCCTTCGCCATCACCGGAATCGTCACCGCCTCCTGGATCCCCTTGATCATCGCCGGGTCCGACATGCGGGCGACGCCGCCGTCGCGACGGATGTCGGCCGGAACCCGCTCCAGCGCCATCACCGCGCAGGCCCCCGCCTCCTCGGCGATCCGCGCCTGCTCAGGCGTGACCACGTCCATGATCACCCCGCCCTTCAGCATCTCCGCCAGACCGGTCTTAACTCTCCACGTAGCTCTCTCAGTCATGAGAGCCGAATACTACGGCTCAGGCGCGGCGGGTCCTGTCACCGCAGGGGACCCCCACCCCTTCCGGTAGCTAAAGCTTCCTCAGGGGTGGATCCCCCCTACGGTGCCACCCCCCGCGAGAGGGGCATCAGCTCCGCCGCGAGGAGCGTCAGCTTCCGCCCCGCGGGGTGACGCGGTGCGCCTGGGACAGGACACGAGCTGCAAAAGCTCCCGTGAAGCTTCTTTCAGCTGGAGCAGCTGGTTGCTCCAGCGGGTGGCACGGAATGGGATGGATCAGTCCGAGGAAGCTTTAGCTACCGCAGGACTGATGGGCCCCATTCCGTGACAGGACCCGCTGGCCGGAAGCGTTGCGCTACTTCAGTTTGTAAGCCCGGATGCGGTCTTTGTGAGCTGCTTCGTCACGGGCGTAAAGACCGTGGGCCAAGCCCTGGACCAGCGCCATCAGCGCGGTGTTGGAACGTGCGAAGGATGGGCTGTTGGAGGAGAAGTAGAGGGTCTGTTCGGCGTGCTCGCCGACCTCGGACATCGAGGCGTCGGAGATCGCCAGGGTGCGGGCGCGGCGGTGCAGGGCGAGCTTCATCGCCCGCAGCAGCAGCGGATGGGCGCGACCTGAAGAGAGCACGATCACCAGCGTCTCCTCGTCGATCCGCCCGAGCCGCTGCAGCGACTCGCCGCCGGTGCTGGCGACGATCTCGGCGCGGATGTCGAGCAGGCTGAGGATGTGGCGCAGGTAGCTGGCGAAGAAGGCCATCTGGTCGACGCCGACGATCACCACGCGCTGCGCTTCGGCCAGCGCCGCGACGGCGCTGTCGACCTGCTCGCGGGTGAGGTTGCGGGCGGTCTCCTCCAGGTTCGCGTAGTCGGCGCTCAGCGAGCCCTCGAGCTCGGAGTGGTCGAAGGAGAAGAGCGCGGCGCCGCCGGTGGGCGTGTTGGCGGCGACCGTGGCGGTGCGGTACTCCTCGATCGCGGCCTGCTGCAACTCGGGATAACCCTCGAAGCCGAGGGCCTGGGAGAAGCGCACCACCGTCGATGACGAGGTGCTCGCTCTCCTGGCCAGCTCCTCGGCGGTGAGGAAGGCTGCCTCGTCGAGGTGGTCGACGATGTAGCGCGCGACGTCTTTCTGAGAACGCGAGAACTCGTCGAAGCGCTCCTGGATGTACTCGGAAAGGCTTTTGAGCTGGGGGGGTTTGGTTGCGGTCTTGGTCACGGCGGTCCATTTCGCCGGTTTGGATGCTTTCCCTTCTGTTTCCCTTCCGATCTGGTTGGATGCAGGGGGAAATGGACCTCGAGCAGGCCCTGCGCCTCACCAACAGGAACATGGTCGCCTTCGACCTGATCCTCGGCTCGGCGGCGATAGCGGCGCCGGAGGCGACGCTGCGGGTGCTGGGTCACGACGAGCCTTCTCCGGACGCGGCGCACCTGTTCCGCCGCTGCGGTCCGATCTGGCTCACCTTCGCGGCAGCCCACGCGGTAGCCGCCGCCCGCGGCGACCGGCAGGACTGGTGGGCGCTGGCCTGGTTGCGCGGCACCGAGATCGCCACCGACGCGCTCTGGGCCGGGTCGCCGGCGGTCAGCCGTCCCGGCGCCAAGGCGGGCCTCCGCCTGGCCGGGGTCGCCAACCTGGCGATGGCCGCCGGCTTCGCCTGGCTCTCGAGGCGATGAGCGAGCACGCCGGGCTCCCCAGCAAACGCTGGAGCCTGCGCGGGACCGACGAAGAGGGCAACGAGGCCTGGCTGATCCGCAGCTTCGGGCAGAAGCTCTACCGCTGCCCGGGCTGCCACGGCGACATCCCGATCGGCACCGAGCACACCGTGGTCCAGTACGTGCTGCGGTTGGGCGGCACCGAACACCACCACTGGCACCGCCAGTGCGCCGAAGAACTGCTGGTCCCCGACCTGCGCGGCCTGAAGCGGGTGCCGGCCTCGCAATCGTCCCAGTCGAAGCTGGAGGCCCGCGGGCGGCAGAGCCCCCGGCGCCGCCCCCGCTGACCTTGGCCGACGGGCCGAAAAATCAAGTCGGACTTGATTTATCGGCCCGTCGGCGGCTGGTCGGGCTATACGGGCGAATCTGGCGCACCTACATCGCCTGGGCGCGCTCGCTGCTGCCGCTCGCGGTGATCGTCTTCGTCCCGCTCGGACTCGTCCACGCGATCCCGGTCCACGTCGAGGCCACCTCGATCGACTTCGACACCGGGCTGAAGGCCTTCGGCGCCATGCTGGCCCTGCTGCTGCTGACGATGACCGGCCTGCTCGGCGAGATCTTCTACACCGGCGCCGTCGCGATCGCGCTCACCCACCCGCACGGCGGCGAGCCGCCGCCGCTGCGCGAGATCGCACGGACGATCGACTACCGGACGCTGATCGCCGTCGACCTGATCTTCGGGGTGCTGGTCGCGCTCGGCCTGATCACGCTGGTCGTGCCAGGGCTGCTCGCCTTCGTCTACCTCGGGCTTGCCGCGCCGGTGGTCGAGATCGAGCACCGAGGGGTGCGCGGGGCGCTGGCGCGCAGCGTGCGGCTCGTCCGCGGTCGCTTCTGGTTCGTCCTCCTCGCCCTGCTGCCGATCGAGATCGCCAGCGACGCGATCGGCAGCGTCGCCACCCACCTCATCTACGGCCTCTTCGGCGACTCGCTGATCGCCGGCTGGTTCACCGACACCGCCTCCAACATCGTGCTGACGCCCTTCTACGCGGTCGCCGCCGTCCTGCTCACGCTCGACCTGATCGCCGAGAAGGACGGCGCCACCCCCCGACTACACTCGACCCCCGCCGGCTCATGATCGCCACCGCCTCGATCCTCTCGGACTTCTGGAACGACCAGATCCTGGCCGAAGAAAAGCAGGGGCTCTTCCTGGTGCTGGCCGGGTTCGTCCTCTCCTTCGCCTTCATCCGGATGAGCACGCGGCTGATGCGCAGCCCGCGGGTGCCGTGGTGGCCCGGCAGCGTGGTGAGCGAGAGCGGCGTCCACCTCCACCACCTCGTCTTCGGGATCGTGACGATGATGATCGCCGGGGCGGTGGGCTTCACCGTGCTCGGCGACGGGCCCTGGGCGGAAATCTGCGCCTTCGCCTTCGGCGTCGGGGCCGGCCTGACGATCGACGAGTTTGCCCTCTGGGTCTACCTGGAGGACGTCTACTGGGCCGAAGAGGGACGGGTCTCGATCGACGCGACCGTGATCGCCGCCGCGGCGATGGGCCTGATCCTGCTCGGCTTCACCCCATTCGACTTCAAGACCGGGTCGCTGGACGAAACGATCGGCAGCGTCGTCACCGCGCTGCTCGTCTTCGGCATGGTCGCCTTCTGCTTCGCCAAGCAGCGGCTGCTGCACGGGACGGTCGGCTTCTTCGTCCTCCCCGTCGCAATCTACGGCGCCGTGAGGATCGGCAAGCCCGGCTCGCCCTGGGCCCGGCGCCGCTACCGGGACAAGCGCGAGGCGAAGATGGCGGAGGCCAAGGACCGCTTCGCGCCGGACCGGCGCACCGAGCGGTTCAAGAACGCCTTCCGCGACATCGTCGGCGGCAAGCCGAGCGAGGGACTCGAAGCGGTGACGCAGGAGGCACTGGCCGCGACCCGCGAGGCCGCCGAAGAAATGCGCCACCGGGCCGACCGGATCACCCACCCGGGCGAACGGCGCGACGAGGACTGAGATGGTGATTCCACGACCCTGTAGGTGGGATAAGCCTGGCCGGCCTGCGGTCGAATTGACACCCCAAGAGCTCTGCTCTTGGGGTAAACGACGAGCGCGGCCTGCGGCCGCGCAATAGCCGGATTGCATAGGCCGCTTCGCGACATTCGCCCGCAGGCCGGCCAGGCTTCTCTCTCGACACGTCCCGGAATGACTGAAGCTGCCAGCGCGGCTTAGAGTTCTCAAGCTTGCGAGGAAGCTTCAAGCTGAGATTTCGAAGCTAGGTGTGCTTCGGAGGGATGGCGGGTGCGCCTCTGCGGGAATGTCGCGAAGCGGCGGAAATGCAATCCGATATCTGCGCAGCGAAGCTGCGCACCAGATTCACCCAAGAGCTCAGCTCTTGGGTGTCAATTCCCGCAGAGGCGCACCCGCCATCCCCGTCCAGCCCGCGGAGAAGCCGTGGAATCGACTGTCTAAGGGGGCTACTCCTCCTGGTCTGAGATCTGCTGGCCTGGCCAGAACGGCCACTCCTCGAACTCACGGCAGCGACCGTCCTCGTCGAGCCTGACGATCCAGAGGTCGCGGTACTCGGCGGGGGCCGGCTCGCCGTACTCGACTTCGATCCGCACCACCGCGGTGGCGCCGTCGACGGCGACGATCTCGTGCTTCATCTCGAACGGCTCGTCGGCGCTCCTGCGCTCCCGCTCCCATAGCTGGGCGATCGCCGCCAGCCCGGCGGCCGGCTCCTCATAGGGCGACATCCGGTAGGTGGCGTGCTCGGCGAACAGGTCGCGCAGCGGCTCGGTGCCCGCGGTGCGCCAGGCTCGCTCGTAAGCGGCGATCCAGGCTTCGATCTCGTCGCGCGTGGCGATCCGCCTTAGCCCTTGCTCGTGCTGCAGACGTTGAACCCGATCTCCCGCGCGAGTCCTTCGCGCAGGCCGTCCTCCGCGTCGCGCTCGTCACGCGCCGCTTCGACCCCGGCCGCGTCCCCTTCTCGCGCCGCCGCAAGCGCCTGCTTGTCGGTCGCGTAGACCCGTTCCTGCGCCTCGACGTATTTCCCGTAGGGGCCGGCAAGCGACCGAGGTGGGTTCAGCTCCCGCAGGTCGCGGACGCGCTGACGTGCGAACCGGGCGAGGGCTTCCGCATAGGGGATATCGGCCGAGTACTCGCCTTCGAGGTCGCGGACTTCGCGGTAGCGCCGTTGGCTCTCCTCGCAGATCCCGTCGGCTTTGGCGATCAACTCGGACTTGGTCAGCGTCTCGGGCGCCGGCTCGGTTTTGGCGTTGCCACCCCCCGCCCCGTTCGCGTCACCGACCCCTCCCCCGCTCGAAGGGTTCGCCGGGTTGACGGCGGTGCTCGTCTGCGGGTCCGCTCCCCCTCCACCTCCACCGATCGCAATCGCTGCGATCACGATCGCGACGACCGCTGCCAGGCCAGCCGCCAGGAGGAGAGGACGACGACTCGTGGACTTATCGGGAGGCAGGGGCTCGGTCGGCGGCTCGGGCTGGACCGACTCCTTCGTCGCCGCAGCGCCGGTCGCCACGGTCCGCTCGGGCAGGGTCGGGTGCTCGCCGCTCAGCGCCGCCACCGCCGCCCGGCCGAGGTCGCCTGCCGAGGGGTAGCGGTCACCGGGGCTCTTTGACATCGCCCTGATCACGACGTCGTCGAGCGCCATCGAGACCTCGGGCACGTACAGCGACGGAGCCGGCGGCGGGTCGTTGAGGTGGGCGTAGAGGCGCGCCGCCTCACCGTCCTTGGGGAAGGGAACCTCGCCGGTCAGCAGCTTGAAGAGCAGGCAGCCGAGCGCGTAGACGTCGGCGCGGGCGTCGACCTCGCCCCCGGAGATCTGCTCCGGGGCGACGTAGTCGAGGGTGCCGACGAAGCGCCCGGTCTGGGTCAGGCCGGACTCGGTGGAGACGTTGCGGGCGACGCCGAAGTCGGTGATGTAAGCGTGCTCGTCGCCGCTCCCGCCACCGAGCAGGACGTTGGCGGGCTTCACGTCTCGGTGGACCAGGCCGGCGGCATGGATCGCGTCGAGGCCGTTGCCGACCTGGGCGATCAGCGCCGCCGCGGTCGCCGGCTCCAACCGACCCTCGCGGACGAGCCGCTTGCCGAGGTCGGACCCGGAGACGTAGCGCATCGCGATGAACGGGACGCCCCGCTCCTCACCGGCGGCGTAGATCGGCACCACGTTGGGGTGCTCGATCGAGGCCGCGATCCTCGACTCCTCGGCGAAGCGCCGCGAGAAGACCTCGTCGGCGGCCGCCTCCGGCGCGATCAGCTTCAGTGCCACACGGCGTTCGAGCCCCGGCTCGACCGCGAGGTAGAGAACGCCCATCCCGCCCCGACCCAGGGCCTGCTCGATCCGGTAGCCGGCGAACTCGTCGCCCTCGGAAAGCTCAACCCAACGCGTGCCCTCGGCCATCGGGTGAACCCTAGCCCGGGACTCGGTGAGATCGGCAGCAGAACCGTGCGGGCACCAGTGGCACCTAGACTGGTGTTGGAGATGCGCCGCGCCTTGCTCATATGTGGACTGTCAGTTGCAACGCTGCTCAGCGCGGGCATCGCCCAGGGCGAGCTGCGCCAGGTCGGCAACCTGCGGCTCGCTTTCGACGGCCGCTTCACCCCCCACGCGCTGCCCCGCGACCGCGACGTCCCGGTGACCGTGGAGCTGAACGGATCGGTGAGAACGACCGACGGCACCGTCCCGCCGCAGCTGCGCAGCATGTCGATCGCGGTCAACCGCTACGGCAAGCTCTCGACCGAGGGCCTGCCGACCTGCCGGCCCAGCAGCCTCGAGGCGACCTCCTCGAAGGAGGCGCTGGCGCGCTGCCGCAGCGCCCTCGTCGGACGCGGGCGCTTCGGTGCCAATGTCGATTTCCCGAACATCGCGTTCCCGGTCAAAGGGCAGATGCTCGCCTTCAACAGCCGCGGCAACGGGCGGCCCACGATCGCACTGCACGTCCACGGCTCCAACCCGGTCGAAGCGACCTTCGTACTGATCTTCCGAATCACGCATCCCGCCAAGGGGCGTTACGGATCCGTGCTCTCGACCCGCATCCCGAAAATCGCCTCCGACCTCGGCTACGTCACCGACCTATCGCTGACCTTCGGGCGCCGCTACCGACACAACGGCGAAGCGCGCAGCTTCATCAGCGCTCGCTGCGCCGCCCCGGCCGGCTTCCCGGCGGTGCCCTTCCTCTTCGCCAAGGGCAGCTTCGACTTCGCCGACGGGCGAACGCTTACCTCACAGCTGACGCGCGACTGCCGCGTCGTCGGCTAGAGCCCCAGGCCGCCGACGCCACCCTCGTCCCAGCCGAGGTGGTGCGCCAGCTCGTGGCGCAGGGTCTGCTCCACCTGCCGGGCCAGCAGCTCGCGGTCGTGGCCGAAGTCGCGCTCCAGGGTGTCGCGGTAGATGACGATCCGGTCCTCGTAGCGTTCCTGGGCCATCCCGTCGCCGAAGTACTGCCCGTAGGCGCGGTTCTCCATGCCGTGGTCCGAGACGACGACCGGGACGCGCTCCAACAGCTTCTGGAACTGCTCCGGGAGGGCGTCGATCGCGTCGGCCACCAGCGATTCGAACTCGTCGAGTTCGGCCATGCGCAAACGGTAGCTCGGCGCGCTCGGCCCTCCCGGCCTCGACGGCTAGCGTTCGTAGCCGCCCTGCACCTGATCCTCGGCTTCTTCGATCTTCTCTTCGGCTTCCTGCTTGGCTTCTTCGACTTTCTTTTCCGCGTCAGCCTTGCCCTGGTTCGCTTCCTCTTCGGCCTTTTCGAAGCCCTTCGTCACTTCCTGCTTGCCGTTCTCCAGGCCCTTTTCGGCTTCCTGCTTTCCTTTTTCGAGGCCCTGCTTGGCTTCTTCGACGCCCTTTTCGATGCGTTCCTGCGCCTCGCCGGCCCCGTTGCCGTCGTCGTCTCCACAACCGGCCCAGGCAACACCCGTGACCCCGATCGCCAGCGCGACCAGGATCGCGCGCCCTCGTTTGCGCTTCAGACCGTCTTCCGTCACGTCCACTCCTCTCATCTCGTCATCCGACACCAAGTCGAACCGATCTTCGCACCCGGCGCCGATTGCCCTGCCAGTTCTTAAGATCGGGGGGTGCCCGAGCTTCACGTCCTCCGCGTCTTCGTCAACGAGGACGGAGAGTGGGGCAACCCGCTCGGCGTCTTCCTGGAGGGCTCGGCCGTCCCCGAGTCCGCGCGGGAGCGAGTCGCGGCAGAGCTCGGCTTCAGCGAGACCGTCTTCGTCGACGACCCCCTCCAGGGCGAGATCCGGATCCACACCCCGGCGGTGGAGCTGCCGTTCGCGGGCCACCCGACCGTTGGCACCGCCTGGCTGCTCGGTCGGCTCGGCAGGCCGGTGGAGGCACTCAAACCACCGGCAGGAGAGGTCCCGGTTCGATCCGGCGACGGGATCTGGTGGATAGATGCACGACCTGAGTGGGCGCCGCCGTTCGAGTACCGGCAACTGGCCACCCCGGCCGAGGTGCGGGCGCTCGCGGCGCTGCCCGCAGGCGCAGGCAACCTCTACGCCTGGGCCTGGATAGACGAGGCAGCCGGGACCGTCCGCGCCCGCTCCTTCGTCCCGGATGCGGGCGTCGCCGAGGACGAGGCGACCGGGTCCGCGGCGCTTGTCCTCAGCGCCCGACTCGGACGACCGCTCGCCGTCCACCAGGGCCACGGCTCGCTCCTGCTCACCCGGCCCACCGCCAACGGTCGCGCCGAGGTCGGCGGTCATGTCCACCTCGACGAGGTGCGCGACTGGCCCCTCCCCCCGGCGCCCTAGGTCAGCGGGGCGACGCTGGCCGCGTCCATCGGGTGGAGCTCGCCCTTGAGCAGCGCCTCGGTGCGAAGGTGAGCGATCGCCTGGTACTCGACGGAGCCGATCATGTCGAGGAACGCCTGCCGGGTCGGATATTCGACGAGGACGACAAGGTCCCAGGAGCCATCGCCCAGCAGCACCGAGGCGGGCTCGCCGGCGAAGACGATCCGCCCGCCGGCCTTCTCGAGCAGCGGGGTGACGGCGGCGCCGTATTCCTCGTAGCGCTCGCGCCCGCCGTCGGGGCGGAAGGCGAGCAGGTTCAGCATCGTCACCGGCTCACCGTCGCCGGCCCGGCCGGCAAACGCGGCGAACCCCTCCTCGTTCAGCTGCTCTGGTTGAGCTGAACTTTGCATGCTCCTCCGATCACAAACACGCTGGTACCGGGAGACAGCTGAACGGCGAGGCGGCAAAGGTGTCGGTGTTCGGGATCTCCGCGTCCGTGCAATCGGCTGGACCGGCCTGAAGGGACCACCCGAGACCGCAAGGTTCGAGGTTTGCAAACCCCAACGCCTGCCCTTCTGCATCGGGAAGCCCAAATCCAGTGCGGCTCAGCAGTAACGCTCGCACGGGCAGTGAACAATGGCCTAGAAGCCCTTGTCACCCCGGGGCGGCTGCGTCCTACCCTCAGGGGGTTTCGGGCTCTTTCCCTCTCCCTCCCCCGCGGGAATCGTTGGCGCCACATCGACCTGCTGGACTTCGGCCACCAGATCGATCGCTTTCGCGCTCGTGTCGGCGGCCTTCGCCGTCGTGTCCGCAACAGTCTGGTCGGTCCCCGCCTGCCGGCCGCGCGCGGAACCGGTGGCCGAGACGCCGAAGAAGAGGCCGGCGATGCCGACGATCCCCGCCATGATCGGAGTGAGGATCGAGACCACGGACGAGGAGCTGACGGAGGTCGTCTCAGGCGCCGGCGTCGCGGTCGCGACTGGAGCAGCCGCGAGGGTGGGCGAACCTCCCCCCGGACCAGTTGGAGCCCCGCCATCCGAGGCCCCGTCGGTGGCGCCAGAGGAGCTCGGCGAAGGAGCGCCGCCGTTCTGTCCACCGGACTGGTTGGTGGTGCCCAGCGCGCCGGTGGTCGTCACCGTGACAGGCGTAGAGGCGGTCTCTTCAGTGACGTCATAAGCGTCCAGGATCAGGGCCAGAGAGGCGACAATGGCCAGCAACCCGAGGACGACGACAAACGCCTGGGAGAAAATCTGCCAGCCGAGATGCTTTTCGGCGTTCTGCCCGGTCGCTGAACCAGTGCTGCTTCCATTCGCCACTGTGCCGTGCTCCTCATTCCTTCGGGTTGGAGTGAGCGCGGATCGCGTAGCGACTGGCTCAGGGTGCATCCAACCACACAATCACTGAGTATTCAACTCATTCACAGTTTGATGACGAGTCGACGGCGCTAGCCGCGAGACAAACGCAGCCGCTCCGTGTTTTCCAGCCCGGCGTATTTTGCTCACAGACAGCGGCGCCGATGGAGCGTTCCTCTATCAGCCAGAAAAGTGCTCGATGAGCGGCACTAAATGGCTTTCTTCATCGAGGTAACTACCCGCAGCGTCACACCAATTCGACGCGACGCAGGATATCGAGCTGAGAAAATTCGAAGACGTTCCGGGACTAGGCGGTTTTTCAGCGGTCCAGTTCGTTCCATCCCACTTTTGCGCCATCGTAAATTCGCCTTTTCCGATGATCTCGTAGTCACCTACGGCCATGCAGAAAGTATTCGACACACACGAAACTCCTGAGAGAGACCCGAAATTGGTTCCTCCCGGGAGTTTCACCTGCTGCATTGACCACGAGGAGCCGTTCCACCGCATCGCGAATGGCAAAGGCCCATTCGCCACCTGCCAAACCCCGACCGCAGTGCATTCGGAGCTGCCCGCGCACGACACAGCCTGCGTCGACGCACTAAGGGCCCCCGCCGGATTTGGGCTGCTTTGCGTAGTCCAAGTCGTCCCGTTCCAGGTCATCGCAAGCGTCGTGTAGGTTTCTTCGCCTGCGGACTGGGCACCAACTGCCACGCAGTGAGTCGACGAGGTGCAGGAAACTCCGTTGAGCACATTCTCGGCAGCGCCAGGGTTCGGAGTGGTTTGAGCTGACCAAGAGGTTCCGTTCCAGCGAATTGCAAGGCTTTCACGTTCTTCGGGCCCTGCACCCTGCTGCCACCCTACTGCGGTGCAGGCATTCGAGGCGGTGCAGGAGACACTGGTCAAGATTCGTGGTGGGGAGCCAGGGTTGGGCGTAGTGACGACACTCCATTTGGACCCGTTCCAATGCCGAGCAAGCGTCCCTTCGTTTTCCACTTCGCCGTGACCTCCCACCGCGACACAGAAGGAGCCGGAAGTGCATGACACCCCGGCGAGCAATGGGTGTTCGAGTCCCGTGGTCCCCTGATTCGACCAGCTCGACCCATTCCAGCCATATGAAGTCGCGTCGAAAGCGGAAAATTCGGCGTTTTCGGACTCGCCCACCGTCGTACAGGAAGAGGTGCTCGGGCAGGAGATATCCCTCAGCAGGGCGTCCGTCGCCCCGAGTGGAGGGGACAGAGATTCCGAAGCCCACCCAAGCGCCTGTGCAGAGGTAGGCGCGACCAAGACGATTCCCATTGCAACGAGCCCCGCGATCCGCAAACGCATTCTCGCCCTCCTATCGGGAGTAAGCCCTAAGCCCCACGCACTCTGAGCAGAGTAAGGTCGGGGGTTCAAAAATCAAACCTTTCAAAAGTAAACAAATTATTTTTTATTAAACGTCCTGGTTTCTTGCTGTGGGCGTTTTCATGGGCGGGAAGGGCTCGAACCGTCGACCGACGGATTATGAGTCGCGCTGGAAGCCGTCTATAGAGCCGAATCTGGCCTGATAGAGCGAATTAGGTCCAAGGAGTCCGGTTGAGTTCGGTGGAGTCGGGGACCAATTTCGGGACCAAGTTTCAGCTCCAGCTTGATCCAGTCCGATGCTGATCGCTGCTGCCCTCGGCGCTGTCGTCAGCTGGGCCGTGTCGCGTCTTCGGTGCCCGCGCCGGTAGCCGTCACCTTGGGGACGTGGATCAGTCGGCCGGGCACAGGTGCTCCGGCCGAGCGGGGCTTCAGCTCGCCTCGACCTCTACGAATTCGTGCTCGACGTTCCCTGGCGAGATGATGATCAGGCCGCGCAGGGCCTCTGAGCCTGAGTTCCAGACCGTGTGAACGGTTCCGCGAGGGACGAAGACAAGGCCCCCGGCGGGAACCAGAATCTGCTCGTCCTCAAGCTGAAACGAAGCTTCACCGGCCGCGACGTAGAACGCCTCGTCGGTTGTCGGATGTTCGTGGAGGGCGGGTGCGGGTGATCCGGGTGGACCTTCCCCGATCATGACTGAGTACGCACCGGCCGTCTCCTCGGCGCCGAACGTCAGCAGTCCCTCGATGCTCGCGGGCTGGATGACTGTGCAGCCGTTGATCGTGTCCATCCATGAAAGATAGCCGAGGCGGAGACGTTGCCAAGCGCACCTCGTGTGCTTCTTAATGGGGCGGGAAGGACTCGAACCGTCGACCGACGGCTTATGAGTCGAGCCGGAGCCCGTCTATAGAGCCCAATCTGACCCGAGAGAGCGAATTACGTCCGAGGAGTTCCGCTGAGTTCGGTGGAGTCGGGGACCAATTTCGGGACCAAAAACGCCCTGTGGGCGTGCGCGACGAGCGGACGCATCAAACGCTAACCGTCAAGGTCGGTGCCGACGAGAGTTGCCTCCTGATATTGGAGCACGGCCTCACTGTCTGGCCTAGGCGGATCGTTAGGCGAGATCCGAGCCCGTCGGCCTTGCGCACACCCGCAAATACGCCTATATCGGCGATTGCCGTCATGACGTCAAAGACGACCGCATCAAGGTGTGCAGCCGCTTCATCCACAACCTTGCGCAACTCGCTGCGCTCGTTCAATGCCCGCTGATGCTTGAGCGTCTTACGCGTTTGCCACAAGACTCCCGCGAGGGTCACCAAGGCAGAAAGCACGACAGCAACAGCTCCGGCCCAAAGTACCTCCACAGGCACGGTGTCACTGGCCGCCATGATCATCGAGGGCCACTCGGCGGCGGAATATTCAGCTGCTTGCAAATCGCCCGTGCCAGCGGATAGGCGATCTCCCGATGACGTGGCACTGAGGTCGAATGCTCTGCATTCATACCCCAATAGCTATGCCGGCCTCCCTCACGCAACAAACGGGCACCGTGCTTCTTCAGATGCCGCTCGAGGTCGCGGCGCTTCACGCCGCGACTATGTTGAGCGACTCGCTTCCAACCGACTTGCCTTGCGGCTCATGCTCTGCTGCCCGCAACTCAAGCATTCCCGCCAGCGCATCTAGCGCCATTTCGCGGGCCTCCTCCTTGCTTCGGCCCTGACTGAGCACGCCAGGGACCTCGGGGATCGAAGAGACGATCCAACCGTCGTCTCCCTCCTCGTAGAGGATCGTGAGGTGCAGGGGGTCGCTCATAGGGTGAGTGTAGCGACCGATCCCGCAACCTTTTCGGGACCAAGTTTGGAGTCGGCGAATTCGACCTCGTCAAAAGAAGCCTGATTTGCAGGTACTTCCATGGGGCGGGAAGGACTCGAACCTTCGACCGACGGATTATGAGTCCGCTGCTCTAACCAACTGAGCTACCGCCCCTCGGTGCCGAGCGTAGCGTGATGGGGAGTGCCTGAGGGGTCGCGCTAGGCGCTGAAGAGCTGGGCCAGGGAGCGGCCCACGTCGGGGGGCTCTTCCTTGCCCTCGGCTGCCGCCGCGGCACCGTCGGAGAGGGCCTTGGCGGCGTCGGCAATCTGGTGGGAACGACCGCCGCGGAGGATGCCGGACTGCTTGGCTTCGGCGAGGTCGGATTCCATCAGCCCGGCCAGCTCGGCGAGACGCCTGAGACCGACGGCGCCGGCGGTGCCGCGCAGCGCGTGGGCTTCGGCGCGCAGGGTCTCGAAGTCTTCCGTCTCGGTCGCCAGTCCGGCCGCAATCACGTCGCAGCGGCGCTTTGCCTCTTCGGCAAAGGACTTCAGCAGCTCTGGATCGGGAGTGGTTTTCTCGCTCATCCCCCCGCCACCCCTTCCACGGCTTCGGTCAGGAGTTCGGGCCCGAAGGCGCCCTCGACCGCCGTCTGGATCGTGCCGTCGCGATCGATCACGAACAGCCACGGCTCGCTCGGCAGGTTGAAGGCCCGTACCTGCTCCCTCACGCCCTTCCCCGGATCGTTGTCTTTGAAGATCTCCATGTGGATGAACTCCGCCTCGCCTGCGTCGACTTCTTTCACCTGCTCGGCCACGTCGACGACCGGGCCGCAGACACGACTCTGGCAGAACTGGGGAGTCGCGAACAAGAGGACGACGAGCTCTTGGCCGAGCACGTCGGCGTAGTCGACCCGGTTCTGCGTGTCGGGCGGGACGCGCGTGGTGATCTCGGCGAGGTCTCCGCCCACGTCCGAGGCGGTCGGGGTGTGGATCGACGGGGCCTTGTCCCCCTTCCCCGGCACTCCCGTGAATTCGCCGACGACAGCGCTCGGCATGAGGGTCGCGGTGATTTCGTCGCCTTCCTTGATCAATGCCGCGATCCGCCACTCACCGTCGCGCGGGAAGTCCAGGTCGGTGACGTAGACGACCGTTGCCGCGTCGGGATCGCTCGTCGTGGTCTGGGCACGGAAGGCGGGCGCCGTCCCGATGCTTTCGATCCTCGCCGGGAACGGGCCCCGCGCCGGCCCGTCGAGCGCTTCGGTCCGGGCTCGGGCGATCGCTCCCTTGGAGGGCTTACCCCCCTCCCCACTCCCGTCGCTCCCGACTTGCGTGGACGGCACCTCGGCAACGTAAAGGGCGACTTCGGCATCGGATACCGGCCTGCGATCGGCGTGGAATACCCCGAACGGGTAGCGGTTCTCGCCCTCGTTGAAGACCATCGCGGCTGGCGAGACTACGAGCGGCGCGGGCGCGTCGGCCGCTTTCACGACCTCGGCCAGGGTCTTGCCCTCGGCGCTCGGGAACTCGCTTTTTGACGGCGCGGGCCGGCTTTCGGCCGTGCTCCCGGACGAGGAGCCGTCGGAGTCCGAGTCGCCGCCACAGCCGGCGACGACCAGTGCCACGGCGGTAAGCACGCAGGCGAGAACGCTTGTGGCTCGGCGCGGCGGCATCCAGGCACGCATGTTATTCGCCCCGGAACCCGGGCAGCCCGTCCTCGGGACGCCGTCGCAAGGTCCCGTATAGGGTCCGCCCCCGAGCCGAAGGCAAGCACGAGGAGAGCGAATGGCGGAGCGAGCTGCACTGATCACGGGGGCTTCGAGCGGCATCGGGCTGGCGATCGCCCGCACGCTCGGCGACGAGGGCTACGCGCTGACCGTCTCCGCGCGCCGGCCGGAGAAGCTGGACGGAGCCGCCGAGGAGCTGCGGGCGGACGGCTACGAGGTGCAGAGCGTCGCCGCCAACATGAGCGACGAGGAGGACGTGGTAGGCGTCTTCGCCAAGCACCGCGAGGCCTACGGGCGCCTCGACGCGCTGGTCAACAACGCAGGGGTCGGGATCGGGGCGCCGATGGAGGAGATCCAGACCAAGTACCTCGACATGCAGCTCGCGGTCAACCTGCGGGCGCTGATAATCGGCACCCGCGAGGGGCTGCCGCTGCTGCGCGAGGCCGCCGCCGAGCACGGCAAGGCGCTGATCGTCAACACCGCCTCGATCGCCGGCAAGGGTGGCCAGGCCTGGCTCTCCATCTACGCCGCGACCAAGGCAGCGGTGATCAACTTCACCCAGTCGACGCATCGCGAGGTGGGCGGCGCCGGGATCCAGTGCACGGCGCTGGCGCCGGGCTTCGTCGACACCGCGATGACCGAGTTCGCCAAGGAGCAGGTGCCAGCCGAGGAGATGATCCGGCCGCAGGACATCGGCGAGGCGGTGCGGTTCCTGCTCCACACCTCGCGCAACTGCCACGTGCCGGAGATCGTCTTCACCCGCCCGAGCGAGGGGCTCGACACTCCCTAGATGCGCTTTCTCGTTGCCGCCTTCGGTGACGCCGGGCACGCCTTTCCCGCCATAGCCCTGGGCCGAGCGCTGGCCGGGCGCGGCCACGCGGTAACGATCGAGACCTGGGAGGAGCGGCGCGCGGCGGTCGAGGGTGCCGGGCTGAGCTTTGCCGCCGCCGAGGAATACCGGATGTTCCCGCCGCCCGATCCCGACTCGCCGGAGGGATCGCACGCGGCTGAGGCGGCGCGGGCGCTGCTGCCGCTGCTGGAGGAGATGCGTCCCGACGTCGTGGTCAGCGACATCCTCACGCTGGCGCCGTCGCTCGCCGCCGAGAAGGCCGGGATCCCGCTAGCGACCCTGATCCCCCACATCTACCCCGTGGTCGAGCCGGGCCTGCCCTTCTTCGCGATCGGCCTGCAGCCGCCGCGCACGCCGCTCGGGCGGGGTGTTTGGCAGGCGGGTCAGCGGATGCTCAACATCGGCCTCGAACAGGGACGTCGCGACCTCAACCGGCAGCGGGAGAGATTGGAACTGCCGCCGACCGAGCGCTTCCACGGGGGGATCAGCGCCGACCTGGCGCTGGTCGGGACCTTCCCGCAACTTGAGTACCCGCGGCGATGGCCGGCCGGAATCGAGGTGACGGGGCCGATGACCTTCGAGCTCCCCCACCCCGACGTCGAGCTGCCGCCGGGGGACCGACCGCTGGTCCTGGTGGCGCCGAGCACCGCGCACGACTCGCACAACAACCTGGTCCGCACCGCGCTCGCGGCGCTGGCTGAGGAGCCGGTGAGGGTTGTGGCGACCACCAACCGCGTCGTCCCGCAACGCCCGATCGAGGTGCCCGACAACGCCGTGCTCGTCGAGTGGCTCAGCTACAGCCAGACCATGCCCGCCGCCTCACTGGTGATCTCGCACGGTGGCCACGGCACCGTCGCCCGCGCACTCGGCGCCGGCACCCCGGTGCTGATCAGCCCGATCATCGGCGACATGAGCGAGACGGCGATGCGGGTGTCCTGGGCGAAGGCCGGCCTCTCGCTGCCCTGGCGCCTCTGCCGGCCGGGCCCCCTGCGCTGGGCCGCCCGGCGCATCCTCGCCGACCCCTCGTTCGCCGAGCGCGCGGCCGAGCTGGCGACCTGGGGCCGCGAACACGACGGCGCCGAGCGCGGCGCCAAGCTGGTCGAGCAGCTGGCACAGCGCCGAGCGCACGCCTGAGAGAAGAAAGCTCCGGGGGTGGGACTCGAACCCACAACCCCTCGGTTAACAGCCGAGTGCTCTACCAATTGAGCTACCCCGGAACGAGGGAAGGAATTTAGCGGCTAACCCCCGACGCGCTCGGCGCGGGCTATGCGCTCGACCAGAGCGGCGCGTTCGCGGCTGAGCGTGGCACGGCTCTCGTAGTCGTCGCGCTCGCCGGCCGCGGCGATCTCAGCCTCGAGCCGGCGCTGCTCCAGCAGGAGGTAGTTGAGCTCCATCGCCTCGGCCGAGGCAGGCTCGTCGTGGGCGAGGATCACCAGCTCGGCGATCAGGCCGGCCAGCTCGTCGTCGTCGTGGGGAAGGTTCGAGGCCGGGTCCTCGGGATGCTCGCGGAGCCAGGCGGCGGCGCGGACACCGGTTGGCGAGAGGTGCGCGTCGGTGAGCCGCGTCAGGTACTCGCCGCCCTCCGCGGGAAGCGCGACGCACATCGCCAGCAGCGCCCGCTCGCGCCGTTCGCGCGAGGTCAGCTCCGCCCCGCGCCGCTGCGACGCTCGCGGCGCACCGTTGCCGCGCCCCGGGGACTCCGAAGCCCCACCGCTAAGTGGCCGCGCCGCGGTCAGGCGCCCCATCACCAGTGCCGGCTCCAGGTCGAGCCGCTCTGCCACCTGACGCACCAGGTCGTCACGGCTCGCCGTCTCCCCCAGCCCGGCCAGGATCGGCGCCAGCTCGGTCAGCGCCCGATCGCGCTCGGCCGGCGAGGAGGTGTCGGTCCGCTCCAGCACCAGGCCGACCTGGAACGCCGTCAGGTCGACAGCACCCTCGACCAGCGCCCGGAACCGCTCCGCACCCCCCTCGGCGACCACCATCTCAGCGGGATCCTCACCAGCGGGCATCGCCGCCACGCGCAGCTGCATCTGCCTCCCGGCGGCGACCCGCTGCGCCCGCAGCATCGCCTCCTGCCCCGCCGCGTCGGCGTCGAGCGCCAGCACCACCTCGTCGACCATCCCCGACAGGGCCGCAACCTGCTCCTCGGTGATCGCCGTCCCCATCACGCCGACGGCCTCCCTCACCTCGGCCTGGTGCAGCGCCAGCACGTCGGTGTAGCCCTCGACCACGACGGCGCGTCCCGCCTTGGCGATCGCCTCCTTCGCCAGGTCGATCCCGTAGAGCAGGTGGCTCTTGTGGAAGAAGTCGGTCTCGGCGGTGTTGACGTACTTGGCACCCTGGTCGGAGCGCATCGCCCGCCCGCCGAAGCCGAGCGCGCGGCCACGCCGGTCGCGGATCGGGAAGATGATCCGGGAGCGGAAGCGGTCGTACTCCCCCCCGCCCCGCCCCCGCTGGACCAACCCCACCGAACGCAGCTCGTCGACCTTGAAGCCCGCCCGCTGGCCCCGTAACAACACCTGGTCCCAGGCACTCGGCGCGTAGCCGACCCCGAAAGCGCGCAGCACCTCCTCGCCCAGGCCGCGCCCGCCGAGGTACTCGCGCGCCTTGCCGGCCTCCTCGGAGTCCCAGAGGTAGCTGGTGTAGAAGGCGGCAGTGCGGTCGAGCAGCTCCCCGAGCCGGCGCCGCTGCTGGCGCCGCGCCTCCGCCCGCGGGTCCTCCTGCTCGCGCTCCAGCTCGACCCCGTAGCGATCGGCGAGCAGCTCGACCGCCTCGGCGAAACCGAGCCCCTCCTTCTCTTCGACGAACTTGATCGTGTCGCCGCCGACCCCGCAGCCGAAGCAGTGGTAGAGCTTTTCCTGGGCGTCGACGGAGAAGGACGGCGTCCGCTCCTCGTGGAAGGGACAGAGGCCGACCCAGCGCGCGCCCTGCCGCCGCAGGTCGGTGTGGGCAGAGATCACCTCGACGATGTCCACCGCCTGCTTGACCCGCTCCAGGCTCTCGTCGGAGATCAGTGCCATGGGACCAATCATCCTCGATTGAGGATGCGCATGGCCAAGCAGATCAAGGACGCAGGGAGCGTGGCGTGCTCTGCACGCAAGCGACCGAGGACGCAGAGATGCGCCGCGCCATGCGCATCCTCAAAACCTCGCCGCCTCGGGGAGGGTTAGCTCCGCGAACCGGGCGATGCAGAAGCGGTCGGTCATCCCGGCGAGGTAGTCGGCGACCCGCTGGCAGTCGCTCGCTCCCGCCTCTCCCTCGGGGACCTCCTGTGGGTGCTCTATGTAGTGCTCGAAGAGGCCGTGCAGGGCGCGGTGCGCGCGCTCGTGCTCGCGCCGCGCCTCCTCGCCCAGGTAGACGTGGTCGAACATGAACTTTCGCAGCCGCAGCATCGCCCCGCCGACCTCCTCGCTCTGGGCGATGTCGCCGGCCTCGGCCGAGCGCTCGACGATGTCGCGCACCAGTGTGTCGATCCGCTTCGACCCGGTCGGGCCGAGCAGCTCGATCTCGGCGGCGGGCAGGCCGTCCGTCCGCAGGATTCCCGCCCGCAGCGCGTCGTCGATGTCGTGGTTGATGTAGGCGACGCGGTCGACCAGCTTCACGATCCGCCCCTCCAGCGTCGCCGGGCGGTCGGAGCCGGTGTGGTTGAGGATGCCGTCGCGGACCTGCTCGGTCAGGTTCAGCCCGTCGCCGTCGCGCTCCAGCACGTCGACGACCCGCAGCGAGTGGACGTTGTGCCTGAAGCCGGTGTCGCAGCGCTCGCGCAGCGCAGCGTCGAGCGCCTGCTCGCCGGTGTGCCCGAAGGGCGGGTGTCCGAGGTCGTGGCCGAGCCCGATCGCCTCGGTCAGGTCCTCGTTGAGTCCCAGCGCCCGGGCCACGGTGCGGGCGATCCCGCAGGCCTCCAGCGTGTGGGTGAGGCGGGTGCGGTAGTGGTCGCCCTCGGGCGCGATGAAGACCTGCGTCTTGTGCTTGAGGCGCCGGAACGCCTTCGAGTGGACGATCCGATCCCGGTCGCGCTGAAAGGGCGTGCGGAGCGGGCTGTCGGGCTCCTCGACCCGCCGCTGCGCCGGGTAGGAGGGCGTCCCCAGCTCGGAGAGGAACTCGGCCTCCCAGGCACGGACTCGATCCTCGAACGTGGCAGTCGCCTCCATGAGGCGATCATAAGGGCGCGCTATTGCCGCTCGTGGCTGCTAGGCGGCAGGTCTCAGCTGCACGTGCGCGTGATGCTCCAACGTCTCGGAGATCGCCCGCTCGACCTGGCGCAGGGCCGGCTCCTTGGCGACTGGAGCCTCGGCCAGCGGCCTGCCGATCGCCTCGACCATAAAACGGTGAGCCTCCTCGGAGAGCGGAAAGGAACCCGCCTCGCAGCTGGCGCAGACGACGCCGCCCGCGGCGCCGGAGAAGCCGACCAGGTGATCCGCCTCCCCGCAGCGCGCGCAGGAGGCCAGCTCGGGCGAGAAGCCGGCCGCCAGGGCCAGCTTGAGGCGAAAGGACAGCGCCGTCTCCAGTCCCGCCGCACGAGTCGCAGCGGGATCGTCGAGCAGCCCCAGGTAGCGGCAGAGCAGGTTGTAGGCCGGCGGGTTCGGCTCGGCTGAGTCGAGCAGGCGCAGAACCGCGTCGCAGGCGCGGGCCCCCGCGGTCAGGGCGGCCCCGGAGCCGCGCAGGCGCGGGTAGCCGTCGACGGTGTCGACCTGGGTCACCGTGAGCAGCTCGCCGCGTCCTTCGTGCAGCAGCAGGTCGAGCCGGAAGAAGGGCTCAAGCCGGCCGCCGAAGCGCGAGCGTGGTTTCCGCGCTCCCTTCGCGATCGCCCCGATCCTCCCCCGCTTCGCCGAGTAGAGGTGGAGGATGCGGTCCGCCTCTCCGTAGCGGATGCTGCGCAGGACGACCGCCTCCGTCTTCAGCGTGGTTCCGGGCACTACCGATCTACGGTGAACGACGAGCCGGACGGCGACGACGCGGCCGGCGGCGCAGGCGCACCTGGCAACCGGGGCAGAAATAGGTCGAGCGGCCGGAGACGACGATCCGCTCGATCGTCCCGTCGCAGCGCGGGCAGGGCTTGCCCTCACGGGTGTGGACGAGGAACTCATCTTGCATCCGCCCCTTCTCGCCGCGCCCGTCGCGATAGTCGTCGATCGAGGCACCGCCCCCGTCGAGCCCCGCTTCCAGCGCGGCGACGACCGCGTCGCGCAGCGCCTCGTGGTGCTCGGGCTTCATCGAGCCGGCGGGCGAGAGCGGGTGCAGCCGCGCCCGGAACAGCGCCTCGTCGGCGTAGATGTTGCCGACCCCGGCGATCCCCGACTGGTCGAGCAGGAACGACTTCAGAGGTGCGGTGCGGCCGGCCGCCATCTCGCCCAGTGCCTCTGGCGTGAAGGCATCCGAGAGCGGCTCGATCCCAAGCCGGGCGAAACGAGCCTCCAGACCCGCGTCGTCGACGAGGAACGCCTCGCCGAAGCGGCGCGGATCGGTGAACCAGAGCTCACGCCCGTCGTCGAGGGCAAAGCGGGCGCGCAGGTGGCACTCGGAGGTCGAGCGCTCCCCCTCGTAAAGCCGCATCCCCTCGGAGGGGTCGAGCTTGTCCTCGCCCTCGACCAGGACCAGGTTGCCGGTCATCCGCAGGTGCATGACCAGCGTCTGCTCGCCATCGAGCCCGAGCAGCAGGTACTTGCCGCGCCTCCCCAGCCCCTCGATCGTCCGCCCGCCGACGGCAGCCTCCAGCTCGGCCGGCGCCACCGGCCGGCACCAGCGCTCGTCGTAGACCTCGAGCCGCTCGACCCGCCGCCCTTCGATCTCGGGCTCGAGCTGCCGGCAGACGGTCTCGACCTCGGGCAGCTCGGGCATCGCCCCTTTCTACCGGACGCCGAGTTCGCACTTAGTCGCGCATGGCGTGACTAAGTGCGAACTCGGCGCTCAGCCCTCGACAGCCCGGGGGTGCGCCTCGAAGTAGACCTCCTTGAGGCGCTCGCCGGAGAGGTGCGTGTACATCTGGGTCGTCGCGATGTCGGCGTGGCCGAGCATCTCCTGTACGGCGCGCAGGTCGCAGCCGCCCGCCAGCAGGTGGGTGGCGAAGCTGTGGCGCAGCGTGTGCGGGCTCATCCGCCCGTCGAGCCCCGCGATGCGGGCGTTTCGCTGGACGATCTTGTAGAGGCCCTGGCGGCTGAGCGGGCCGCCGCGGAAGTTGACGAACAGCTTCGGCTCGTGACGGTCGCCGACCAGCTTCGGCCGGCCGCCGCGCAGGTAGGCGGAGATCGCCGCGATCGCCTTGCGGCCGAGCGGGACGATGCGCTCCTTCGAACCCTTGCCGCGTGCGCGGAGAAAGCCCTGCTGCAGGTCGAGGTCACCCAGCTCCAGCCCGATCGTCTCCGAAGCGCGCAGCCCGCACGCGTACATCACCTCGAGCAGAGCGCGGTCGCGCAGCGTCGTCGGCTCGTCGCCGCGGGGCGCGGCGAGCAGGTTCTGCACCTCGGCGTAGTTGAGGACGTGCGGCAGCTTCTTCGCCCGCCTCGGCGCGCTCAGCGAAGCGGTCGGATCGTCGCCGATCAGCTCGTCGCGGCGTAGGTGCTTGTAGAAGGAGCGCAGGCAGGCGGTCTTGCGATGGATCGTCGAGGCCGAGCAGGCGGGGCGGCCGTTGCCCGTCGCCAGGTCGGCGAGGAAATCGCCGATGTCGGCTGGCCGCGCAACCAGCGCGTCGAGGTCGCGGTCGGCGAGGAACTCGCCGTACTGGAGCAGGTCGGTGCGGTAGGCGTTCAGCGTGTTGCGTGAGAGCCCCCGCTCCAGCTCCAGGTAGGAGAGGAAGTCGAGGACGAGTCCCTCGAAGCGGGCCCCGGCAGCGGACTGCCCAGGAGGGTCTTTGACGGCGACAGCCATGCGGGGTGGTTCTCCCGCACGCCGGTCATCCCTTGCCGCGCAAGGCGGCGCCCGCGGCAAGCGGCGCGGCAAAGAAGAGTGGATCGTCCTCGATGCCACGGCCCATCGTGCGAGCCGGTAGGCCACTTGCCGCATAGCCCTCCAAATCCGGGGCCGCTTCGCGCAGGCGGTGTTTCCAGCCCGCGACGCCGGCGAGCTGAGCGATCGCCACGGGCTCGCCAGCCGGCACCGCCACCTCGACCGAGCCGAGCAGCATCCGCATCACGGTCAGCGTGTGGTGGCTGACCCCGCGGTGGCGCTCGCGCGGATCGGCGGAGGAGAGGCGGGGCGAGAGCAGGGTCGGCATGCCGAGAGCGAGAGCCGCGTGGGCGGTGTCGAGCGCCGCCATGCCGCCGTGTCCGAACGCAGTGCCTGAGCCGATGATCCCCGGGCCCGGGCCGGCGAGGACGACGTCCCAGCCGAGCCGTTCGGCGGCCGCGTCGAGCGCCCCCGCGACCGTGGTCGCCTCGTGCTCGCCGCCGTAGGCGCCCCCCGCGGTGACGTGCCCGCAGAGCAGGTCGCGCTCGCGCAGCTGCGCGACGTCGCGGGAGAGCGAGCCGGGCAGAGCGCCGCCGCCGGTCTGCACGTAGCCGACACGCAATCCCGGCACCGCCTGCGCCGCGGCCCAGGCGGCCGGCGCCAGATGGCCGTGCAGGGGGAGGACGACGACCGGAACCGGCGACTCCTTCCCGGTCTCCGCGAGCGGCCGCTCGACCGGCTCGACCGGGTGCTGGATGGAGGCGTAGTTGAGCTTCATCACGTGCTCGCCCTCCCCACGGCCCGCTTCCAGCCCGCGGGTCAAGTTGACGTGGACGACGTCGAAGCCGCCGGAGCCGAGCCCGAGGTCGAGCGCCGCGACGTTGACGACGACCTCGTCGCCCTCGCGCATCTCCCCCAGCAGCACCTCGTCCGCCCAGGCGGCGCGCCGCTCGCCTTCGACCTCAACCGTCAGCGGGTCCTCGGCGGCGACGACGCCGCGCCGCAGCTTCAGCCGGCCGCTCACTCGGGACTCGCGGCTGCCTCCGCGACGATGCCCTCGCAGACCTCGAGCATCGCGTCGAGGTTGCGCGCCGAGACGCTCTCCTGTGGCGTGTGGTTCGCCTCGGTCCCGTTGGCGAGCAGGACACAGTCGAAGCCGGCGGCGATCAGGGCGTTGGCGTCGCTGCCGCCGCCGGTGAAGGTGCGGCGCGGCTCGAACCCCGCCCGTCGCAGCCCCGCCTCGGCCAGCTCCAGCGAGCGCGACGACTGCACGTCATAGCCGCGGAACAGCTCCTCGACCCGCACGTCGACGTCGCAGCCGTGTTCGCTGGCGCCCCAGGCGCAGGCCTCGGTCAGCTCGCCCGCCACCGCCGCGGCGCGGTCGGTATCGAGACTGCGCGCCTCGGCGAGGATCCGGCAGTGGCCCGGCACGACGTTGCTGGAGGTGCCGCCGGCGATCCTGCCGACGTTTGCGGTCGTCCTCTCATCGAGCCGTCCCAGTTCCATCCGCGAGATCGCCGCCGCGGCCGCGGCGATCGCGTTGCTGCCGTCCTCGGGCCGGATCCCGGCGTGCGCTTCGACCCCGGAGAAGTCGGCGACGATCTGCTGCTGGGTCGGCGAAGTGACGATCACCTCGCCGATCGCGCTGGCGTGGTCGAGCACGAAGCCGTACTCGGCCCGCAGGGCGCCCGGGTCGAACGCCTTCGCCCCGCGCAGCCCCTGCTCCTCGGCGACGGTCAGCAGCAGCTCGATCCCGACCGGCGGCGGCCGCTCGGCGTGACGGGCGACCAGCTCCATGAAAACCGCGAGCGCGGCCTTGTTGTCAGCGCCGAGGATCGTCTTTCCGCGACTGCGGAAGACGCCAGCCTCGTTGACGACCTCGATCTGCCCGTCGTGCGGAACGGTGTCGATGTGGGCGCAGAACATCGCCCAGCGATCAGACTCGCCGGGCAGGCGGGCGACGATGTTGCCCGCACCCGCTTCCGCCGGGCCGGCCGCGTCGTCCTCGCTCACCTCCAGCCCGAGGGCGCGCAGCTCGGCGGCGATCGTGTCGGCGACCTCCCGCTCCTCCCCGGTCGGGCTGCGGATCTCGCAAAGGCGGACAAACGTCTCGTGGAGCCTTTCCACGACCGGACAAGTTAGAGGGCCGCGGGCCCTCAGGCCGAGTGGCGAGCGCCGACGTCGCCGCGATCGGCGGCCTCGGCCTCGTCCAGCTCACCACCGTCGGCGGGCCGTGCGCCGGCCTGGCGAGCAGCGGCACCGACGAACTCGCGGAACAGCGGCTCGGGCCGGTTCGGCCGCGAGTTGAACTCCGGGTGGAACTGCGAGGCGACGAAGAACGGGTGGTCGGGCAGCTCGACCATCTCGACCAGGCGCTCGTCGGGCGAGGTGCCGCCGCAGATCAGCCCCTCGTCTTCGAGCCGGCGGCGCAGCTGCAGGTTGACCTCGTAGCGGTGGCGGTGCCGCTTGTAGATGACCGCCTCGCCGAAGATCTCCCGCGCCCGCGTCCCCTCGTGCAGCTTGACCGGGTCGGCGCCGAGCCGCATCGTGCCGCCCATCTCGTTGACTTCCTTCTGCTCGGGCAGCAGGTCGACCACCGGGAACGGCGTCTCGGGGTCGAACTCGGAGGAGTTGGCGCCTTCCATCCCGGCCACCGAGCGGGCGAACTCGACCACGGCGATCTGCATCCCGAGGCAGATGCCCAGGTAGGGGATCGAGCGCTCCCGCGCGATCCGTGCCGCGGCGACCTTGCCCTCGATGCCGCGCTCGCCGAAGCCGCCGGGGATCAGGATCCCGTCGACACCCTCCAGCTTCTCCGGGTCGAAGTCCTCGGAATCGACCAACTCGACCTCGACCTCGACCTCGTGGTGGAAGCCACCGTGCTCGAGCGCCTCGATCACGGACTTGTAGGCGTCGGCCAATTGCACGTACTTGCCGACCAGAGCGATCCGCGCCTTGCCAGAGGCAGCGTCGGCGCGGCGCACCATCGCCTC
>DATMEP010000090.1:0-3365 GCA_035556755.1 Solirubrobacterales bacterium
CGGCATCGGCGGCGACCCGATCGTCGGCTCCGACTTCATCGACATCCTGAAGCTGTACGAGGCCGACGAGGAGACCGAGCTGATCGTGATGGTCGGCGAGATCGGCGGCGACGCCGAGGAGCGGGCGGCCGAGTTCATCGCGGCGGAGATCTCCAAGCCGGTCGTCGCCTACATCGCCGGCTTCACCGCGCCTCCGGGCAAGCAGATGGGCCACGCCGGCGCGATCATCTCCGGCTCCTCGGGCACCGCGCAGGCGAAGAAGGAAGCGCTCGAGGCCAAGGGCGTGCGGGTCGGCGAAAGCCCGACCGAGACGGCTGCCATCGCCGTCGAGGTATTGAGGGGTCTGGGTGGGGGTTCCGCTTAACTTTTTTTGAAGAAGCACCGGCGGCCGTCCGAGCAGCACGCCGCAAAAAAAGTACAAGACGCTCCACCCCCACCCAAACCCCTCTACCTATACTCGGACAGCAATGGCAGCCGACACGATTTCGTTTGCGAGAGGGGCACCGAGCGCGGACATCCTGCCCAAGGACGCGGTCCGGGATGCGGCTGCTGCTGCGCTCTCCGAGGACTGGCAGAGGGCACTCTCCTACGGGACCGGGATCGGTCATCCCGGGCTCTGCGAGTGGGTCGCCGAGCGGCACGGGGGGCTGGACGCCGGGCAGGTGATGATCGCCAACGGGTCGCTGGAGGCGGGCTGGATGCTGTTCGAGCACCTGCTCGAGCCTGGCGACCGGGTGGTCGTCGAGCAGCCGACCTATGACCGCACGTTGCTGATGCTGCAGCGGCTCGGGGTCGAGCTGGTGCCGGTTGCCCTGGAGGCTGACGGCATCGATGTCGGCGCGCTGGAGGCCTCCCTCGCCGACGCGCCGATCAAGCTCGCTCACATCATTCCCAACTTCCACAACCCGGCCGGCTGCACCCTCTCCGCCGAGAAGCGGGTGCGGTTGGTCGAGCTGGCCGCCGAGCACGGCTTCTGGCTCTTCGAGGACGACCCCTACCGCGAGCTGCCCTTCGAGGGCGAGGCGCTGAAGACGATGCTCTCGCTTGACAAGGCGGGTTGCGTCGTCCACGCCTCCTCCTTCTCGAAGACGGTCAGCCCCGGGGTGCGGGTCGGTTACCTCGCCGGGCCCGGCGAGGAGATCGCCAAGCTCGCAAAGCGGGCAAACGAGACCTACATATCGCCGAACATGCTGGCCGAGGCGGTCGTGCTCGAGCTGTGCCGTTCAGGCGCCCTGGACCGCAACATCGAGTTCGTCAGGGGGGCCCTGCGCGACCGTCGCGACGCGCTGGTCACGGCGCTGAACGAGCAGATCCCCGAGGCGGAGTTCGTCGTCCCGGAGGGCGGTTACTTCCTCTGGCTCGACCTCGCCGCCGGCTCCGATACGTCTGTGCTGCTTGCCGAGGCGAAGAGCGAGGGCGTTGCCTTCGTCGCCGGCCCCGACTTCATGATCGAGGGCGGCGAGAACAGCCTCCGCCTCTCCTTCGCCAGCGTGCCCCCGGAGCAGATCTCCGAGGGCGTCGCGCGGATAGCTCGGGCGCTGGAGCGCGTGCGAGCCGGCTCACCGGCCTGAGGTCGCGCAACCGGCGCCTGGCGGCGTCCTCGGTCGCTCACGTGCAGAGCACGCTTCGCTCCCTGCGTCCTGGCCATGCTTGGTTGCGCGACCTCAGCGGCCGTAGCGGTCGCTGGAGAGGACCAGCTGCTCAGGGATGGCCGCCCGTGGGGGCGGCGCCGGGTCGGCGCGGACCGAGACCGTCTCGGCGACGCTGCGAGAGACTGTGTGGCCGCCGTCGGCGGAGGCGATTGTGACGCCTTCCTCGCCGGAGGCCTCGACCTTGCCCTCCAGCCCGGGGTGCAGGCCGGCGTCCTTCAGATAGTGCAGTAGATCCTCGGCCTCGTTCTCGAAGCGCAGGACGTGGACATCGGCGCCGACCTCGACGTCGGCCAGCAGCGAGCCGCGCTCGCGGGCCCCGTCGACGATCGGGTGGCCGTGCGGGCAGGTCGTCGCGTCGCCGATCGCCGCCCGCATCCGCTCCTCCAGCACAGGCGACATCGCGTGCTCGATCCGCTCCGCCTCCTCGTGCACCTCGTCCCACGGGATGCCGAGGACGTCGGTGAGGAAGCGCTCGATCATCCGGTGGCGACGGACGATGTGGCTGGCGTGCTCGCGCCCCGACTCGGTGAAGCCGAGCGATTTGTCGGCGTTGCGCTCGACGTAGCCGTCGCTGACCAGGCGGCCGACCATCTCGTGGACGGTGGGGGGCGAGAGCTGCATCGCGCGGGCGATGTTGGCCCCGGTCATCGGCAGCCCGGCCTCCTCCAGCCAGAACATGATCTCCAGGTACTCCTGCTCTGCGACGGTCGCGTCAATCATCGGCTTCGATACTAACGACGCTCCATCAGGCTCGAGACGACCGCCTCGTAGAAGCCGTCCCCCATCGCGCCCTCGGTGACGGTGGCGTTGTCCCAGGCTGCCAGGGAGCCGCGCAGGCCGGGGTCGCGCGCGGGCCCGTTGGCGACGACGAAGAAGCGACCGACCGCGGCGGCGACCTCGAGATCCTCGACTGAGTCGCCGACCGCGATGCAGTCCGCAGGGTCGTAGCCGCGGGCGCGGGCGTGGGCGGCGACGGCGTTCCTTGCTGACCATCTTCGGCACCAGGTGGTAGGCGTGGGTGGGCCCGTCGATCGCCGCCATCTCACGGCCGATCGCGCCGTTGTCGAGCAGGCGCAGGTCGCCGTGGCCCTCGGCGCCGAGCAACTCGTTCGCCTCGCCGACGTCGACCTTGCCGCGGAAGAGGTGGGAGAGGACGCGGCCGTGGTGCCAGGGCGAGTGGTACTCGAGGCGCCCCTCGAAGCGCTCGAAGAGCAGCTTGGGGATGCCGCGCCCCTCGATCTTCTCGTAGACGGTACCGTCGTCGTCGGGGACGAGGTCGCCGGTCAGCAGGGTCGTCTCGCCGTCGATCGCGAAGGCGCAGCCGGCCTCGTAGATGTAGGAGGTCTGACCCATCAGCCGGGCCGCCTCGTGGACCTGCGGCTCGCGCCGTCCGGACATGATCACGACCTCGACCCCGGCCCGGTCGCATGCCTCCAGTCCACGCGCTTGGGCGAGCGAGAAGCCGCCCTCGGCGTCGCGGAAGAGCGAGCTGCCCCGCCCGAGCAGGGTGCCGTCGAGGTCGGTGTAGACGCATCGCAGTGCCATCGGTGCGGTCGCTACGGTAGCCGGATGCCCTGGCGCCTCGCCGATCGCGACCTCGACCTGGCCCAGCCGCTTGGCGCCGGGATCGTCAACGTCACCGCTGACTCGATGTTCGAGGGGGCGCGCAGCATCACGCCGGAGCAGGCGATCGCCGATGGGTTGGCGCTGGTC
>DATMEP010000091.1:0-3141 GCA_035556755.1 Solirubrobacterales bacterium
CCGCTGCTGGTAGATCCGCCGCGAGGCGGTCGGCGCCAGGTGCATGCAGATCGTCGCCCGCGGCGAGTTCCAGCCCTCGGCGAGCAGCATCGCGTTGCAGAGCACGTCGACCTCGCCACGCTCGAAGGCGGCGAGGATCTCGGCCAGTTCGCGCTTCGGCGTCTCACCGGAGACGGCGCGGGCTTTGATCCCCTCCCCCTGCAGCGCTTTGGCGACGTTCTTGGCGTGCTGGACCCCGGCCGTGTAGAGGACGCCGGGGGTCTTGCTGAAGCGCGTCTTGTAGAGGTCGGCGATCGCCACGTTGAAGGGCTCCTGGTCGAGCAGCGCGGCCAGCTCCTCCTGGTCGAAGTCCTGGTCGACCTCGCCTTTGCGCAACGGCACCTTGGCGATCGTCCTTACCCCCGGCCCCGGCGGGATGCGGATGCAGCGCAGCGGCGCGATCACGCCGCGGCGCGCCGCCTGGGCGAGGTCGAAGCGCGAGGTCTGGGTCGGGAAGAGGTCGGCGACGTGGCGGGCGATCAGCGCCCCGGTCGCGGTCATCCCGATGAAGACGGGGCCGACCCAGTCGCGGATGCAGGCGCTGGTTTTCTCGCCCAGCGCGGTGTGCGCCTCGTCGCAGATGACGATCGAGTAGGCGTCGGAGATTTTCTTGTGGTTGCGGACGAACCACTGGTAGGTCTCGACCGTGACCGGGCCTTCGGCGTCGTCGCGTTTGCCGAGCAGCGGCGGCCGCAGCCGCTCCTTGTAGCCGCGATCGGAGATCTCGCCGATGAACTGGTCGACCAGGTTGCGGCGGTGGGTGAGGATGAGGACGCCGCCGGTGCGGGTGGCGTCGATGAAGCCGACGGCGGCGACCGTCTTGCCGGCGCCGGTCGCGTGCTCGAACCAGAAGCGCCGCTCGGCGCCGGGATCGTCAGCGGCCTCGGCGACCGTCTCCTCCTCGTCGTCCTCGGCGGGCTCTTCCTCCCAGTCCTGCGGCTCCTCGTCTGGCGCCAGCTCCTCCGGCTCCTCCTCCTCGTCGTCCACGACCGGCTCGCCGTCGGCGGCGGGATCGGCCGCGTCGGTCGCAACCGGCTCGGCGCCGTTCTGAGCGGCGGTCTGCTGCTCGGCGATCAGCTCGGTCAGCGTCCCGGAGAGGGCATCGACTTGGTGCGGGTTCAGTTCGGCGCCGTCGCGCAGTTTCGGCGGCTCATCGGCGAGCAGCCGCTCGAGGCCGAGCAGCAGCGAGAAATCCCGTCGCCACTGGATCGAGGGATGCTCGGCCCCTTCGTCCAGCTCTTTCAGCGCCGCGTCGAGCGCGCGGCGGCGGGCCGTGCCGGGCGCGAGCGCCTTGGGGCCCTCGCCGTCGAGCAGCAACGGCTCGCGGGCGAACTCGGCCGCCCGCTCTATGTCGGCACCTGAGGGAACTGCCGCTTTCGCGGCAACTGCGCTGGTCTTGGCCATTGGAAGCCCTGTGGGTTGCTTCCGGCAGCGACACGGCGCGCGCCACCGGGAAGACTTGAATGAGGGTGCCGGGGACCGGTTTCTCCTTCCCCCGGCGATCTCAAGCGGCTCGCATACGGCGAACCGGAAATACGTATTGTAGTCAAGGACTTGGCGGCACTGCGGCCAAACCTCTCGATCGCTGTCATCGTCGCCCTCGTCGTGGCTCTGGGCGGTGCCGGCTGCGGCTCGAGCGAGGATGGCAGCGCTGGCGAGCATCCCGACTACGCGAAGGCGCTGGCGGGAGCGCCTGCACCGCTTGCCGCGGTCTACGACCAGGCCAACGAACTGCTGCCGGGCGGCGTCAACGCCTATGAAAAGCGGATCGCGGCGCTGCGCGGCTACCCGGTGGTGGTCAACGTCTGGGCCTCCTGGTGCGGGCCGTGCCGCTTCGAGTTCCCACACCTGCAGCGGGCGGCGGCCGAGTACGGCAAGAGGGTCGCCTTCCTCGGCGTCGACAGCCAGGACTCCGACGATGCCGCCAGCACCTTCCTGCGCGAGGAGCCCGTCCCCTACCCCAGCTACGCCGACCCCGACGAGGAGATCACCGCGAGCATCGGGGCCGACCTCGGGCTCCCCGACACCGCCTTCTACGACCGTCAGGGCGAGCTCGCCTATCTGAAACAGGGGCCCTACGCCGACGAGGCGGAGCTGCGGTCTGACATCGAGCGCTACGCGCTCGGCCGCGACCCCGAAGGCGGATAATCGGAGCGTGGACGTCTTCGTCGTCATCGCGCTGGTCGGGGTCGCCCTGCTGCTGGCGGAGCTGCTGCTGCCGACGGGCGGGGTGCTGGCCGTGCTCGGGGGGCTCGGGCTGGTCGCAGGCGGAGTGGTCGCGCTCACGGCCGACGCCGACTCGAGTGCCTCGGACATCGCCGGCCCCGCCCTGATCACGCTCGGCCTGCTCTCGCTCGTCAGCTTCTACGTCGTCACCCGCAAGGTGCTTGCGGCCCACCGCGACGAGCCTGTCCGCACCGGCTCCGAGGAGCTGATCGGCGCCCCCGCCGAGGTCCGCACCTCGCTCGACCCCGAGGGTCAGGTCTGGATCGAGGGAGCGCTTTGGCGGGCGCGGCTGGCGGGCGACGGGGGGCCGCTGCGCCCGGGGGATAGAGTCACGGTCGAGGCGGTCGACGGGCTCACCCTTCAGGTAAGACCGGCGACGCCGTCCGACGCCCCGGCTGAGGAAGGAGCAGGCTGATGGAAGCAGCGCTGGTGGTGCTCGTCGTCCTGGTGATCTTCGTGCTGATCGCCCTCGGAGCCGCGGTGCGTGTCCTACGCGAGTACGAGCGCGGCGTGATCTTCAGGCTCGGCCGGCTGATCGCCACCAAGGGACCCGGCCTGATCCTGCTGATCCCCTTCATCGACCGGATGGTGCGGGTCGACCTGCGCACGGTGACGCTGAACATCCCGCCGCAGGAGGTGATCACCCGCGACAACGTGCCCTCCAGCGTCAACGCGGTCGCCTACTTCCGCGTCGTCGACGCCAACCGATCGATCGTCGAGGTCGAGAACTTCCTGCTCGCCACCTCGCAGATCGCCCAGACGGCGCTGCGCTCGGTGCTGGGCAAGGCCGAACTCGACCAGCTGCTGGCCGAGCGCGAGCGGCTCAACGAAGAGCTGCAGAAGATCATCGACGAGTCGACCGAGCCCTGGGGCGTG
>DATMEP010000092.1:0-32946 GCA_035556755.1 Solirubrobacterales bacterium
GCGGGAACAAGTGACGGTAAAAACAGCACTCAGCAGATTTCAGATCCACGATGAGCTGACGGCTCCGGACGAGAGCGCGCCGCTGATCAAGAGCATCCAGGCCGGGGGCGGCGCGGTGACCAAGTTCGTCGGCGTCCTCGCCGGGGCGCCCGCCGTGCTCCGTGCCTACACCCGGATGCGCTCCGAGCTGCGCAGCGGCGTCCTGCCGCTGGCCACCCGCGAGCGGATCGCGCTGGCGGTCGCCGAGCACAGGAACGACCCCTACAGCATCGCCCAACACGCGAAATCGGCCCGCCGGGCCGGGCTCGGCCTGGACGAGGTCTCGCGCGCCCGCAGCTTCAGCTCGGGCGACGAGAGGGAGGCAGCCCTGCTCGCCTACCTGAAGGCGACGCTGGAAGCCTACGACTACCCCCCGCACCACCTCCACGAGGAGGCACGGGAAATCGGCTGGAGCGACGAGGAGATCCTCGAGGCGGTCGCGCATCTGGCGCTGAACGAGTTCCAGAGCCTGATCGCGAGCGCAGCAGCACTTCCTAAAGACCAGGCGACGCCGGAAGTACTTCCCTCAGCTGCTTAGACACAAGCCGGCTGGGCGGTTGGGGCATCCCTGCCGCGCGCTGTCTTTTTCGCCGGACGCGCCCCCACTCTCGTGGAGTGAGCTGTGCGAAAAAGGTAGCGCCGCGCGCGGCACGGACACCCCAACCGCCCTTCCAAGATCCCAGCAGCTTTCGTCCCTTGCGGTAGGACCCGCGTGGGAGAGTGAGGGCATCCCCGGAGTGCGCGGCGTCATCTTTTCGCACAGACCACTCAGCGAGGAAAGCTTGCTCCGCAGCGAAAAAGCCAGCAAGCGGAGGGGATGCCCTCACTCTCCCCCGCACGGATGTCAGTCGAGGACGACGGTTGCCGTGTAGAGCAGGCGGGCGGTTGAGTACCGGCAGCCATAGGTGGCGCGGGAGTTCAGCCGCAGCTGCGGTTCGCCCTGGCGGACGTCGGTGGTGTTGGTGCATTTGCCCTCTTCGCGGCTGGCGCGCCAGACGTTTTTGGCCGCCAGGTCCTGGGCGAAGGCGGGAGCCCAGGTCGGGATCGTCAGTCCGACGATGTCGTTCTTTTCCACATCCAGCGAGGCGCCGAACTGGACCGTGCGGCCCAGGTAGGGGCTGAGGACGCGGACCGAGCTCTTGCCGACCAGCTCGTAGCGGGGCGGCTCGGTGCCGGGCACGCGGCGCAAGATCGCCAACTGCGCCTGCGGCGGCGTGCCGAAGAAGCCGTTGAAGAAGGAGCGCTGCTCGTTGGTCGGCTGGGCCAGGGTCAGCGTCCACGACTTCACCCTGCCGTCGCCCGGCACGCTGAAGGGCAGGCTCGCCTGGTTGGTGCTGACCTGGAAGCCGGTGGTGCTGCCCACCGCCTGGCAGGGCAGCTCCGGACAGGAGGGATCGGGGGTCGTGGAGGTCTCGCCGAGGACCACGGTGGTGCTCGGTTTGGTCTGGGCCGTGGCCCCCGCACAGATCGCGACGAGCAGCCCGAGGCAAGCGGCGAACGCCAGTGCCGGTCGGATCCGCCGTCCGGTCGATCCCGCCACGAATGCCCTTCGGGAAAACCTCGCCATGCCCATGCTCCTCTCTCGAACCGCCTTTGTGCGGGGGAAGACTAGCCGCGAGGCCGGCCGCTACCGGCGGGCGTGCCACGCGTAGCTGAGCGCGAGCGCGTAGAGGACGCGATCGGAGCCTTCGAAGCCGAGCGCCCTGCGGGCGCCGTTGGTCAAGTCCCAGGTGTAGCCGTCGGCGAAGGGACCGCGATCGATCACCCTGGTGACGACCTGGCGGCCGCGGTAGGAAAACTTGACGGGGGTGCCGCAGGGCAGGCTGCGATGGGCGACCCCGACCGTTTCGGGGCGCAGGATCTGGCCGCAGGCGGTGCGATTCCCGTACAGCCCAGGGCCATACCAGGTGGCGCCGGCCGCCTGCATCGGGGTGAAGGCGAGCCCTTCTCCCGCGGCGGCTTCGGTGGAGGCGACGGTCGAGGCGCCGCCGGTCGCGCCGTGCGCCGCAGCGGGAAGCGCGATCGCCAGGCAAACCATGGATAGGACGAGCCAGAGCGCAGCCCGTGGCGGGCGCTCGCCGGTGGCACGCTCTCGTCGTCGATCTTTCCGCCCAGGGCGGTTTCTGTCTGCCTTCATTGCTCTTTGCGACGCTTACGGGGTTAGCTGACGGGCTCGCGCTGAAAGAGCTGCGCTACGCGGCAGATGCCGGCGATTCGCCCCAACCAATGGGTCCCCCGCTCTCCGCGGTATGTGGGCGGAGACTCAGCGGAAGTCGCGGCACATTAGCAAACGCTAAGACGGAAAACACGCGGCGCATAGAAAGAGCCCCCGAGGGGGCTCTTTCCACAGCGGGCCTGTAAGCCGGATCCTGTCGTGAGCGGCCATCTATCTCACCGGGACGGAATCCCGGAGGAGCCGCGAGGCGGCCCTGCGGCCTACCTGGATCTCGCCGGGCAGGGTCGACGATCCTGTTTGGCCTTGCACCGGGCGGGGTTTGCCTGGCCGCCGCGTCACCGCGACGCCGGTGCGCTCTTACCGCACCATTTCACCTTTGCCTGTACGCGACTCACGTGTGGCCGCGCCATCGGCCGTGTATTTCTGTGGCACTTTCCCGCGGGTTTCCCCGGGTGGGCGTTACCCACCGCCCTCGCCCTTTGGTGTCCGGACTTTCCTCGAGGGGTTTTCTCTCCCCCCGCGGTCGCTCGGCCCGCCTCCCGATAGTAGCGCTCGAAGAACGCTTGCCATAAATGCATCGAATAAGCTGCGCGGTGATGCCGATCGCCGTCGTCACGGGGGCCGGGGGCGGGCTCGGCCGCGCCATCGCCCTCGACCTCGCCCACCGCGGCTTCCTCGTCCACGCCACGGACATCGATGCCGACACGGCCGCCCGCACCGCGGCGGAGATCGGCGCCGGAGGCTCGTCCTCGGCGCTCGACGTCCGCGACGAGGCGGCCTGCAAGGCCGTCGCGGCGGAAGCCGCGACAAGAGCAGGGTCGCTCGATCTTTGGGTGAACAACGCCGGCGTGCTGATCACCGGCGACGCCTGGGACCAGGACGACCGGGCCCGGAGGACGATGCTCGACGTCAATGCAGTAGGCACGATGAACGGCACGGTCGCGGCACTCGATCGGATGCTGCCACTCGACCGCGGTCACGTGATCAACGTGATCTCCCTCGCGGGACTGGTCGCGGCGCCAGGAGAGGTCGCCTACTCCGCCAGCAAGCACGCCGCGCTCGCCTTCACGCTGGGGACGCTCTTCGACCTGCGCCGC
Organism: Solirubrobacterales bacterium; assembly: GCA_035556755.1. GTDB lineage: Bacteria > Actinomycetota > Thermoleophilia > Solirubrobacterales > 70-9 > VRUE01. The sequence goes on from DATMEP010000092.1 coordinate 3,313, forward strand.
TCGGGCGCCAAGGGGATCCGGATATCGGCCGTCTGCCCCGACGGCATCTGGACGCCGATGCTCGCGGACAGGCTCGAGGACCCCGCCGCCGCAAGCTCGTTCTCCGGCCATCTGCTCACCGCGGAGCAGGTCGCGGTCGCGGTCGGCAGGTTGGTCGACCGCCCCCGGCCGCTGCTCGTGCTGCCCCGCTGGCGCGGGCCGCTGCTGCGCGTCTTCGCCCTCTTCCCCCGCCTCTCGCTACGGCTGCTGCCAATGGCGATGCGCGACGCGCAGCGACGGCAGAAGCGCTACAAGAAGCTGATCGAAGCGGGTAAGTGGCCGCGCTGACGCGGCCGAGGATCAGACTTTGCGGACGACGCCGATGACGCGGCCGAGGACAGTCGCCTCGGTCGTCCGGATCGGCTCCATGGCGTCGTTCTCGGGCTGCAGGCGGACGTGGTCGGCCTCGCGGAAGAAGCGCTTCACGGTGGCCTCCTCGCCGATCAGCGCGACGACGATCTCGCCGTCGCTCGCTTGGTCGGCGGGCCGGACGACCACGTAGTCGCCCTCGAAGATGCCGGCGCCGATCATGCTTTCGCCGCGCACGCGGAGGACGTAGTCGCCGTCCTCGCCGCCGATCACGTCGGGGATCTCGATGTAGTCCTCGATGTTCTCTTCGGCGAGGATCGGCGCGCCGGCGGCGACGTGGCCGACCAGCGGCAGGCCGTTGCCGGGCATGATCGTCTTCTTCGCCCGGTCGAAGAGCAGCTCGATCGCCCGCGGTTTGGTCGGGTCGCGGCGCAGCAACCCGATCTTCTCCAGGTTGGCGAGGTGCGCGTGGACAGTCGAGGACGAGTGCAGCCCCACCGCTTTGCCGATCTCCCGCACGGTTGGCGGGTAGCCGGTTTTGGCGGCGTAGCGCCGGATGAAGTCGAAAATCTCTTTCTGCCGCTTGGTCAGATCCAAATCCACGTGCCGTCCTCCTCGTCGCCGGCGTGATCGCCGCGCCATTCGAACACTTGTTCGCAGGCTACCGCCTACCCCGGACGCTCGCAACCGCGCCTGGCATGCCGGCAGCCACCGCCCAGACGGGCGCGACCCGCTCCGGAGCCGAACAACTAGAATCGATCGCCCTCGAGCGGCTGTGGCGGAACTGGTAGACGCGCAAGGTTGAGGGCCTTGTGTCCCTAACGGGACGTGATGGTTCGACTCCATTCAGCCGCATTAAGGGCTTCTTTAAGGGCTTCTGACGGGCACCGATGAATATTCGGGCCTCGTCGGGTCTTATTGACATCGCATCGACACAGGCCCGACACTGGAGGACCAGATGAGGAAGCTGATCGTCACCGAGTTCGTCACCCTCGACGGGGTGATGGAGGCGCCCGGCGGTGAGGAGACCCATCCCCACACCGGCTGGGTGTTCGACTACATCGGCGAGGAGCAGATGGAGTTCAAGCTGCAGGAGACGCTCGAAGCCGAAGTCCAGCTGGTCGGCCGGGTGACCTACGAAAGCTTCGCCGGCGCCTGGCCCGAGCGGCAGGGCGAGTTCGCCGACAAGATGAACTCGATGCCGAAGTACGTCGTCACGACGACGCTCGACGAGCTCGAGTGGGAGAACTCGACTCCGGTCAGGGGCGACATCGCCGCGGAGGTGGCGAAGCTGAAGAGCGAGGAGGGCGGGCCGATCCTCGTCGCCGGCAGCCGCACCCTCGTCCACTTCCTGCTCGATAGCGACCTCGTCGACGAGCTCCGGCTGATGGTCTTCCCCGTCGTCCTCGGCTCGGGCAAGCGCCTCTTCCCCGACTCCCCCGACAAGACCCCACTGGAGCTCGTCGACACGACGACGTTCGCCACCGGGGTCCAGGTCAGCACCTACCGACCGACCGGCAGCGAGGCTGAGTGACAGAGGTCGCCTACGACCGAATTGGCGCCGACTACGGGGCGGCTCGCCACGCCGATCCCAAGATCGCGGCGCAGATAGAGGAAGCGCTCGGCGACGCTCGGACCGTCCTCAACGTAGGAGCCGGTACCGGCTCCTACGAGCCAGCCGATCGTTCGTTGACCGCGGTCGAGCCCTCGACGGCGATGATCGCCCAGCGGCCCAGCGGCGCCGCACCGGTGGTGCAGGCGAGTGCCGAGGCCCTGCCCTTCGACGACGGCAGCTTCGACGCGGCGATGGCGATCTTCAGCGATCACCACTGGAGCGATCGGGAGGCCGGCCTCCGTGAGATGACCCGGGTAGCCCGCCACCAGGTCCTCCTCCTCAACGCCGATCCGGGCCTCGCGCAGCGCTTCTGGCTGACGCGCGACTACCTGCCCGGATTCGTCGATCTGATCCCCGAGCCGTACCGAGCGCCCAAGTACTGGGGCGAGGAGCTGCGCCGCCTGCTGGGCGAGGTCGAGCTGGCGCCGATGCCCGTTCCGCACGACTGCCGCGACGGCTTCTACCAGGCGTACTGGCGGCGTCCCCACGCCTACCTCGATCAGCGGGTCCGTGACGGCATCTCGGTCTTCCACCGTCTTCCCGATTCGGAAGTGGCGAAGGCGATGGCACAGCTCCGTCGCGACCTCGACGACGGTGCCTGGGAGGAGCGAAATGGCGGCATCCGCGATGCGACCGAGCTGGACGTGGGCTTGCGCCTCGCGACCGCGGAGGTCGGATGAGGGACTTCTACGCCTCACCCTTCGGCATGATCTACAGCGCCTACATGGAGAGGCCTCGCCTGAGCCGCCTGATCGGCCGGGCTGCCTGGGGTGGCGACAGCAAGCGCTACTACGCGAGCATGGGTGCGATCGCCGAGGTTCCGGCGGGCGGAACGGTCGTCGACTGTCCGTGCGGGGCAGGGCCGGCGCTGCGGGCCGTGCGCCCCGGCGGCGCCGTTCGCTACGTCGCCGCGGACCTCTCGCCCTCGATGATCCGCCGCGCCCGCAAACGGGCCGAGCGCCGCGGCCTGACCGGGATCGAGCTCGTCGAAGCGGATGCGACGGACCTACCGCTGCCAGACAACAGCGCCGACCTGTTCGTCTCCTTCTGGGGGCTGCACTGCTTCGACGACCCGCCCGCCGCCCTGGCGGAGGCGGCCCGGGTCCTCAAGCCAGACGGGCGCCTCGTCGGGGCGTCCTTCGTCGCCGGCAGCGACGGCCTCCGGCAGCGCCTCCTGATCCGCCCCGACCTCGGCGACTTCGGCCAGGTGGCGACCCAACCTGAGCTGGAGGCCTGGCTGGGCGAAGCCGGCTTCGAGCCGGCTCGCATCGATCGCTCCGGCCCGATGCTGTTCTTCGACGCGCATCTGCATGCATCCGGGGGGACACGATGAGGGCGCTCGTCCAGCGGGTGAGCCAGGCCGCGGTCGACGTCGAGGGGGAGCGGGTCGCACAGATAGGCCCGGGGATGCTTGTCCTGCTCGGGGTGAGGCGCGGCGACGCCGCCGCGGAGGCCGACCGGCTCGCCGACAAGGTGCGGGCGCTGCGCATCTTCGACGATGCCGACGGGCGGATGAACGAGCCGCTGGGGGATCGCGAGATCCTCTGCGTCAGCCAGTTCACCCTCTACGGCGACGCGCGCAAGGGGAACCGGCCCAGCTACGTCGAGGCGGCTCCCGGCGAGCAGGCCGAACCGCTCTACGACCGTTTCTGCGAGCGGCTCGGCGCGGCGAAGGGCGTCTTCGGCGCCTGCATGGGCGTCGCCCTCGTCAACGACGGGCCGGTGACCCTGCTGGTCGAGGCCTGAGGCCCCGCCCCAGGCATGCGAGGGCCGGGCCCGACCGGGCCCGGCCCAGGCGATTCCCCTGCGTGTGAGCTCAGGTGCCCCGCGGATGCGGTGCGTGCCCGCCGATGTGAAGGGAGTCGAGCAGCCTCGGGATGTAGAGGAGGCCACAGACCCCGACCACGGCGTAGACGACGTCGGTGAGCGTGCCGTCTCCGAACACCTCGGAGATCACGTTCGTGTCGAAGAGCCCGACCATGCCCCAGTTGAGAGCGCCGAGCACGACGACGAGCAGGACGACCGGCTCGAACCGCTTGATCATCTCCATCTCTTTTCCTCCTGGGAGATAATGCGGATAGTTACGACCTCTAATACCCCGCGGGGTGTGAGACGGTTACCGCATCGGCGCCTGTGCAACGGAGCCTGCACTACCGTCCGCGGGAATGTTCGAACCGGGCGGTGCGACCGAGATCGACGGACGGCGGCTGAGCTGGCGATCGGTCGGGACCGGACCGCCGCTGTTGCTCGTCAACGGGTACGCGGCGACCGCGGCCGATTGGGACCCGGCGGCGCTGTCGGCGCTCGCCGAGTCGTTCGAAGTGGTCTGCCCCGACAACCGCGGGGTCGGCGGCTCACAGCTGGGCGACCCCGCCGAGCTGACGATCGACTCGATGGCGGCTGACCTCGAAGCGCTGCTCGACGCGCTGGAGATCGAGAGGGCGCCGGTTGCCGGCTGGTCGATGGGTGGGTTCGCCGTCCAGCGGCTGGCGGTGCGCGCGCCGCACCGGATCGAGCGATGGCGCTGCTCTCGACCGACCCCGGCGGCGGCGCGGCGGTCCCGGCCGACCCCGAGGTCTGGGCCAGGCTCGTCGACAACTCCGGCACCCCGAGAGAGCAGGCGAGCAGGCTGATCTCGCTGCTCTTCCCGCCCGGGACGGCGGCGGAGATAGACCGGCGCTTCGGCGATCTCGTCGCCGCCGCTAGGGCCGAGCTCTCGACCGAAACGCTGACCGCCCAGGAGAGGGCGATGGCGGCCTGGCACGACGAGGAGCAGCCCCAGCGCAGCCCGGCCGAGATGCCGGTGCTCGTCGTCCACGGCAGCGAGGACATCGTCATCCCGCCGGCAAACGCCGACGCCCTCCCCGTCCGCTGGCCCGGCGCCCGCATCGAGCCGATCGCCGGTGGCGGCCACGCCTTCATGGCCCAGGAGCCACGGCAACTCGCAGACCTTCTCACCTCCTTCCTGCGCGGATGACCGGCTGATGCTCGCGCACCGAGAGGAAACGCCAGGCGGGATCTCGCTGCGCTACGCGAACACCGTCGCCGAGCTCGACGCGGTCGAGCCCCTCTGGAACGCGCTCCAGGAACACCACGCCCGGATCACCCCCGCCCTCGGCGAGCGCACGCCGAAGCGGGATGCCGGCGCGGCCTGGCGGATGCGCCGGGGAAAGTACGAGCGCTGGCTCGAAGCGCCGGAGACCTTCTTCGTCGTCGCCGAAGCCTCGGGCGAGCCGGTCGGCTACGCCTTCGTCACGGTCGGGCCGGGCTACGCGTCATGGGAGACCGGGGACCGGCTCGCAGAGCTGCAGACCCTCTCCGTCCTGGCCGAGTGCCGCGGCGGCGGTGTCGGGGCGGCGCTGATCGACGCCGCCTGGAGCCGGCTCGACGGCCTCGGCGTCGACGACATGGCAATCACCACGACCGTTACCAACGTCGACGCCCACCGCTTCTACGAGCGACACGGCTTCGAGCAGCGCTTCGTCGTCTACTACGGCAAGCGGAAGAAGGACCCTTAGGACGAGCCGAGCGCCTCGTCGATGAAGGGACCGAGCAGCTCCCCGGTGGCGGCGGCGGTGGCCTCGGGGGTATCGCCGGGGGCGGTGATGTGGCTGATCGCCAGGCGGACCAGCGCCTCGGCGAGGAGGCGCGCTTTGGCGGGCGGCGCCTCGGGCCAGCCCTCTTCGATCGTCGCGCTGAGGCGGGCTGTCGCCCACTGGACGACGGGCATCCCCTGGGTGGTGACGAAAGGGAGCATGCCGCCCGTGCCGTCGTCGCTGAGCAGGATCCGGACCAGCGGGTCCTCCCCGGCCGAGCGCAGGAAGACCTCGAGCGCTGCGCCGACCGCGGCGCGGGGATCGTCGAGGTGCTCGTGAACGGCCGCCTCGACCGCGTCGAGAAAGCGTTCGCCCTCGTGGATGACGAAAGCCTGGCCGAACTCGTCGCGGCTGCCGAACTCCTTGTAGAGGGTCTGGCGGCTGACCCCCGCCGCTTTGGCGATGTCGGCCATCGTGATCTCCGACCAGGCGCGCAGCTGCAGCTCGTCGCGGGCCGCCCCGAACAGGGTCTCGCGCAGCAGCTGTCGCGCCGCGACGGGGTACGGGGCTCGCTCGGAGGCGGTCGGCATCCCCCCAATCGTGGCAGTGGGCGCGGCCATACCGCTCACTCGCCGACGGGCTCGAAGTCGACCTTGTCGCGGACGCCGCAGTCGGGGCAGTGCCACTCGTCGGGGACCTCGCTCCAGGGGGTCCCGGGCGGGAAGCCCTCGCGCGGATGCCCGGCCTCCTCGTCGTAGACGTAGCCGCAGCCGGGACAGCGCCAGGCGCTCACGAGGTCGCCGCTCCGTAGCGGGCCAGCACCCTGCGTCGCGCTCGCGGCTGGATGTTCGCCCTCTCCAGGTCGCCGCCGTAGTGGTCGACCAGGCGGCGGTCCATCACCCGGCGCCAGACCGGCGGAAACCAGGCGAGCACGATCATCCCCGCGTAGCCGGTCGGCAGCTGCGGCGCCTCGTCGACGTGGCGCAGCGCCTGGTAGCGGCGGGTCGGGTTGGCGTGGTGGTCGCTGTGGCGCTGCAGGTGGTAGAGGAGGACGTTGGAGGCGACGTTGTTGCTGTTCCAGCTGTGCTCGGGGAGGCAGCGCTCGTAGCGGCCGTCCTCGCGCTTCTGGCGCAGCAGGCCGTAGTGCTCGAGGTAGTTGACGACCTCGAGCAGGCAGAAGCCGATCACGGCCTGCAGCAGCAGGTAGGGCAGGACGACGAGGCCGAACACCGCGGTCAGGACGCCGAACAGCACCACCGTCATCGCCCAGGCCTGGAGGATGTCGTTGTGAACCGAGAAGGCCGAGTGGCCCATGCGGTCGAGGCGAGCGCGCTCCAGGCCCCAGGCCGAGCTGACACTGCCGGAGACGGTGCGCGGCAGGAAGGCCCAGAAGCTCTCCCCCAGCCGGGCGCTGGCCGGGTCCTCGGGGGTGGCGACGCGGACGTGATGGCCGCGGTTGTGCTCGATGAAGAAGTGGCCGTAGCCGCTCTGGGCCAGCGCCACCTTGCTCAGCCACTTCTCCATGCTGGCCCGCTTGTGCCCCAGCTCGTGCGCGGTGTTGATCGCGATGCCGCTGACCGTCCCCATCGTCAGCGCCAGGCCGATGCTCTCGACCGTGGAGAGGCCGCCCTCGGCCCAGAGCCAGCAGGCGAAGACGAGGCCGGCGTACTGGAGCGGGATGAAGGCGTAGGTGCACCAGCGGTAGTAGCGGTCCTGTTCGAGCCACTTGACGATGCTGTCCGGCGGGTTCTCGGCGTCGAGGCCGACGACCGCATCGAGCAGCGGGAAGATGACGAAGACGAGGATCGGGCCGTAGAACCAGAAGAGCCCAAGCCCCGTCAACTCGACCAGGCCCCAGGCGAGGAAGGGCAGCATCGGCACGATCAGCCCGAGCAGCCAGGCGTAGCGCTTCGGGTCGCGCCAGGTGGCCGGATTGACCTCGATCGGCTCTCCATGCGAGTGCGTGTGAGCGTGTGCCTCCATGCGCTCCTCCTTGTCAAATAGCCGTTGACCGTACGTCTAGTTGACAAAGTAACGGATTTTGTCAATCAGCGCAACATCGAATCGTTAGCTGTCCACCGCCTGCCGAATCGATCGCGGTCGCTACCATCCCCTGCGTGTACACCCTTCTGGCATTTCTCCAGGTGATCATCGCCGGCATCGTCATCTTCCTGGTGCTCCTGCACTCGGGCAAAGACGCGGGGCTCTCGGGCGCCTTCGGGATCGGCGGCGGCGGTGGATCGCTCGGCGGCGGCTCGATGGTCGAGCGCAACCTGGACCGAGCCACGATCTTCTTCTCGATCCTGTTCGTGGTGAACACGATCGTGCTGCTGAAGATCTAACCGCCTAAACGCGGTGGGCGGGCCTGCCCTCGGCGCCGTGCCCGTTGGCGCTGCCGCCGTTCGCACGGTCGAGGATCTCAACCGCCTCGCGGCGTAGCTCTGCGTCGAGCAGGGCGAAGTCCTCGTCGGAGAGCTTCCCCGCCGCGTGGTCCAGTTCGGCGTCGCGGATCTCGCGGTATTTCGCTTCCTTCAGCGCCTCCAGCTCGCCGTCCGCCGCGGGGCGGCGGCGCGCTCGGCGGGCCGGCCAGATCGCGATCAGCGCCCCGGTCAGCGCGATCAGCCCGCCGATCCAGATCCAGGTGACGAGCGGGTCGACGATCACCCGGAAGGTGGCGGTGCCGGCGTCCGCCAGGTATCCCTGCGCCAGCTGCTCCGCGGTCGCGCTCTGCAGCCGCTCGATCTGGGCGAGCGCGATCGGCTGCAAGCGCGGATCGGCCGCGGCGGCCCGCATCAACCTCGACACCTGAGCGCACTGCGGCGGGGTGCCCGGCGCACCGCGCATGCAGGCGCGGAAGCCGCGGTCGGCTGCCTGGGCGCGCTCTCGCACCGCCATGATGTCGGGTGCCATCGACGTCCAGAGGTCGCTCCAGGGCCCGGCCTTCAGCCCCACCTCGCTGGTCGCCTCGCCCTCGAAGAAGCCGCCGATCGTCCCCACCTCCGACCCCGTCGGGCGGAAGTAGCGCCGGCTCGGGCGCAAGGTCGCCGCCCGCTCGCCGTCCTTCTCGACGCCGAGCACGGCGCCGAAGGTGAGCGCCTCGGGGTCGACGCGGACGAAGGGCCGCTCGTAGACGATCGTGCGACCCTCGATGACCGCGCTCTCCCCCGGGCTCAACCTCAGGTCGCGGTTGGTCTGGAAGCTCGAGGAGGCGGCGATCCCGATCAGCAGCACGGCGACGCCGACGTGGACGACGTAGCCGCCGTAGCGGCGGCGGTTGCGCGAGGTGACGGCGAGCAGCGCCGCCGGCATCGAGCCCCCGGATAGCGAGCGGCGAGCGGCGGCGCCGCGCCAGAACTCCTGCGCGAGGCCGGTCAGGGAGAAGGCGGCGAAGACGAACAGCGCCAGCGCCCAGAGATTCTCGGAGGCGACGCCGGTGAGAACAAGCACGATCCCGACCGCGAGCGCGACCAGCGCCGGGACGAGGAAGACCCGCTTCGCCGAGACCCAGCTGATCCGCCGCCAGGCGAGCAGAGGCCCGATCCCGGTGAAGAGGACGAGCAGGATCGCCAGCGGCGTCGTGTAGCGGTCGAACCAGGGCGCCGCCAGCGAGGCCTTCTCGCCGGTGAACAGCTCCGAGATCAGGGGGAAGAAGGTGCCCCAGAAGATCGTCGCGCAGAGCGCCACCAGCAGCAGGTTGTTGACCAGGAAAACCGCCTCGCGCGAGGCGAGCGAGTCGATCCGCTTCGGCGAGCGCAGGTCGTCGAGCCGCGAGACGATCAGCGCGGTGGAGCCGATCAGCACCACCGCGATCAGGCCGAGGATGTAGGGACCGACGGTGCTGTCGCCGAAGGCGTGGATCGACTGCAGGACGCCGGAGCGGACGAGGAAGGTGCCGAGCAGCGCCAGGGTGAAGGTGGCGACGATCAGCGAGGCGTTCCAGGCTTTCAGCATCCCCCGCTTCTCCTGGACCATGATCGAGTGCAGGAAGGCCGTCCCGGTCAGCCACGGCATCAGCGCCGCGTTCTCGACCGGGTCCCAGGCCCAGTAGCCGCCCCAGCCCAGCTCGGTGTAGGACCAGCGGGCGCCGAGCAGCAGGCCGAGGCCGAGGAAGGCCCAGGCGATCAGCGCGAAGCGGCGGGTCGAGCGGATCCAGGCCGCGTCGAGGCGGCGGGCAGCCAGGGCGCCGATCGCGAAGGCAAAGGGGATCGTGAAGGCGACGTACCCCGTGTAGAGCATCGGCGGGTGGATCATCATGCTCGGGTGCTGCAGCAGCGGGTTGAGCCCGGTCCCGTCGAGCGGCGCGGGGCTCAGCGTCGCGAACGGGTTGACCCCGCCGGCGAACAGCATCAAGCCGGTGAAGAAGGCCGCGACGCCGGCCATCACGGCGGTCGCGTAGGGGACGACCTCGCGCAGCTTGCCGCGGGTCGCGTAGAGCGCCACCGAGGCGGCGATCGAGAGCACCCAGGCCCAGAGCAGCAGCGAGCCCTCCTGGCTCGACCACATCGCCCCCAGCTTGTAGAAGGCGGGCGTCTCGATCGAGGAGTGCTGCGCGACCAGCTCGAAGGAGAAGTCGTCGCCGGCGAAGGCGATCTCGACCGTGACGACGCAGAAGGTGAGCAGGGCGCAGAGCGCGTAGACGGCGCGGCGGGAGACGTCGACCCAGCGCTGCTCGCCGCGGCTGCCGAGTAGAGCCAGTACCGCCGCGGTGACCGCGGCCAGGAAGGCCAGCGCCAGCGCGGCGCTGCCGAGGCTAGCCGGCATCCGGGGCGGAGCTCTCCGTCGTGAACTTCGACGGGCACTTCGTGATCAGCGTGTCCCGCTCACCGACGAAGACCCCGTTCTGGACCGTGCCGGTGAGGATGATCTCGCGGCCGTCGCGGAACGGATCCGGGACCACGCCCGAGTAGGTGACGGGGATGCTCTTGCTGGCGTCGTCGCGGTCTGCGACCCGGAACCGCAGCAACTCGCCCTGATGCTGGATCGACCCCGGCACGACCTTGCCGGTCAGGTCGTAGCTGGCGCCGGGCGCGGCGCTGAGCAATTCCGAGGGCTCTTTTGCCTCGGTCGAGGCGCTGAAGGACGTGTAGACGAGCGCGCTGGAGAGCAGGACGGCGACGCCGAGCGCGACGACGAGCCGGATCTTTCGCTTGCGGCCGGGATCCACGAAAGCGGATTATCGCAAGGCAGCCCGCCAACCGGGGCTGAGTTCGCGTTTAGTCTCGGTATACGCGACCAAGTGCGAACTCACCTGGGAGAATCGGCGCGATGGCGGACGGCAAGAACGACCCGGTGATGCTGATCACCGGCGCGAGCAGCGGGATCGGGGCGGCGACCGCGCGAGCAGTCGCGGATCGTTACCGGCTGGTGCTGGCGGCGCGGCGGCTGGAGCCGCTGCAGGAGCTGGTCGAGGAGCTTGGTGGCGAGGAGCGGGCGGTCGCGGTGCGCTGCGACGTCACCGAGTGGGACCAGGTCGAGGCGATGACGGCCGCCGGGCTCGACGCCTTCGGGCGGATCGACGCGGTCTTCGCCAACGCCGGCTTCGGCGCCACCCGCGGCTTCCTCGAGGAGTCGCCGGAGCACTGGCGCTCGATGGTCCTCACCAACGTCTACGGGGTCGCGCTGACGATCCGGGCCACCCTCCCCCACCTGCTCGAGCGCGGCGACGGCCACTTCCTCGTCACCAGCTCGGTCGCCGGGCGGCGGGCACTGCCGGGCTCGCTCTACTCGGCGACCAAGTGGGCGGCGACGGCGATCGGCGAGGCGCTGCGGGCGGAGCTGCGCCAGATGCACGAAAACCACGCGATCCGGGTGACGCTGATCGAGCCCGGCATGGTCGACACGCCGTTCTTCGACAACCGTCCCGGCGAGTGGGCGCTGAGCGACGAGGACATCGCCCGCGCGGTGATCTACGCGCTGGAGCAGCCGGATGGCGTCGACGTCAACGAGATCTTGATTCGGCCTACTTCGCAGCCGATCTGAGGACCGATCCCGGTAGGGGTTTCACTTAACTTTTTTTGAAAACAGTAGGTCGCCGTCCGAGAATGGCGCCGCAAAAAAAGTAGGCAAGTAGGTAGTCAGAGCACGTAGTCATCGGTCCTCCCTGGCAGGGCTTCCTCGGCTACGACGACGACTGGAAAGCCGCGTCCGAATCTCAGAACGCCAACGACTTGGTCTGCGTTCTACGAGGCCGTAGTTCCGGCGCGGCCACGCTGTGGCCACGGATAGGCAGTTTCCTGTGGCACAAGGCCGATTTGGCCCTAGCAAGCCGCATCTCGTTGTGGCCCATCCTCCAGCAGGCCTGTAGCCGCGTGGACACATTTGGCGTCCGAACCGGGCGTCAATCTGCCCCTTGTCTACGCCGGTTGCTGCCTCTGCGAGCAACTTGATGAAGGGTCGCCACGGCTTCCGGCGGCCCTTTGTCGTTCTGGGCGTCCGCACGGCGGGATACCGTCTCCACACAGGACTTAATGATCCCCAAATAACAGACAGCCGACCCGGCCCCGCCGGGACCGACTGCGAAAGGCGTAGACACCCGCTCGCAGGCAAATCCAATGGAAGCCAACCCCTTCATCTCGCGATGGACAACGCCCGGACCTCGGGAGGCGGTTCCCTGCCTGGCGGCGGGTCAGGCTGACGATCTTGCAAAGGGAGCCCACCGGCTCCCTTTTTCGTTCTTCTCCGCGCCTGAGAGCCCGGCGCGACACGAGATTTCGCGCGTGGCGGATAGTCGCCCGTGCATAAGGAGGAGAAGGTGATGTCCAGAAGATGAGAGTGCGGGCCGGGCTTCCGCTTAAAGAGACCCCGACCCGCCATCCCAACGGGCGGGGCGGAGCGTTGGAGCGCTCCGTTCCCGCCCACTACCTGCCCCCGTATCTCATTGGACAGAGAGCACGGATTTTCTACCCGTGCAGCACCGGGTTCGAATCCCGGCGGGGGCCTATGGAATCTATTCGACAGTTCAAGCCGAGGCTAAACCTCCCTCCTCACCGGTTACACGTACGTGTATTTGGTATCATCCGATAATGGCAGCTCGAAATCGCAACTCAGTAGCGCCGTCGCCATCGAGCGAATCGCAGATGACGTACAGCCGCTTCATGGAGCTGTTCCCAGACAACGATGCTTGCCTTGAGTACCTAAAGGAGCGCTTCTTTGCGGAGGGCACCGAGTGCCCGAAATGCGGCAAAGCGAGCAAGTTCCATCGGATCAAAGGCAGGTCTGCTTATAGCTGCCAGTACTGCGGGCACCACGTCTACCCGACCGCCGGGACCATCTTTCACAAGTCGACGGTCAGCCTTCAGCTCTGGTTCTACGCGATCTACTTGATGTCGTCTACGCGCTGCGGAATCAGCGCCAAGCAGCTAGAGCGGGAAATCGGCGTCACCTACAAGACGGCTCACCGCATGTTCAAACAGATCAGGACGCTGCTCTCTGACGACGAGGAGGGGCCGCTGAGCGGCAAGGTTGAGATTGACGAGACCTTCTACGGCGGCAAGCCGCGGGCGGCCGAGAAGCGCAACAAGCGCGGCCACCTACGCCGCAAGTACCGCCCCAGCGTCGTCGGCGCGGTCGAGCGCGGCGGCCAGATCCGGGCACGAGTCGCGAAGGACGCGACCAGCAAGACGCTCCACAGCATCGTCCGCGAGTTCGTGCTGCCGGAGTCGATGATCTTCACCGACGAGTGGCATGCCTACAAAGTCGTCGGCCGCGAGTACCGGGCGCACCATCGCATCCGCCACCGCTCGAAAATCTACGTCGAAGGCGATGTCTACACGAACACCATCGAGGGATTTTTCGGCCTATTCAAGAATGGCGTGCGCGGCGTCTATCACGCCATCAGCGCCGAGTACCTTCAGAACTACGTGGACGAGTACGCCTTCAGATACAACCGGCGCAACTCAGATCAGCCGATGTTCTGGGCGATCCTCAACCGCGTCCAGAAGGCAAGCCCAGCTTTTTCCTAGCCCTGTTGGAGGTCGCCTTCCCGAGGTCGCGCAGGAAGTCGCCCTCGGTGTGGCCGGGATCTTGCTTCACGTCGCGCTTTGGCGGCGTGGGGGCGTTCTTCTCTGGGCGCTTGCGGGCTGGACTCATGGACTTGCCTCCTGTCAAGGCTAACGAGTAGCTCAGGGGTTTCCCGGGGGTCGGAGCCTCCCTGCGAGGAACCGCGTCAGCGGCACTGGCCCCGACCCCCGGAAAACGCCTAGCTGCCGCTAGGCGCCTCCCTGGAGGATTTGCAGGAAGCGCAGTGCCCCGGGAGTGGGCACGGCAAGCCCGTTGGGGCAGTGCAGAAGCCCAACGCCCGTCAGGTCGCGGATGGCCCTCTCGACGTTGTCGCGGTCTGCGAAGTCCTCAGAGCCGCTGGTGATCTCGCGAACGAGGTCGGGGATCGTCAAGAGCGTCGGGTGCCGGTGCAGGACGTGCATCAGCGTCACGCCCTGGTCTCTTATGTCTTCGGCAGCCGGGGACAAATCCCCGGCCTCATTAGGCTGGTCGAGCATCGAGAGGTCCTGCCTTTCGGTGCCAGGCCGGGGGCTGTTTGCGCAGCGCCCCGGCCGCTTGGTCTGTTGTCGCCCGAAAGGCTAGGCCGAAGAGGGGCTGAAAAGGTACGTGTCGCGACTACCTAGTTGCCAAAAAGTACAAGACGTTCCACCCCTACCGGGATCGCTCCAAAGTCCGAAGCAGCAGACGGACGAGATGCCAGTAGCCGTGGAGCAAGAAGCGAGCCGGGAAAGAGCGAACTGGAGACGGGATGAAGGGCGAATCTAGGTCGGGGGTTAGCCAGGTGGCGAACTCGGCCGCGCTTACGGTGCGGGTCGCCTGGACTTGGCGCCGCTCGCGCAGCAGGCGGGGCAGCCAGCGGATTACTTCGCCGATCGCGGCCAGCTTCTGCCGGCCCCATCCCGCTGCGATCGCGGCCGGGATCAGCGCCAGCTCGGTGGCGATCAGCGCCGGCGCGACCGCGATGAGCAGGCTGGCCGGGTAGACGCGGATCAGGAAGGCCCAGCGGTTGCGCTCCAGCCAGCGCCACTTGTGCTCGCGGGCGCCGAACTCGTACTCGTGGTCGACCACCGCCGAGGGCTCGATCCCGAGGGCGCCCCCCGCGAGGCGCAGGCGCAGCGAGAGGTCGACGTCCTCGTGGTAGAGGAAGAAGCGCTCCGGGAAGCCGCCGACCTCATCCCAGGTGCGGCGCGGGATCGCCAGGCAGGCCCCGGAGAGGGCCGGCACCTCGCCGGCCGGCGGAGCCTCGCCGATCGGGCGGCCGTGCGCCCCCGCCCAGACGATCCCGGTGAAGTGGACCGGGTTGCCCGCCGAGTTGATCGCGGTCCCCCCCTGGTCGGCGACCAGGGCCTGCCACGCGGCCCAGCCACGCTGCTCGATCCATGGCCGCCGGATCGCCTCGCCCCAACCGGGCAGCGGCGCCGCGTCGGGGTTGAGGATGACCAGCAGGTCTCCTCGCGCCACCGAAGCACCCTCGTTGCAGGCGCCCGCGAAGCCGGCGTTGCGGCCGCTGCGCAGGACTCGCGCCGCCGGTGCCAGCGAGGCGACCGCCTCCGGCGTTCCGTCATCGGAGTCGTTGTCGACGACGAGCAGCTCGTCCCCCTCCCCCAGCTCGGGCAGCACCGCGGGCAGGGTCCGCACCAGCTCCTCGCGGCTGTTCCAGGAGACGATCAGGACCGAAAGCGTCGGGCGCACCGACGCGAGAGGCTATTCGGATCCAGCGGCGCTAACCGCGACCGCGTTTGGCTTTGCCTTTGCCGCCGCACGGCCGGCGCAGCTTCGGCCGCTGGTTGGCTTTCTTGCCGTTCTGGCCTTTGATCCTGGCGATCGCCCGCAGCGGCTTGACCCGTTTCTTGCCCCGCTGTTTCGTCTTCTGGCACTGGTTGCGGGTGTTCGTCAGCAGCCCTTTCTTCCCACCCCTGATCGTGAGGACGAACTTGGAGACCGGCACGTCGGGGACGGTGCCGAAGGCGGTGCGGATGCGGCCTTTGATGCTGTCGATCCGCCCGGCCAGGTCGATGTCCACCTGCCCGCGCAGGGAGGCGACCAGGTCCGGCAGCGGGTTGTCGGAGGAGCGCAGGAAGACCGGGCCCTCGAGCGGTTTGCCGAGCAGCGGCGTGAAGGCCCGCGCGTAGCCGTAGATCGATTTCCGCGGGCAGTCGTTGGCGTCGTACTGGGGCCGGGTGCAGACCTTGGCGATGCTGCTCTGGTCGAGGATCAGGGAGCGCGGCAGGGTGACCGCGGCCCTGGCCGTGTTCGCGTCGCCGTCACGGGTGACGAACACCGCCCGGAGCCTCGGGTTCTTCGCCCGCTTCATCGCGCCGAAGAGGCGCATGAACAGTTTCGGTTTGAAGCCGAGTTTCTCGCAGCCGTTCGCCTCGAACGGAGCCGAGACGGGGAAGGCGCTGAAGGCAGCCGGGTTGAGCGGATCGGAGCCGCCGCCGCGCAGGTCGCCCGCGAAGGCGAATTTCGAGCAGTTGGTCGGGTTGAGGGAGAACTGCGGCCGGTTGAGCCGCACCGCGACCGAGCGGATGTCAAGCAGGGCGCCGCCGTAGACGTGGGGGATCGGGTCGGAGACCGCATTGACCTGAGCCGTTCTGCGGTCGACGAACAGTGCCACCCTCACCACGACCGCACCGAGATCGAACGGCCCGGCCGTGGCGGGGGTGACGACTGCCAGGGAGAGAGGAGCACCTTTGTAGGGCCCCGAGAGGAAGACCTTGCCGGCGATGCGGAGCGGGTCCGAGCCGGAGCCGGCGGCGATGTCGGCGACGCCGATCTGGCTCGACGCGGGACAGCTGGACGAGGCCGCCTCGGCTGCGCCGGAATTGGCTGCGGCCGCCGCCAGCGCTGCCGGCGGGCAGTAGCGGACGCCGGCCAGTTTCGCGCTGATGCCGGGCGGCAACGTGACGTCGACGCCTTTCAGCTCCTGGTTGCCGTCCGCACGGTTGACGTTCATGATCAGCGGGCTGAAGTCACCCGCGTTCGCTTTGTTGGTGCGAGCGGCGAATTTCGGTGCGAAAGGTCGCTCGCCGAGGGTTTTCGGGCAGGTGCCCCCGCCGGGGAGCGCCGACAGCGTGAAGGAGCCCGAGCGGGTGGCGGGTGGATTGCCGGACCAGGGCGTCATCTGCGTCGACGTCGTGCTCGGCGCACAGGTCGGCGGGCTGGTCAGGGTCGCCCTCGCCCCGCCGTTCAGTTTGATCCGGAACGACTCGAAGGGCACCTGCGGCAGGCCCGGCAGCGGGATGCTGCCCAACGCCCCGTCGTCGAAGGTCGTCGTCACCTGGCCGGTCTGCGGGTCGGCGCTGACCTTGCCAAGCAGGCGCGCCGAGATGTCGTAGCGGGTCGATTCGGCGACGACGAAGATCCGGTACAGGTTGCCCGAGGCCGGGTCGCGGCTGAGCTGCTGGCCGACGTAGACGGGGCCACTCAGCGAGCCGTCGGGCAGCGGCGGCGTGTCGACCTCCACGGTGCCGATCCGCGATGCCGCCGGGCAGGCGACCGGGTTCCGCGTTCCCTTGCCGAACTGGGCGTCGGTGCAGGCCTGGAGGCCGTTGGCTGCCGACGGGTTGAGGCCCATGCCCTGTGGCAGAGTCACCCGCGCGGACCGCACGTGCGAACTCGCCTGTTTTTCTTCTTTGCCCGGATCTTGGAGCTCCGGCAGGTTGACAGTTACGGCCGCTCCCGCTGGAGAATCCGTCTGGGCCGTCCCCGGATCGACGGCGATCGAGGGATCGAAGGGGATCGTGTTGCAGTCTTTCGGAGAGGTTTCGAATGCCGGCGGTTCACGCGGAATCTTCGACTCGACGAAGGCCGAGCCGTTGGGGAAGCTCGGATCGGGTTCCTCGAAGGAATCGGCCCGAAGGAAGGTCGAGTAGACGTGCTCGAACGGCGACCCGGGCACCGCCGGCCCCAGGCAGGTGGACGGCGTCGTGATGAAGGTCCCGTTGCCGGCGGTGCCGTCGAAGACGAGGCGGTTTTCGGCGATCCGAGCGGCGTCGCCCAAGCCAAGGTCGACAGGCAGTTCGAGTTTATGCGCGTGGATCGTGAAGTACTCGTGGTAGTCGTTCTCCCAGGCGATGTCGGTCTCGAGGAAGACGTCGTTGCCGAGCACGCTGAAGCCGAACCGGGCGGGTTCGCCCGGCTCGGGCACGATGTTGTAGACGTCGGCCGAAGGCAGGGGCACCGTGGTGCCATCCAGAAGGAGGGCCGCGCTGGTCGCCCTAACGATGCTGGTCCCTACTACGGATTGAGGCGCTTTGGCCGCGCAATTCGCGGGGGTCTCTTCGGGCGCCAGCGGGCACTGCGGCGTCGCCTGTGGGTTGACCGTGAGGCCGGTCGGGATGTCGACCCGAACGGTGCGCACGTTGCCGATCGGGACCGGACCGAGAGTGCCCGGTTCCGTATTGACGATGAACTGCGTAAAGCCGACCGGCGGGTGTCCGGCGGCCTGCTCGAAGAACTTATCCGGCGTCTCCACGCTACAGCGTGGGGGACCGTCGTCGGTGCAAGTTCCAGCCTGCCAGGGGCTGTCGACCTGTGGATCGTTCGGATCCTGCGGGCCGATGATGTCCGCGCTGCTCGCCGCTACCGGCCCGAACGCCATCGACACGGCCACGACCACAGCGATAACCGCGCCCCGCACCCCTGCTTCCGCGCTCATCCGCCACCCCTTCCTAGGCGATCCAGCTGAACCTCATTTTACCCGATTTTGATGATGTGCGCTAATCTTTTTTTAGTATCAACCAGTCAACGAAAGTGAGGATCTTGTGAACTGGCAGCTTCTGGCTCGTGCCAATACCCACCCACTCCGGGTCTCAATCCTGGAGGTGCTCAGCATCGACGGGCGCACACTCTCGCCCAAGGACCTCAGCCTCGAGCTGCAGGCACCGCTCAGCACGGTCAACTACCACGTGACCGAGCTGGCCAAAGCCGGCCTGATCGAGATGGTCGGCGAACGGCAGGTCCGCGGCGCGATCGAGCACTTCTACCGACTGGTCGACACGAGCGCGAAAGCAAGGGCCACCTCGAACGGCGCGAGGCGCAACGGCTCCAGGCGACACACGAGCCGGCGAGGGGAAAAGCGGACGACGGGTCTCGAACCCGCGACCTCGAGCTTGGGAAGCTCGCGCTCTACCAGCTGAGCTACGTCCGCGTGGCGCCCGATTCTACGACCAGGGCGGCGGATGCGCGGGGGCTAACCTTCCCAGCCCGTGAGCGTCCGCGCTTTCCTCGCCTCCCTCGCCGTCTTGGCCGTCATCGGCTTGCTCGGCTTCGGCCTGCTCAGCAAGGGCGGGGCGACGATCGCGATCGGCGACCCGGCGCCCGACCGCGAGCTGCCCGTCCTCGGCGGCGAGGGAGAGGGGTCGATCGCCGAGTACCGCGGGCGCTGGGTCCTGGTCAACCTATGGGCCTCCTGGTGCGCTCCGTGCAGGCAGGAGGCGCCGGAGCTGGAGCGCTTCTCGCAGCGCTACCGGGAGCACGAGGTGACGGTGCTCGGCATCGACGTCCAGGACAACAGCGACGACGCGCTGGCCTTCGTCCGCGAGTACCGGCTCACCTACCCGCAGCTGCGCTCGGTCGGCGATGAGCGCAGCGTCGCCTTCGGCTCGACCGGCGTCCCGGAGAACTTCCTGGTCGACCCACGCGGCCGCCTGGCGCTGATCTGGCGCGGCCCGGTCGACGAGCGCTTCCTGCGGGAACGCGTGGTGCCGATCATCGAGGGGCGCCAGCTGGAGGAGGCTGCATGAGACGCCTGGCCCTGCTTGTGGCGCTAGCGATGGCGATCGTCCCCGCGGCGGCATTTGCGGCTGAACGCCAGACCAGCGTCGTCGACGTCGAAGACGAGGTGATGTGCCCGATCTGCGGCACCCTGCTGCAGCTCTCCGAGTCGCCGCAGGCGCAGCGGCAGCGGGCATTCGTCGGCGGCCTGGTCGCCGCCGGCAAGACCAAGGCGGAGATCAAGGACGCCCTGGTCGCCGAGTACGGACGGGCGGTCCTGGCCCTCCCGGGTGGCTCCGGCTTCGACCTCTCCGCCTACCTGGTGCCGGCGATCGCCTTCGCGATCGCAGCGGCAGCCCTGGCGGTCGGCATCGGGCGCTGGCGGCGCGCCGGCGGGCCGCCTACGCAGGGCCCGGGCCGAAGCTCCGGCCCCCGCGGCGAGGACGCGGAGCGGTTGGACGAGGACCTGGCGCGCTACGACCTCTGAACCGGCCCGCTCAGCCTTCGACGACCAGCCCGGTCAGCGGCACCGGCAGGTCCGGGGCGGGATCCGAGCGTCCGACGCAGGCCAGCGTCGCGTCGGACTCGGCGGCAACCGCCGCGAGGGCCCCGTCCTCCCCGCTGGCCGGTCCCGCGAACACGACGAGCTCGTAACCGCCGCGCAGTTTCGCGACCACGTGTCGAAAGCCCTCCGATTCGAGCAGAGCGCTGCCGTCGCGGACGGGCCTGCCGGCGACGACGCAGACGAGCGGCTCGGACGCCGTGGCGGAACCGGGGCCGGCGAGAACGACGGGCTCGAGGACGCGGCCGGCGTCCGCCTCCCCGCGCAGGTACTCGCCGAGGCCGGGAGCGACCGCGAGGCCGAGCTCTTCCGCAAGAGCGGGCTCGTCCAGGTCGCACTCGACCAGCACGGTGCGGGTCCCTCCCACGGCGGCGGCAGTCGCCAACCCCACCGCCGCCTGCTGCCTGCGCGCCGGGTCACCGGTTACCAGCACCGTGTGGGCGGGCCCCAGCTCCTCGCGCAGACCATCGAAGGCGGCCAGGTCGCGGCGGCGCAGCGTCCCCGCTCGCAGGGCCGGGCCCGCCTGGGACGGGATCTCGCCGAGGATCCTCACATCCGCTCTGGCGCCGAGATTCCGAGCAGCCCCAGCGCCCCGGCGATCGTCCGCTTTGCGAGCAGGCAGAGCGCCAGTCGGGACTGCTCGACCCCCTCGCCCTCGGCGCCGACCACCTGACAGTCGCGGTAGAAGGCGTGGAAGTCGGCCGCCACCGCCGTCGAGTAGGCGCAGACGCGGTGCGGCGCCCGGCGCGCGGCGGCCTCGCGGACCTCGTCGGGGAACTCGAGCAGCCGCTTGACCAGGTCCCGCTCGGCGGGCTCCAGATCGGTGCCCGGGGTCGGCACGCCGGCCTCCCCCGCCGCCCCGCCTGCCTTGCGCAGGATGCTGGCGATGCGAGCGTGCGCGTACTGCACGTAGTAGACGGGGTTGTCGCTCGACTCGCGCCGCGCCAGCTCGAGGTCGAGGTCGACCGTCGTGTCGTGACTGCGCCAGAGCATGAACCAGCGCGTCGCGTCGACGCCGATGTCGTCGACGAGCTCGTCGAGCGAGACGAAGTCGCCGCTGCGCTTCGACATCTGCGCCCGCTCGCCGCCTTCGACGATGTGGACGAGCCGCATGATCAGCGCCTCGAGCACGTCGGGGTCGGCACCGAGTGCGGCGATCGCCGCACGGACGCGCGGGGCATAGCCGTGGTGGTCGGCGCCGAGAACGTCGATCAGCCGCTCGAAGCCCCGGTCGAGCTTGTCGCGGTGGTAGGCGACGTCGGCGGCCAGGTAGGTCGGTTCCCCCTCGGCACGGACGAGGACCCGGTCCTTGTCGTCGCCGAAGGTGGTGCTGCACAGCCACAGCGCACCGTCGCTGCGGTAGGTGTGCCCTCGCTTCTCCAACTGCGAGAGCGCCTCGTCGACCTCGCCGCTCGCGTAGAGGTCGCGCTCGGAGAACCAGGTGTCGAAGTGGACCCCGAAGCGGTCGAGGCTCTCCCGCACGCCCGCGAGGATCAGCTCGACGCCGCGCCGGCCCACCGCGTCGGCATCGGCGGGGTCGATCCCCTCGGCGGCGATCCGCTCCGCCAGGTCGGCGACGTAGGGGCCCTCGTAGCCGTCCTCGGGCAGCTCGCCACCGGTCATCCGGGCGACGATCGAGGCGGCGAAGCGCTGCACCTGGCCGCCCGCGTCGTTGACGTAGAACTCGCGCTCCGCCTCGTGGCCGACGGCGGTTAGGAGCCGGACCAGGGCATCGCCGTAGGCGGCATGACGACCGCCGCCCACGTGCAGCGGCCCGGTCGGGTTGGCCGAGACGAACTCGACCAGGATGCGTTCTGGCGACTCGGTCGGGGCAGGGCCGAGCTGCTCGCCCGCCGACCCGAGCGTCGTCATCGCGCCGCGGAACCAGGCGTCGGAGAGGAAGAGGTTGACGAAGCCGGGACCGGCCACCTCGACCCGCTCCAGGCTCCCCTGCGCCCCCAGCTCGCGCTCCAGCTCCACGCAGAGACGGGCGGCGACGTCGCGCGGGCTTTCCCCCAGCGGGGCGGCCAGCAGCATCGCGGCGTTGGAGCTGTAGTCGCCCAGCTCCGGCTTCGGCGGCCGGTCCAGGGTCGGCTCGGGACCGGCCGGCTCGCCGTCGCGCAGAGCGCGGGTGGCGCGGTTGACGGCCGAGCGAAGCTCGGCGATCGGCTCGGTGGCACTGGTGGTCACGGTCGGTCGCATCGTATGGGCCGGGATACGCTGGCGGCCATGCGCGTCGCGGCAATCACCGACATCCACGCCAACCTACCCGCACTCGAGGCGGTCCTCGCCTCGATCGAGGCGGTCGGCGTCGAGGAGATCTGGTGCCTCGGCGATGTGGTCGGCTACGGGGCGGAGCCCGACGCCTGCGCGGACCTGGTGCGGGATCGCTGCGCCCTCTGCCTGGTCGGCAACCACGACCTCGCGGTGCTGGGCGCGCTCGACGTCTCCGCCTTCTCCGAGGCGGCGGCCGTGGCCGTGTCGTGGACCCGTGAGCACGTCTCCGAGCCGACGCTCGAGCTGCTGCGCGAACTGGAGCCGAGCAACCGGCGCGAGGGCATCTCGCTCTCCCACGCCTCTCCGCGCGACCCGGTCTGGGAGTACGTGCTCTCCCCCGAGCAGGCGGACGCCTGCCTCGATGCCCAGCCGGAGCGGATCGGCCTGATCGGCCACTCGCACGTCTCGCTGTTCTTCGTCCGCCCCGTCGAGCCGGAGCGCGGCGAGGTCCACGGCGCCCAGGCGAGCGACGACACTCTTCTCGACCTCGGCAGCGGCAGCTGGCTGGTCAACCCCGGCAGCGTCGGGCAACCCCGCGACGGCGATCCACGCGCGGCCTGGCTGGAGCTGGACACCGAGGCTCTGACGGCCCGTTTCCATCGCGTCGGCTACGACGTCGGCCGCGCCGCCTCCTCGATCGTCGGGGCCGGCCTTCCCAGCCGTCTCGCGGACAGGCTCCACGTCGGCCAGTGAACGTCAGATGCAGGGAAAATCCGCGCCCAGAGCCGTTCTCTAGACTCGGCCGAGTGCGCCGCCCGGTCGTATCCCTGCTCATCCTCGCGCTCACCGGCGGGGGCGCGGTCCTCTTTGCCTCCTGCGGCGAGGAGGACGCGCGGCTGCTTCCGGGCGATACCGCGCGAGAGATCACCGCCAACCTCGACACCGTCCAGCAGCTCGCCGACGAAGGCGACTGCGTCGGCGCCGAAAGCGCGGCGCTGCAGGTGAGCGAACAGGTGGAAGCGCTGGGCAACGTCGACGAGCGCCTGCAGCGCGCCCTGCGAGAAGGCGCGGAACGGCTGAACGAAGTCGTCGCCGGGTGCGAAGAAGAGGGGGAAGCCGTGGCGCCGGAAACGATCGAACCGGAAACCGAAACCACGCCGGCGGACGAGGAGGAGGAAAAGGAGCGGGAGAAACAGGAACGGGCGGAGGAAAAGGAAGAAGAGAAGGAACGGCGGGAGGAAGAGCGCGAAGAAAAAGAGACCCCACCGCCGCTCCCGCCTCAGTCCGAAGGCGAAGACGACGGGTCGGATGATGACGACGACGGCGAGAGCGGGCCGGGTGGCAACGAGGGCGAAGGAACCCCCTCGGGCGGCGTCAGCCCCGGCACCCCCGCAGGCGAGGGCGAGTGATGGAGGTCGGGACCCTCTCCGGGCGATACGAGATCGGCGACCGGCTCGGCTCGGGCGGGATGTCGAACGTCTACCGCGCGACCGACCAGATCCTCGAGCGCACCGTCGCGGTCAAGATCCTCGCCGAGCACCTCTCCGACGACGAGCGCTTCGTCGCCCGCTTCAGGCGAGAGGCGCTGGCGGTGGCGAAGCTGGTCCACCCCAACATCGTCCAGGTCTACGACACGGGGATCGACGAGGGGCGCCACTACATCGTGATGGAGGTCGTCGAGGGACGCTCGGGGGCCCAGATCCTGCAGCGGCAGGGCCCGTTCGACCCCGAGATGGCGGCCGAGGCGGGAATCCAGGCCTGCGCCGGGCTCGACTACGCACACCGCCGCGGGATCATCCACCGCGATGTCAAGCCCGGCAACCTGATGCTCGTCGGCGGCCCGGTCGGTGGCGGCGCGATGACGGTGAAACTGACCGATTTCGGGATCGCGCGGGCGATCGAACAGACGCGGATCACCCAGGTCGGCTCGGTGGTCGGCACCGCGGCCTACCTCTCCCCCGAGCAGGTCCGCGGCGAGGAGGCGACGCCGGCGACCGACGTCTACGCGCTCGGCGTCGTCCTCTACCAGTTCCTCACCGGGCGGCTGCCATACGAGGGCTCGACGCTGGCCGAGCTGGCGGTGCGCCAGCAGAACGAGCGACCGCTGCCGCCCAGCGCCTACAACGAAGCGGTTTCGGACAGCCTCGGCAGCGCGGTGCTGCGGGCGCTCGAAGGCGACGCCGCACGCCGTTACGCGAGCGCCGACGAGCTGGCGGGCGGCCTGCAGCTCGGCCTGCAGGGCGAGGACGTCACCCTGCCGCTCGGCGAGGACACGGAGCCGACCCGCGTGCTCGGGGGCGAGACCGCGACGCGCCGCCTCGACCGCACCGAACAGACCGAGTACCGCCCCGCCTCGCCGAGCCGCCGCCCCTCACCGCGCGTCCCCCCTCCCCCTGCTCCGCCACCGCCCGCTCCTCCCACCCCCCGCAAGCGCAGCGCCTTCTCCCGCTTCACCCGTTTCGTCCTCGCCGCGGTCCTCCTCGTCCTGATCGCCGCCGCGGTGGCCACCGCCGTGATCGTCCTCACCGATCAGGCAAGCGGTGTGCGCGCCACCGAAGTCGCCGGCGACTCTGTCGACCGGGTCGTCGAAGAGTTGAAAGAACTGGTCGAGCGGAACACCGAATAGCGGCGGTTGCTACTCGGCCGGCTGCGGCGCTATCGCGACCGGGCCGGGATCTTCACTGCGTTCCTGGTCGCAGTGGCGCGACACGGCGAAAAGCGCGAGCCAAAGGAGGATCCCGAGGAAGTACGGGATGAGGAGCCACAGGTGCAAATGCAGGCCGAGCAGGAAACGGACACCGAACGGAGCCGTGACGAGGACGACAGCCAACAGTCCGAGCCATGGCCGTTGCCAACTGGACTGCCACCTCCAGAACTTGGGCCACCTGTGCCGCAGGCGCTTCCACACCCGAGCCGCGTGCCTCAGCTTGGCATCACCCGCCATCCCGCGGTAGATCACGAAGCCGATGCAGAGCGCGACGACGATCCCACCAACCATGATCCCGGCCTGGAGCGGTGCAGGCTCCGCTTTGACGGGTTCCCCATCTTTGCCCGAAGACGACGACACTCCGATCGCCGACCCGAGGACCAAGCCCAAAGCGACGAGGGCGTACTGCACGTACTGGGCGATCTTGGGGCCGGCCGGCGTCACGGCCATCACGTAGTCACGGAATGCGGCCAGCGTCAGGCCGCGAGGCGGCTTCAGTTCCCGGCCACGCTGGGTGGGCGCCCACTCGGTCTGGGCGATCACGTCGCCGTAGGCGTCCCGGCAGTCGGGCAGGGGCTCGATCAGCCTCTTCCGGCGCGCCAGCTCCAGCACGTCGAGGATCTCCCCGCCCTCGAGATTCAACCGAAACAGCGGGAGGCCCCTGCCCTCGATCTCCTCCGCCGAACTCGCCCCGTGCAGCACCAGGTGCGGCAGGAGAATCTGGTGAAAGACGCTCTGCGCGTCGCCGTCACTCTCGAGTTGTGTTCCAAGTTGCGAGCGCATCGTCATTCCGACAGTGGTTCCTCAAACCTTTCGCACTAAGAAACCTTTGTCAAGCGGTCGTATGTCACGCCCAGGGCGGCGCACCGGCCAGTATCGCCGTGGAGTAGGAATCAAGTGCACCGGCGGCGATAGCAGCGCGAGCGTTGGCCACCAGCTCGTTCAGGTAGGTCAGGTTGTGGAGGCAGAGGAGGCGGACGGCGGTCAGCTCCTCGGCTCGCGAGAGGTAGCTGAGGTAGTCGCGGTCGTGATGGGTGCAGGCCGGGCAGGGGCAGCCGGCGACGATCGGGTCCCGGTCGCCCTCCCAGCCGGCCTTGCGCAGGTCGAGGCGAAAGCGGTTGGCGGGGTCCGGGGCGAGGGCGGTGCCGTGGCGGGCGAGGCGGGTTGGGATCGCGCAGTCGAAGACGTCGAGACCGAGGGCGATGCCGGCGAGGAGGTCGTCGACGTGGCCGATGCCGAGCAGGTGCTTGGGCGCCGCCTCCGGCAGCAGCGGCGCGGTCAGCCCGAGCACGCCGTACATCTCCTCCTTGTCGCGGCCCAGGGTGCCGCCGATAGCGATGCCGTCGACGCCGGCCTCGGAGACGACCTGCGCCGACTCGCGCCGCAGGTCCTCGTGGACACCGCCCTGGACGATCCCGAACACGGCCTGCCGCTCGGGACCGTGCTCGCCGTGCCACTCCAGGCACCGGCCCAACCATCGGTGGGTCCGCTCCATAGAGCGGGCGGTGTACTCGCGATCGGCGTGGTACGGCGTGCACTCGTCGAAGACCAGGGCGATGTCGGAGCCGAGCTTGGCCTGCACCTCCATCGAGACCTCCGGCGAGAGGAACAGGGAGCTGCCGTCTCGGTAGGAGCGGAACCGGACCCCCTCCTCCCCGATCGAAACGACCGAGCCGCGATCGCCGCCGGGCCGTCCCTTCCCCTTCACCTCGTCGGCGACGCCGCCGTGCGCCAGCGAGAACACCTGGAACCCGCCTGAGTCGGTGATCAGCGCCCGCTCCCAGCCCATGAACTCGTGCAGCCCGCCGGCAGCGGCGATCCGGTCCGGTCCCGGCGAGACGAACAGGTGGTAGGTGTTGCCGAGGATCAGCTCGTAGCCGAGCTCGGCAACCTCGCGCGACTCCAGGCTGCGCACCGTCCCCTTCGTCGCCAGCGGGATGAAGGCAGGCGTCTCGATCGGCCCGTGGGCGGTGTGAATGACACCAGCTCTGGCTGCCCCATCCCGAGCCTCCACCTCGAACCGCAGCCTCCCCGGTTCGGACCTCACGCAATCAGCGACTTGCCGGTCATCGCCTCTGGCTGGGGGACGCCGAGCAGTTGCAGCGCGGTCGGCGCCACGTCGGCGAGGATCCCGCCCTCCCGCAGCTCCAGCCCACCGGCCGTAACGATCAGTGGCACCGGGTTGAGCGAGTGCGCGGTGTTTGGCGAGCCGTCCGGCTCGAGCATGTGGTCGCAGTTGCCGTGGTCGGCGGTGACGATGCAGACTCCGCCCGAGCGCTCGACCGCCGCGACCACCTCGCCGAGGCAGGCATCGACCGTCTCCACCGCCTTCACCGCGGCGGGGATCGAGCCGGTGTGCCCGACCATGTCGGGATTGGCGAAGTTGATGATGCTGAAGCGGTGGGCGCCGCCCGACCAGTGCCCGACGAAAGCCTCGGTGGCCGGGCGGGCGCTCATCTCCGGCTTCAGGTCGTAGGTCGGGACGTCGCGCGGCGAGTCGACCAGGCAACGCTCTTCCCCCTCCCACTCCTCCTCGCGACCGCCGTTGAAGAAGTAGGTGACGTGCGCGTACTTCTCGGTCTCGGCGACGTGGAGCTGGTGACCGCCGGCCTCCGAGACGACCTCGGCGATGGTCGTCCGCGGCCGCGCCTCGCGAAAGGCGACCGGGTACGGCCAGCCCTTGCGGTACTCGGTCATCGTGGTCAGGTCGAGGACCGGCCCACCGGCGCGGGAGAACTCGTCGAAGCCGGGCTCGGCCAGGGCGCGCGTCAGCTGGCGGGCGCGGTCGGGGCGGAAGTTGAGGAATATGGCCACGTCGCCCGGCGCGACGCCGTCGTAGTCGCCGATCACCGCCGGCACGACGAACTCATCCGAGTTGTCGTGCTCATAGGAGGTCTCGATCGCCTCGGCGGCGCTGGCGAAATGCTGCCCCCTGGCGTGGACGATCGCGTCGTAGGCGAGCTTGGTCCGCTCCCAGCGGGTGTCGCGGTCCATCGCGTAGTAGCGGCCACTGACCGTGGCGATGCGGCCGGCCTGGCGCAGCCAGCGCTCCAGCTCGGCAAGGTAGGCGCGGCCGCCGTGCGGCAGCGTGTCGCGACCGTCGGTGAAGGCGTGGAAGACGACGTCCGGAACGCCCTCCTGGGAGGCCAACTCGATCGATGCCTCGATGTGCTCCCAGCCGGAGTGGACGCCGCCGTCGGAGACCAGGCCGAGCAGGTGGAGGCGGCCACGCGGGCTTTGACGCGCCCGCTCGCAGGCCGCCAGCAGCGCCTCGTTCTCGAAGAAGCTGCCGTCGGCGATCGCGTCGTCGATCCGGGCGAGGTCCTGCTTGACCACCGCGCCGGCACCGAGGTTGAGGTGACCCACCTCCGAGTTGCCCATCTGCCCGTCGGGCAGCCCGACGTCGCGGCCCTGCGCCGTGAGCTGCGTATGCGGGTATTGGTCCCAGAGCCGGTCGAAGACGGGGGTCTCAGCGAGCGAGATCGCGTTACCGGGCCCCGGCGGCGCCAATCCCCAGCCGTCGAGGATGACGAGGGCGAGTGAGGAAACCGTCAACGCAGAGCCTTCCGGTGCGCTTTATGTGGGCATGGCAAGCAAAAGGCGCACCGGAACCTCATGCGGCCTCCACGATCTGCGCGAATTCGTCCGGGTCGAGGCTGGCGCCGCCGACCAGCGCCCCGTCGATGTCGGGCTGAGCGAGCAGCTCGGCGGCGTTGCCGGGCTTGACCGAGCCGCCGTAGAGGATCCGCACCGCGTCGGCCACGGCGCCGCGCTCGCGCAGCACGTCGCGGATGAAGGCGATCGTCTCCTGGGCCTGCTCGGGGGTGGCGGTGCGGCCCGTCCCGATCGCCCAGATCGGCTCGTAGGCGATCACGACCTCGGCGATCCGGGTCGGCTCGACCGCGGCCAGGTCGGCCTGCAGCTGGCGCTCCAGCACGCCCTCGGTCTGGCCGCTGTCGCGCGCCTCCTCGCTCTCGCCGACGCAGAGGATCGGCTCGAGCCCGGCCTTCAGCGCAGCCGGCAGCTTGCGGGCCAGCGCCTCGTCGGTCTCACCGAACAGTTGGCGGCGCTCGGAGTGGCCGAGGACGACCGCCTCGACGTCGAGCTCGACCAGCATCGGGGCCGAGACCTCGCCGGTGTAGGCGCCCGAGTCCTCCTCGTGCATGTTCTGAGCGGCGACTTTGACCGCAGTGCCGTAGCGCCGCTCGACCACCGCGCTGAGCGCCGTGAACGGCGGGCAGATGACGACGTCGTGCTGGGTCGCGGCGATGCGCGGCAGCAGCGCGTCGACGAAGGCCGCCGCCTCGGCAACGGTCTTGTGCATCTTCCAGTTGGCGGCGATGTAGGGGGTGCGCTCAGGCATCTCGCAGGGCCTCCACGCCGGGCAGCTTCTTCCCCTCCAACAGCTCCAAGGACGCTCCTCCTCCGGTCGAAAGCCAGTCCACCTTCTCAGCCAGGCCGAACTCCTGCAGCGCGGCCACCGAGTCGCCGCCGCCGACGACGGTCGTGCCGGACGCATCCGCAACCGCCTCGGCGACCGCCCGGGTCCCAGCGGCGAACGGCTCCAGCTCGAAGGCACCCATCGGCCCGTTCCAGAGCACGGTGCCAGCCGCGCCGATCGCCTCGGCGTAGGCCCTGGCGCTGGCGGGGCCGATGTCGAGGCCCATCCAGCCGTCGGGCACGACGACTCCCTCGCCCGCTTTGACCTCGGTCTCGGCGTCGAACTCGCGCCCCAACACCAGGTCGGTCGGCAGGTCCAGCTCGCAATCCGAGGACTCCGCCTTGCCCAGCGCTTCCGCCGCCAGCTCCACGCCCTCCTCCTCGACCAGCGAGTCGCCGGTCTCGATCCCCTGCGCACGGAAGAAGCTGAAGCACATCGCGCCGCCGATCAGGATCCGGTCGGCGATCTCGAGGAAGCGGTCGATGACGCCGA
>DATMEP010000093.1:0-13485 GCA_035556755.1 Solirubrobacterales bacterium
CTTCGACGTATCCGCCCATAGCTTCGCCCGCTCGCGACGCTTGATCTTGCTCGCCGGGTCGAGGCGGGCGACCATCCGCTGTTCGCCTTCGCGGACGTCGGTGACGCCGGTCTCCTCGATGCTGTCGGCGACGGCGTCGGCGAGCTGGTCTGACTCGATCCCTTCGGACTGGACGTGGAAGTAGGCGTAGAGGTCGGAGCCGAGCGACTCGACCAGGTCGATCTCCGCCTCGAAGACGACGCCGCGCTCCTCGGCGAGGTCGCCGACCAGGGAGGCGTCCTCGAAGCGCTCCGGGCGCAGGCCGGCGATCACGGGGCCGTCGCGGCGCCCACGCGCCTCCTCGCTCAGCTCGGCCTCGCCGATCGGCAGCACCACCCTGTCTGAAGCTATTTCTGCCGGCATGAAGTTCATCGCCGGCGAGCCGATGAAGCCGGCGACGAAGAGGTTGCGCGGCTCTTCGTACAGTTCGGCCGGGGTGCCTACCTGCTGCAGCTGGCCGGCCCGCATCACCGCGACCCGGTCGCCGAGCGTCATCGCCTCGGTCTGGTCGTGGGTGACGTAGACGGTGGTCGTCTCCAACCGCGACTGTAGTTTCGCCACCTCGGTCCGCATCTGGACGCGCAGCTTCGCGTCGAGGTTGGAGAGCGGCTCGTCCATCAGGAAGGCCTTCGGGTCGCGGACGATCGCCCGACCCATCGCCACCCGCTGCCGCTGCCCGCCGGAGAGGTTGGCCGGGCGGCGGTCGAGGTGCGCGGTGAGGTCGAGCGTCTTCGCCGTCTCCTCGACCTTGCGGTCGATCTCCGCCTGGTCGACCCCGGCCAACTTCAGCGCGAAGCCCATGTTCTCGCGCACGGTCATGTGCGGGTAGAGCGCGTAGTTCTGGAACACCATCGCCACGTCGCGGTCCTTCGGCGCCCGGTCGTTGACGACCTCGTCGTCGATCTTCACCTCTCCGCTCGTCACGTCCTCGAGCCCGGCGATCATCCGCAGCGCCGTCGACTTGCCACAGCCCGAGGGGCCGACGAGGATCATGAACTCGCCGTCGCCGACGTCGAGGTTCATGTCCTTTACGGCCTCGGCCCCATCGGCGAAGACCTTGGTCACTCCATCGAGGGTTATCTCTGCCATCGGGGCTCCTTTATCCCTTGACCGCCCCGGCGGTGAGGCCGGAGACGATGCGTCGCTGGAAGAAGAGGACGAAGACGATGATCGGCACGGTCACGACCACGGCGGCGGCGGCGATGCTGCCGGTCGGTTCGGTGAAGGACGACTCGCCGGTGAAGAAGGCAAGGGCCGCCGGCACGGTGCGCGAGGCGTCCGAGGAAGTGAGCGAGATCGCGAAGAGGAAGTCGTTCCAGGCGAAGATGAAGACGAGGATCGCCGCCGTGAACATGCCCGGCGCGGCGAGCGGCACGATCACCTTGCGGAAGGCCTGGAACGGGGTCGCCCCGTCGACCTGGGCCGCCTGCTCCAGCTCCCACGGGATCTCGCGGAAGAAGGCGGTCAGGGCGTAGATCGCCAGCGGCAGTGAGAAGGTCAGGTAGGGGATGATCAGCCCCGGATAGGTGTCATAGAGGCCGAGCGCCCGCCACATGTCGAACAGCGGCCCGATCGTCGAGATCGGCGGGAACATCGCGATCGCCAGCGCCCCGGCGAGGATCACCCGCTTGCCCGGGAATTCGAGCCGGGCGATCGCGTAGGCGGCGAAGGAGGCGAGGACGATCGAGATCACCGTCGTCGTCAGCGCGATCAGAATCGAGTTGATCAGCGGTTTGATGAAGGGGCTGTCGTCGACGCCGCCTTCGAACAGGCTCTCGTAGTTTTCGAAGGAGATCTCAGCGGGGATGAAGCGGCCGTCGGCGACCGCGTCGGTCGGCTTCAGCGAGAGCGAGATCAACCACAGCACCGGGATCAGCGCGAAGATCAGCACCACGACGATGGCGATGCTCCAGAGGGTGTACTCGCGGCCTCCTCGCTCCATCGCTACTTCACCGGCCTTCCTTCCTCGACCCTGGTCCCCAGCACCCGCACGTAGAAGGTGGCGATGACGAGAACGCAGAGAAAGATCAGCACCGAGACAGCGGAGCCGAGGCCGAGGTTGAGGCGCGAGATCAGCTGGTTGAAGCCAAGGATCGAGACCGATTCGGTGTCCTGCGCACCGGCGGTCATGATGAAGATCGTGTCGAAGACGCGGAAGGCGTCGAGGGTGCGGAAGAGCAGGGCGACGAGGATCGCCGGTTTCATCAGCGGCAGCGTGATCCGGGTGAAGCGCTGCCAGGCGCTCGCCCCGTCGACCTTGGCCGCCTCGTAGAGCTGGCTGTCGATCGTCACCAGGCCGGCCAGCAGCAGCAGCGCCATGAAGGGCGTCGTCTTCCAGACCTCGGCCATGATGATTACGGCGAAGGAACTGAAGCGGCCGCCGAACCAGTCCATGTCTTCGGAGATCAGCGGCAGGTTGTTGACGAAGCCGGTGTCGGGCGAGAAGGCGAATTGCCAGGAGAAGGCCGCGACGACGGTGATGATCCCGTAGGGAATGAGGACCGCGGTGCGGACGACGCCGCGGCCGAAGATCGCCCTATGCATAACCAGGGCGATGACCATCCCCAGCACCAGCTCGATCGAGACAGTGGTCACGGTGAGGAACACGGTGTTGAAGAGGTCCGTCCACCAGAGGTCGGAGCTGAGCACTGCGCTGTAGTTGTCGAACCCGACGAAGCCGCCCTCGTCAGGGAAGCGGAGGTCGATCTGCTGCACCGAGAGGACGAGCGCGTAGCCGATCGGGTAGGCGGTGACGGCGAGCATCGCGATCACCGCCGGCGCGCAGAGCAGCCAGGCGAGGCGGCGTTCGGAGCGCGTCCTCTCGCTGACCGGGGCCGGGCCTCGCTCCGCGTGCGCCTCCATCAGAGCAGCCCTTCCCGCTTGACCGCGTCTTCGACCTTCTCCAGCAGTTCGTCGTAGACCGAGGTTGCGTCGGCCGGGTCGATCTTGTCGGGCGGGTGAAGCGAGCGCTGCACCGCGAGGCTGACGTCCTGGTAGGCGGCGGTGCTCGGCCGCGGGCCGGCGTCCTTGATCGATTTCCGCACCAGCTGGGCGAAGCCGGGGTAGGCCTCGGTCACGACTTTGGTCGAGTAGAGGTCCGAGCGCGAGGGCGGCAGCCCGTCGAGTTCGGTCGCGGTCAGCTGACTCTCTTTCCCGGCCAGGCAGGCCGCCGCGTCGAAGGCGACGTCCTTGTTCTCCGAGAAGGAGCTGACGGCGAGGTTGAAGCCGCCCAGCGGCGGTTTGCTGGGGCGGTTGGCGTCGACCCGCGGGAAGCGGGCGTAGCCCATCTCTTTGCCGATTTCCGGTGCTTCGGCCTGGGCGCTTCCGTAGGCGAAGGTGTAGTTGGTCATGAAGGCCGAGTCGCCGGCCTCGAAGGCGAGCCGGGAGGTGTCCTCGGTCGAGGTCGATAGTCCCGTCGGCGCCGCGGAGGAGTTGGCGAAGCGACCGATCACTTCCAGCGCCCGCGTCGTCGGCGCCTCGGCGAGGTCAACGGTCTCAGGCCCGGAGAGCAACTGCGTGCCGGCGCTCTCGATCAAGGCGTTGGCCCATACGGTGAAGCCCTCGTAGCGGTTGGCCTGGATCTGGATCGTGCCGGCGTTGGCGCGGCCCAGCTCTTCGGCCTGGTCGATCATCTCGTCCCAGGTGCGCGGCGGCTGTTTGACCAGGTCTTTGCGGTACCAGAGCAGCTGCGTGTTGGTGTTGAACGGCGCGGCGTAGAGCTTGCCCTCGAAGGAGGCGGTTTCGATCACGCCGGGGAAGACCTCTTCGGTCGCTTTGCGCTTCAGCGGCCCGGTCCACTCCTCGACCCAGCCGGCGTTGGCGAACTCGCCGGTCCAGATCACGTCCATGCCGATGATGTCGATCGAGGAGTCGTCGGCGCCGAGCCGCCGGACCAGCTGTTCGCGCTGCTGGCTGGCTTCGGTCGGCAGGAATTCCGGTTCGACCTCGTAGCGGCCGCCCGATTCTTCGCTGCAGCGTTTGGAGACTTCCTCGATCGTCCCGCCCGGCTGGATCGCGACGAAGAAGCTCAGCGTCGGGGTCTGCGCACCCTCGGAGTCGTCGCCGCAGCCGCTGAGGACGGCGACCAGGAGAACCGACACCGCCAGACAGGCAAGGAGCCCGATCGCAGTTCGTGATGCCAAGTTCTCCTCCATCTCCGCCCCGCGGTGGCGCGGGGGCGCAATGAGGAGATGCCCGACTGGACGGAGCTCTAAACGGAAAGAGAAGAGCCCATCGGGATCGCCACGGCGATCCCGATGGGCCGGTACTGGCTAGGCGCTAACCGTTCGATTTCGGTTTGGGGCCTTTCCCTTTCCCTTTCCCTTTGGCTTTGCGAGGCGGTTTTTTCTGACCCCGCAGTTTCGCGTTCAGGCCGCTGGCGGTTGGCGGCCCGACGATGTTCGGAGCGGTCGCCGAGACGCTCAGCATCAGGAACCGTTTGCGCAACAGCTCTTTGAGCTTGGCTTTGAGGTTCTGCGGGAACAGCATGGTGAATTTCGCGATTGCCCCCGGTGCGACTATCTGAGTGCCGCCGTTCAGTTTGGCCTGTTTGCCTTTGCCCAGTTTGACCGTGCCATTGACCGTGACCGGGGCCTGGAAGCTGCTCGTCACGAGGATGTTGACAAGGCCTTTTCTGGCGGTTGAAGAGACACCCAGCGTGACCACCGGGCACGGAGTCTGGAACGCCGCGTTCTGCGGGCATTTGTCCTGCGTCTCGTCACCGTAGCCGTCGTTGTCGACGTCGGGCTCAACGGTGGCGGTGACAGGGATGCGAAGGTCCGTGGTGACTTCGAAGAATTCGGCGCTGGAGCCGACGCCCCCGCCGCCGCCTTCGATGACGCCGATCACGAAGGGCCCACCGCCTTCGCAGACGAGGACTCCGAATTCACTTTGCCCGAACAGGCCAAGTCGGTCACCCGCCTGAACCGGGATCCTGGCGTCGAAGCTGCTTCCACCCCCGGCGACGGATCCCGAAGCTTCCCCGACGATCTGAACGGTGTTTGGACCGGTCGTGCGGAGGACCTTGAGGGTCTGGGGAACCGTGAACGGAACGGGAACGAAGTTGACCCTCCATTTGGTGATTACCCCTGCGCTCGGCGCAGTGACGGGCAGTGGATTGCCCGGTGCCGAGATGTCAAAGAAGGTGAACGGGATTTCGAGGGCTTCGTTGGCAGTGCAGTTGTCGCCGAATTCAGTCGCGGCTGAGGCACTAGAGGCCCCGAAGGCTGAGATTGCGAGCAGCGACGCTGCCGCGATCCCGATGAACTTCTTTTTCATTAGCTCTCCTGTTGCATAGGAAATTTTGGAGGAGCTAATCAGATCCGCATGACAATGCGGAATTCAGCCTGCTGGCTCGATCGCGACGCTGAGCGAGCTCCAGGCGCGCGTGGCTTCGGCGAGCGAGACGGTGACGACGCTGTCACCGGAGGCGATCTCGATGGACTCGTTGCCGACCTCACCGAGGATCGAAACCTCGACCGTGTCGGCTGCGAGCGACTCCAAGGCAGCGCGCTCCCCGCTGACAACAAAGCCACCCAGACCTTCGCCGAACAGCGCCTCCTCGGGTGAAGCCCCGCGATCGAGCAGGGGGGAGAGGTCGACTTGGCAGCCGAAGCCCGAGCCGATCGCCGACTCCGTCAACGCCACGGCGAGGCCGCCGTCGCTGACGTCGTGGGCGGAGGCGAGCGTGCCGGCGCGGACCGCGGCGCGGATCGCGGCGCAGGCGGCGGTGACTGCAGCGACGTCGGGCTGGGGGAGGCCCATCTCGAGCTCGCCGCGCAGCTTCGCCAGCTCCGAGCCAGCCAGTGCGGGAGCGAAGGGGCCGACCAGGGCGATCGTGTCGCCCTCACGGGCGAAGGCGCTCGGCGCGGTGGCGTTCGGGTCGGGCAGTTCGCCGACCATGCCGACCACCGGGGTCGGGTAGATCGGGCCTTCCGGTCCCTCGTTGTAGAGGGAGACGTTGCCGCCGACGACCGGGACGCCGAGCGCCTCGCAGGCGTCGGCGAGGCCGCTGACGGCACGGTCGAGCTGCCAGGCGGGAACCGGTTTCTCGGGGTTGCCGAAGTTGAGGCAGTTGGTCAGGCCGAGCGGCTCGGCGCCGGTGCAGGCGAGGTTCTGCGCGCACTCGAGCACCGCCTCGATCGTGCCGGCGTAGGGGTCGCAGGCGACCCGCCGGCCGTTGCCGTCGATCGAGACCGCGATCGCGTTGCCGGCCTCGGGGATGGCGAGGACGGCCGCGTCGGCGGACTCCGGCCGCCGCGCCGTGCGCGAGCCGACCACCGAGTCGTACTGCTCGAAGGCCCAGCGCTTCGAGGCGACGCTGGGGGAGCCGAGCAGGGCGAGGAGCGTCTCCTCTGCCGAGGCGCCCGCGTCGAGCGTGGTGCGGTTGCCGTAGATCCAGCCTTCGGGCTCGGCCGGGTCGAGGTCGTAGAGCGGGCAGCCGTCCACCAGCGCCTCGACCGGCATCTCGCCGACGACCTCTCCGCCGCGCAGCACCCGCACCTGGCCGCTGTCGGTGACGACGCCGATCTCGGCCGAGCCGGTCTGCCATTTCTCGCAGATCGCGAGCACCTCGCCGACCTTCGCCGGCTCGACCACGCCGAGCATCCGCTCCTGCGACTCGGAGACCATGATCTCGAAGGGCTCCATGTCGGCCTCGCGCAGCGGCACCCGGGCCACGTCGAGGTCGATTCCCACTCCTCCCGCCGAGGCCATCTCGCTGGCGGAGGAGGTGAGGCCGGCGGCGCCGAGGTCCTGCAGGGAGACGAGCAGCCCCTTCTCCAGCAGCTCCAGGCAGCACTCCAGTACCTTCGACTCCTCGAACGGGTCGCCGATCTGCACGGTCGGCCGCTTCGCCTCGTCGCCGTCGCCGAGCTCGGCCGAGGCGAGCACCGAGGCGCCGCCGATCCCGTCGCGGCCGGTCGAGGCGCCCATCAGGACGACCGCGTTGCCGACCCCGGCGGCGGCGGCGCGGACCATCGCCTCCTGCTTCGCGATCCCCACACACATCGCGTTGACCAGGCAGTTGTGCTCGTAGGGGGCCTCGAAGTAGATCTCGCCCCCGACCGTGGCCACCCCGATCGAGTTGCCGTAGTGGCCGATCCCGCGGACGGCGCCGTCGAGCAGGAAGCGGGCGCGCTCGGAGTCGAGCTCGCCGAAACGCAGCGAGTCGAGGATCGCGATCGGCCGTGCCCCGAGCGCGAAGACGTCGCGGAGGATCCCGCCGACCCCGGTCGCCGCTCCCTGGAAGGGCTCGACCGCGCTGGGGTGGTTGTGCGACTCGACCTTGAAGGCGACCGCGTAGCCGGAGCCGACGTCGACCGCGCCGGCGTTCTCGCCCGGCCCCATCACCACCCGCTCACCTTCGGTTGGCAGCCGCCGCAGCAGCTTGCGCGAGTGCTTGTAGGCGCAGTGCTCGGACCAGAGCAGGCTGAACATCGCCAGCTCGACGGCGTTCGGCTCACATTCCAGCTTCTCGCAGATCAGGTCGTACTCGGAATCGGTCAAGCCGAGCTCGCGGTGCTTCGCGGTGCCGACGGTCACGCTGCCACCGCCGCCATGCGCTCGAAGACCCTCAGCCCGTCGGTCGACCCCGTCATCGAGTCGACCGCGTGCTCGGGGTGCGGCATCAGGCCGAGCACGTTGCCGGCCGCGTTGGTCACCCCGGCGACGTCGCGCAGCGACCCGTTCGGGTTCTGGCCGGGGGCGTAGCGGTAGGCGACCTGGCCGTTCGCCTCCAGCTCGTCGAGCGTCGCCTGCGGCGCGTAGTAGCGGCCTTCGCCGTGCTTTGCCGGGATCGAGAGCGTCTCCCCGGCGGCGTCGAGGAGATCGAGCTGGCGACAGACGAAGCGCAGGTTCTCGTTGCGCAGCAGCGCGCCGGGGAGCAGGTTCGCTTCGCAGAGCACCTGGAAGCCGTTGCAGATTCCCAGCACCGGCCGGCCGGCGGCGGCGTGCTCCGCCACCGCCTCCATCGCCGGCGAGAAGCGGGCGATCGCCCCGGCTCGCAGGTAGTCGCCGTAGGAGAAGCCGCCGGGGACAACGACCGCGTCGACCCCGCCGAGGTCGTTCTCCTCGTGCCAGATCAGCCGCGCCTCGCCGACCAGGGAGCAGGCGTGTAGGGCGTCCCGCTCGTCGCAGGAACCTGGGAACTGGATGACGCCCCAGAGCATCAGGCGCCGTCGATGCTCTCGATCTCGTAGTCCTCGATCAGCGGGTTGGCGAGCAGCTTCTCGCAGAGCTCCGGCAGCCGCTCGGGGTCCTCGGCCTCCAGCTCGACCATGCGGCCGACGTGCACGTGCTCGATCCCCTCGAAGCCGAGCGCCGGCAGCGCCCGCTCCACCGCCTTGCCCTGCGGGTCGAGGATGCCCTCCTTGGGCCGGATCAGGACCCGCGCCCGCGCCACTAGAAACTGCGCTCCGCGAGCCGCTCGTAGGCCTCGACGTACTTCGCCCGCGTCTGCTCGATCACGTCCGGCGACAGCTCTGGCGCCGGCGGCCTGTGGTCCCAGCCTTCGGCGTCGGCCCAGTCGCGCACGAACTGCTTGTCGAAGGACGGTTGCGTGTGCCCGGGCTCGTAGCGATCGGCCGGCCAGAAGCGCGAGGAGTCGGGGGTGAGGACCTCGTCGGCGAGGACGATCTCGGCGCCGGCGTGGCGGCCGAACTCGAACTTGGTGTCGGCGAGGACGATTCCCCGCTCGGCCGCGTGCCCGGCTCCGCGCGAGTAGACCTCGATCGAGATCCGCCGCAGCTCCTCCATCAGCGCCCGGTCGCCGACGATCTCGGCCGCCCGCTCGAAGTCGACGTTCTCGTCGTGGTCGCCGATCTCGGCCTTGGTCGCCGGGGTGAAGATCGGCTCCGGCAGCTTGTCGGACTCGAGCAGGTTGGGCGGCGGCTCGATCCCGCAGACCGCCCCGCCCTCCTTGTATTCCTTCCAGCCCGATCCCGAGAGGTAGCCGCGGACGACGCACTCGACCGGGTACATCTCCAGCCGCCGCACCCGCATCGCTCGTTCGGCGACCTCCTCCGGGACGTCGTCGGAGACGAAGTGGTTGGGGACGATGTCCCCGGTCAGCTCGAACCAGAATTCGGAGATCCGGTTCAGCACCTTGCCCTTGTCGGGGATCGGCGTCGGCATCACCACGTCGTAGATCGAGATCCGGTCCGAGGCGACCATCAGCAGGTCGTCCTCCCACTCGTAGATCTCGCGGACCTTCCCCGACGAGTGAAGTTTCAGATCTGCGACCGTTGCCACCGGGGGCCGATGCTAGCTGCCCGCACGGCGAAAATGGAAACTGGCTCAGCAGCCAGTTTCTGCCAGACTGGATCCGTGACCTTGCCGCCCGAACCGAACAGCCCGGCGCTTGTCCAGACCCTGCGCTGGGCGTTCCGGCCGCTGCCCTTCATGCAGGAGTGCCGCCAGCGCTACGGCGACGCCTTCAGCCTCACGTTCCTCGGCTTCGGGCGGCCGATGGTGATGATCTCCGACCCGGCGGCGATCAAGGCCCTCTACACCGAGCGCGAGCACGGCCTGCCGCCGGGTCGGGAGATCGCGTTGGAGCCGATCCTCGGCTCGCGCTCGCTGCTGCTGCTTGAGGGCACCGACCACATCGCTCACCGCAAGCTGATGCTGCCGCCATTCCACGGCGAGCGGATGCGGTCCTACGAGCCGATCGTCGCCGAGATCGTCGACGCAGAGATCGACTCCTGGCCGCTCGGCGAGGAGTTCCCGATCCACCCCCGCATGCAGGCGGTGACGCTGGAGGTGATCCTGCGCGTCGTCTTCGGCATCGCCGAGGGGCCGCGGCTGGAGCGGCTGCGCCAGCTCCTCACCACCGTTCTCGAGCAGACCGCCTCGCCCTTCGCCCAGCTGATCGGCCTGGCGACGCGCCGCTTCGGCGGGCGCGGGCCCTGGGCCAAATTCGAGGGCCAGCTGAAGGCGGTCGACGAGCTGCTCTACGCCGAGATCGCCGAACACCGCCGCCGGGACGACCTCGAGGAGCGCGACGACATCCTCTCGGCGTTGATCCTCGCGCGCTACGAGGACGGCGGCGGGCTGACCGACACCGACCTGCGCGACCAGCTGATGACCCTGCTGCTGGCCGGCCACGAGACGACCGCGACCGCGCTCGCCTGGACCTTCGACCTGCTGCTCCGTCATCCGCGTGAGTTGCAGCGCCTGCGCGAGTCGCTGGAGGGCGGCGAGGACGATTACCTGCGGGCGACGATCAGCGAGTCGCTGCGGCTGCGCCCGGTCGTGCCGCTTGCCGGCCGCCGCCTCGCCGTGGAGCTGAGCGTCGACGGCCTCACCCTGCCGGCGGGGACCGACGTCACCGCGGCGATCTGGCTCGCCCATACCCGCGCCGACACCTACCCAGAGCCCTTCGCCTTCCGCCCCGAGCGCTTCCTAGAGGACGGCCCCGACACCTACGCCTGGATCCCCTTCGGCGGCGGCGTCCGCCGCTGCCTCGGCGCGGCCTTCGCCGAGTTCGAGATGCGGATCGCGCTGCGCGAGGTGCTGAGCCGCTGTGAGCTGCGCAAGGCCGACCCGGCGCCGGAGAAGATCGGCCGCCGCAACATCACGTTTTCGCCCAAGCAGGGCACCCCGGTCGTCCTCAGCGCGCGCCACCCGGCCCGCGAGCGAGACCTGTTCGCGGCCTAGCTCTCGGCGCTCGTCCGCGCCGCCGGGTGCTCCCCGGCCCAGCGGGCGATCGTGCCGGAGCCGGAGATCACCTCGCCGTCGTCGAGGATCAGGATCGGCACCAGGTTCTGGCCGCTCAGCTCCCGCACCTCGGTCCTGTCCTCCTCGCGGTTCCCCCAGGTCCAGGGCATCAGGCGGTAGCTGCCAGCCGTCTTCAGCTCGTACTCGTAGCCGGCGGCGTCGAGCGCCTTGGCGGCCTTCGCACACGGATGGGCGAAGCCGGGCCCCCGTTTCTTCTGTCCGCAGGTGTAGAGGATCACAACGCCGACTCTATCCCGTTCAGCGCAGCGTTTCGAGCCGCTCGAAGATCTCCGGCAGATGGGTGAGGTAGGCGTCGTAGTCGAAGACCGCGTCGAGGTCGAGATCGGGGGCCGCCTCGCCGAGCAGGTCGCGGAACTCGGTGCCGGTGTCCCAGGCCCGCTGGGCGTTCTCCTGGACGACCCGGTAGGCGTCGTCGCGCGTCATCCCCGACTCGACCAGCGCCGTCAGGGCGCGCTGGCTGAACAGCGCGCCGTGGGTGTGGCCGAGGTTCTCGCGCATGCGGTCGGCGCGGACCGTCATCCCGGCCGCCACCTTCGCCGCCAGGTCCTGCATGTAGTCGAGGCCTATCGTCGCGTCGGGGAGGATCACCCGCTCGGCGCCGGAGTGGGAGATGTCGCGCTCGTGCCAGAGGGCGATGTTCTCAAGGCCGGTCTGGGCGTAGCCGCGCAGGACGCGGGAGAGGCCGGTGATCCGCTCGGTGCGGATCGGGTTGCGCTTGTGCGGCATCGCCGAGGAGCCCTTCTGGCCGGCGGCGAACGGCTCCTCGACCTCACGCACCTCGGTCCGCTGCAGGTTGCGGACCTCGGTCGCGAAGCGCTCCAGCCCGCTGCCGGCGATCGCGATCCGCGAGGTCAGGACGGCGTGACGATCGCGCGGGATCACCTGGGTGGCGACGTCCTCGCGCTGCAGGCCGAGCCTCTCCATCACCCTTGCCTCGACCGCCGGCGGGACCGAGGCGTAGGTGCCGACCGCGCCGGAGAGCTTGCCGAAGGCGAGCTGCTCGAAGGCGTTCTCGAGGCGCTGCAGGTTGCGGTCGGCCTCGAAGGCGAAGCCGGCGAGGCGCAGGCCGAACGTGGTCGGCTCGGCGTGGACCCCGTGGGTGCGGCCGACGCAGAGGGTGTCGCGGTGCTCCAGCGCCCGTTCGACCAGAGCGTCGCGGTAGGCGCGGGCGCTGGCGAGGAGGATCTCGCCGGCCTGGCGCAGCTGCAGGGCGAGCGCGGTGTCGAGCACGTCGGAGGAGGTCAGCCCGTAGTGGATCCAGCGGCCGTGCTCGCCGACCGAGGCGGCGACGACGTCGACGAAGGCGGCGACGTCGTGGTCGGTCACCTTCTCGCGCTCGTTAACCGCCTCGACCGTGAAGGCGGCGCTGGCCCGGCAGGCCTCGGCGGCCTCCTTCGGCACCGCCCCCTCCTCGGCCCAGGCCTCGGTGGCCGCCAGCTCAACCTCCAGCCAAGTCTCCAACTTCCGCTGGGGAGACCAGACCTCGCCCATCTCGGGGCGCGTGTACCGGGCGATCATCAGCAGTTGATGATCCGTGCGGCGAGCACGCCGGCGTTCTTGGCGCCGTCGATCGCGACGCAGGCCACCGGGATCCCCGGCGGCATCTGCACGGCGGAGAGCAGGGCGTCGAGCCCGCCGAGAGCCTTACCCAGGATCGGCACGCCGATGACCGGCAGCTCGGTATGGGCCGCCGCCACACCGGGCAGCGCGGCTGACATGCCAGCCCCCGCGATGATCACCTTCAGCCCCCGCATGCGGGCGTTCTGGCAGTACTCGCGGACCATCTCCGGGTCGCGGTGGGCGCTCATCACCCTCACCTCGTAGCGGATGCCGGCGTCGTGGAGGGCGGCACCGGCCGGTTGCATCTTCGGCTTGTCGTTCTTCGAGCCCATGATGATCCCGACCAGCGGCTCGTCGACTTCGATCTCCTCGAACGCCTCCTCCACCGCCGGCATCGTCAAAGGCTCGGTCGGCTGCGGCTCCTCTGAGATCTCGCTCATCTCTTCCTCTTTCGGGTTCTCACTGACTGGGCATTCGCTCGACGGCACGGGCCGCGATGTCGGTGCGGAGCTGCATTCCGTCGAAGCTGATCTGGCGGGCCGCATCGTATGCCCGATCGCGCGCCTCGGCAGCGGTGGCGCCGAGCGCGGTGACGTTGAGCACGCGCCCGCCGGCCGTTACGACCTCGCCGTCGCGCTTGGCGGTGCCTGCGTGGGTCACCTCGGCCAGCTCCGCCGCCCGCTCGAGGCCGCGGATGACGTCGCCCTTCGAGGAGGACTCCGGATAGCCCGCCGAGGCGAGGACCAGCGTCACCGCCCACTCCTCGCTCCACTCGGGCTCGACCCCGGCCAGGCCACCCGGCTCGCGTGCCGCCAGGAAGAGGTCGAGGAGGTCCGACCGGAGCCGCGGCAGCACCGCCTGCGTCTCGGGATCGCCGAAGCGGCAGTTGAACTCGAGGACCTTGGGCCCGTCGGGGCCGATCATCAGGCCCGCGTAGAGGATCCCCCGGTAGGGGGTTCCCCGCGTGGCCATCGCATCGACGACGGGCCGGTGGACGCTCTCGACCAGCTCGTCGACCTCGTCCTGGTCGAAGCCGGGGACCGGCGAGTAGCTGCCCATCCCGCCGGTGTTCGGGCCCCGGTCGCCGTCGCCGATCCGCTTGTAGTCCTGGGCCGGGGCGAGCGGGATGACGTTCTTGCCGTCGCAGAC
>DATMEP010000094.1:0-2779 GCA_035556755.1 Solirubrobacterales bacterium
CTGGCGGATCGGCCGCTCGACTTCGACCACGCCGTGGTCGAAGTCGATGAACATCGCCCGGTCGGCGATCACGCACTGCTCGCCGATCCGCACCCGCTTGTAGGCGGAGATCGTGCACTCCTGACCCATCACGGTCTTGGACCCGATCTCGACCACGCCCTCGTGGCAGCGGATCTTCGAGCCGTGGCCGATCCAGACGAAGCGGCCGAACTCGACCGCGCCGCGCTTGGCGATCTGCAGTTCCAGCCCGCCGCCGAAGAAGACCGGGCCGTCCGTGCTCCAGCGCCACCCCGCCCGGGTGAAGAAACGGCGTCGCAGATAGCGCAGCGCAAGCAGCGCGTATCTCGGGGTGAGCATCCCGTTGCGGGCGAAGAAGCGGATGGAGCGGATCACGGCGGCCGGGACTTTAGACTGGCCCACGCATGCCCGACGCCGCCAAAGCCGCACCGCTCGCCGAGCGCCTCGTGGCCGGGGACAAGCGGGCGCTGGCGCGTGCGATCACGCTGATCGAGTCCGACGACCCGGCCGGGTGGGAGCTGGTGCGCGAGGTCTACCCGCGCACGGGCAAGGCGCGGATCGTCGGTTTCACGGGCCCGCCGGGAGTGGGGAAGAGCACCCTGATCGGGGCACTTACCGCCGAGTTGCGCAAGGCCGAGCGCGAGGTCGCGGTGCTCTCTATCGACCCGTCGAGTCCCTTCACCCGCGGCGCCCTGCTGGGCGACCGGATCCGGCTCTCCGATCACTTCCTCGACCCGGGCGTCTTCATCCGCTCGATGGCCTCGCGGGGCGCGCTCGGCGGCCTCTCCGAGGCGGCGCTG
The DNA here is from genome assembly GCA_035556755.1 of Solirubrobacterales bacterium. Taxonomy (GTDB): domain Bacteria; phylum Actinomycetota; class Thermoleophilia; order Solirubrobacterales; family 70-9; genus VRUE01. The sequence continues at coordinate 819 of DATMEP010000094.1, forward strand.
CAGGTCGCCCTGGCGATGGACGCGGCCGGCAAGGACGACGTCCTGATCGAGACCGTCGGCGTCGGCCAGGCGGAGATCGACATCGTCGACCACGCCGACACCATCGTGCTGGCGCTGATGCCGGGCTCGGGCGACTCGATCCAGGCGCTGAAGGCCGGGGTGATGGAGATCCCGGACGTCATCGTCGTCAACAAGGCCGACCACCCGATGACCGACACGATGGTGCGCGAGGTGCGCGGGGTGCTGGCGCTCTCGCACGATCCGGAGGGCTGGAACGTGCCGATCCTTCGTACCGAGGCGGCACGCGGCGAGGGGGTCGCCGAGCTGGCGGAGAAGATCGACGAGCACCGCGCCCACATCGAGGCGGCCGGCACCCTGGAGGAACGGCGCGCCCGCAACCTTCGCAACGAGGTGTTGGGGATCGCCGCGTCGCGGATGCGCCGCCGTCTCGAGGCGACCGCCGAAGGCGACCCCACGACCGCCGACCTCCTCGAGCGGGTCGTCAGGCGCGAACTGGACCCGGCGAGCGCGGCCAGCGAGCTGATGGCGAGGCAGGCCGGTGACTGAGAGCGCCGCGCCTGGAGCTGCGCTGCCCGGCCTCGCCGAGGCGATCGCCTGGTTGGGCTTCGCGGTCGACGACTTCGGCGGCAGCCAGGTCGGCCGCGTGCAGGGCGTCTTCGCCGACGCGGAGGGTGGCGAGCCGGCCTGGCTGATCGTCGGGCTCGGCCGTCGCGGCAAGCAGAAGGTCGCCGTGCCGCTGCGCCTTTGCGCTGCCGCTGCGGGCCGCGTCTGGGCGGCGCACGAACGCGCTGTGTTGGGCGGCGCACCCACAGTCGACTCCACCCGGCCGCTGCTGCGCGAGCACGAGTTGACGATCTGCGCCCACTACGGGATCGGAGAGCAGGTCGGCCGGGCCGCCGAGGTCGCCGGGCGAGCGGAGGGCACGGTCACCTCGCAACCGGCTTAGCAGCCGAGCTGGCGGGCGATCACCATCTGCTGCACCTCGTCGGTGCCCTCGCCGATGGTGAGGATCTTGGCGTCGCGGTAGAAGCGGCAGACCGGGTACTCCTCGATGTAGCCGTAACCGCCGTGGATCTGCACGGCCTCCTCGGTCGCCCGAACCGCGAGGCGGCCGGTGATCAGCTTCGCCTGCGCGGCAGTGAGGGTGAACGACTGGCCGGCGTCCTTCTCCAGAGCGGCGCGCCAGGTGAGCAGCCGGGCCGCCTCGATTTGAGCCGAGAGGTCGGCGATCTTGGCCTGGATCGACTGGAATTTGGAGATCGGTTGGCCGAAGGCCCGGCGCTCTTTGGCGTATGAGATCGCCTCGTCGAGGGCGCCCTGTGCGAGCCCCACGCCCATGGCCGCGACCCCGATCCTGCCGCCGTCGAGGATGTGGAGGAAGTTCTTGAAGCCGTCGCCCTGGCGGCCGAGCAGGTTGGCCTCCGGCACCCGGCAGTCCTCGAAGGAGAGGGGGCGGGTGTCCGAGGCGTTCCAGCCCATCTTGCGGTAGGGCTCGCCGGCCTCGTAGCCGGGGGTACCGTTCGGGACGATCAGGTTGGAGATCTCCTTGCGCCCGTTGGCCTCGCCGGTGACGGCGGTGATCGAGACGCAACCCGAGATCTCGGTCCCCGAGTTGGTGATGAACTGCTTGGCGCCGTTGACCACCCACTCGCCGTCGTCGAGCTTCGCCGTAGTGCGGACGTTGCCGGCGTCCGAACCGGCCTCGGGCTCGGTCAGGCCGAAGGAGGCGAGCCGCTCGCCGCTGCAGAGCCGTGGCAGCCACTCGTCCTTCTGTTCATCGCTGCCCCAGAGGTAGATCGGCATCGTCCCCAGCGAGGTATGGGCGGCCATCGTGATGCAGACAGACGAGTCGATCCGCGCCAACTCTTCGACCGCCAGCGCGTAGGAAAGCGTGTCCGCCCCGCCCCCGCCGTACTCCTGCGGAAACGGAATCCCCATCA
>DATMEP010000095.1:0-11300 GCA_035556755.1 Solirubrobacterales bacterium
CGAGATCGTCGACGACGGCGAGTGGTTCGACATCAAGCCGAAGTTCGCCAAGACGCTGATCACCTGCTTCGCCCGCTTCGGCGGCCAGCCGGTCGGGATCGTCGCCAACCAGCCCAAGCAGCTGGCCGGAATCCTCGACAACGACTCAGCCGACAAGGCCGCCCGCTTCATCAACCTCTGCGACGCCTTCAACGTGCCGCTGGTCTTCCTCCAGGACGTGCCCGGCTTCATGGTCGGCGCCAAGGTCGAGCACGCCGGGATCATCCGCCACGGCGCGAAGATGCTCTACGCGGTCAGCCGCGCCACGGTGCCGAAGGTGACCGTGATCGTCCGCAAGGCCTACGGCGCCGGCTACTACGTGATGTGCGGCAAGGCCTATGAGCCCGACCTGATCGTCGCCTGGCCCGGGGCGGAGATCTCGGTGATGGGCGCGGAGGGCGCGGTCAACATCATCGGCCGCTCGGCGATCGAGGCCTCCGACGACCCGGAGGCGACCCGGGAGGCGATGCTGAACGCGGTCCGCGAGCAGATCGACCCCTACATCGCCGCCGGCAACGCGGTGATCGACGACATCATCGACCCGCGCGAGACCCGCCCGACGATCGTCAAGGCACTGCGCATGGCGAAAGACAAACACGTCGAGAAGCCGAAGAAACGCCACGGGGTGATGCCCGTATGAGCTCCTTCGGCGACCCGGTCGTGATCAGCTGCTCGATCAGCGGCGTCGCGGCGAACCGCGAGCAGTGCCCGGCGATCCCCTACACGCCGGAGGAGTACGCGGCCGAGGCGCGGCGGGCCGTCGACGAGGGCGCTTCGCAGATCCACATCCACGCTCGCAAGCCCGACGGCGTGCCGTCCTACGACGTCGAGGACTTCCGCGCGATCACCGACGCGATCCTGGCCGAGGTCGGCGACGTGATCGTCAACTACTCGACCGGCGCGATCGGCATCCCGATCGAGAAGCGGATCGAGTACCTGCGCGAGCTGCGCCCCGACGTTGCCGCGCTCAACATGAGCTCGATGAACTACGCCAAGTACTCGAAGCGGCGCAAGGACTTCGTTTTCAAAACGGTCTTCGAGAACAGCTTCGACACGATCATCCAATTCATTACAGCGATGGTGGAGCTCGGGATCAAGCCCGAGCACGAGTGCTTCGACGCCGGTCACGTCGCCAACCTCGACCCGCTGATCGACATGGGGCTGCTCGACCGTGAGCCGCTGCAGATCTCGCTGGTGATGGGCGTGAACGGCGGCATCCGTGCCGAGGCCCGCAACGTCGGCCTGATGGCCGGCCAGATCCCCGGCGGCGCCGAGGGCCCCAACCAGTGGCAGGTGATCGGCATCTCGCGCGACCAGTGGAAGCTGCTCGGCGCGGCGCTCGTCCTCGGCGGCAACGTCCGCGCCGGGCTCGAGGACAACCTCTACCTGCCGAATGGCGAGATGACGAAGTCGAACGGGGAACTGATCGCCAAGGCGCGGCAGATGGCCGAGGACATCGGCCGTCGCGCCGCCACCGTCGCCGAGGCGCGCGAGCTGCTGGGGGTCCCGAAGCGCGCGGAGGTCTGAGCGTGGCGACCAGCATCCACCGCGCCGGCGTTGCCTGGGACGGTGGTTCTGAAGAGGACGTGCGCGCCCACGACGTGCTGCTTGGCGCCCAGTCGGTGTCGGGTTCCTCGGCCACGGAGTTCGGTGGCGACGGCGATCGCGCCAATCCCGAGAGCCTCCTCGTCGCTGCGCTCTCCAGCTGCCACATGCTCTGGTTCCTGGCGCTGGCCCGCAAACGCGGCTTCGCCGTCGCCTCCTACGAGGACGACGCCGACGGAGTCCTCGACGGCAAGCGCTTCACCGCGGCGACGCTGCGGCCGCGCGTCCGCTGGGAGGGCGAGCCCCCGCAGCCCGAGGCGATCGAAGAGCTGCACCGCCGCTCCCACGAGCTCTGCTTCATCTCCAACTCGGTCGAGTTCCCGGTCGGGGTCGAGCCGCAATGACGCGCGAGCTGCCCCTCTCCGACGTCAGGGTCCTCGACCTGACCCGGCTGCTCCCCGGCGGCTTCTGTTCGCTGCTGCTGGCCGACCTCGGTGCCGAGGTGCTGAAGGTCGAGGACACCGGGATGGGCGACTACATCCGCTGGGCTCCGCCTTACTACGGCGATGAGTCCCAGCAGGAGCTGGGGACGCGCTCCTCGCTCTACCTCTCGCTCAACCGCGGCAAGCGCTCGATCCGCCTCGACCTCAAGAGCGAGGCCGGGCGCGAGGCGCTGTTGCGCCTGGTCGAGTCCCACGACGTCGTCCTCGACGGCTTCCGCCCCGGCGTCCTCGACCGGCTCGGGGTCGGCTACGAGCGGATGCGCGATGCCAACCCGGCGATCGTCTTCTGCGCGATCACCGGCTATGGCCAGGACGGCCCTTACGCCCAGCGTGCCGGCCACGACATGAACTACCTGGGCCTGGTCGGCCTGCTCGGGCTGACCGGCGCCAAGGACGGCCCTCCGGTCCAGTCCGGCGGCCAGATCGCCGATCTCGGCGGCGGCGCCCTGATGGCCGCCTTCGGGGTGATGGCGGCGCTGCACGAGCGCCGACGCTCCGGCAAGGGTCAGATGGTCGACATATCGATGGCCGACGGCGCGCTCTCCTGGCTGGCGATGGTCGCCGGCCGCTACTTCTGCGACGGCGAGGTGCCGCGCCGCGGCGAGCAGCAGCTCGCGGGCGGGCTCCTCTGCTACCTGCCCTACGAGGCTGCCGACGGCTGGGTCACCTGCGGCGCGCTGGAGCCGAAGTTCTGGGCTGCCTTCTGTAACGGGGTAGAGAGGCCGGACCTGATCGAGTCCCAGTTCGAGGCGCCTGGCACCGAGGCGTGGCGCGCAGCCGCCGATGTCTTCCGCTCGCGCACTCGCGAGGAATGGAAGGCCTTCAACGAAGAGCACGACTGTTGCATCGAGCCGGTTCTCGACCTCGACGAGGCGCTCGACTCCGAGCTGGTGCGGGCGCGCCAGATGGTGGTCGAGATGGAGCAGCCGCAGCTGGGGACGGTGCGCCAGCTCGGGGTGCCGGTGAAGATGAGCCGCACCCCCGGCGACCCGACCCGCCCGGCCCCCGCCTTCGGCGAGCACACCGACGAGGTCCTGCGCGAGGCCGGCTACTCCGAGGAGGAGATCGCCGCGATGAAAGAGTCGGGCGCAGCCGCCGGACCGAGCGCCGACGCCGCCCAGACCTTTCGGGCATGAGCGTCAAGGCGGAGACCTCCCTGCTCAAGGTCGGCGAGCTGGCCGAGGCATCAGGCGTCCCGGTGCCGACGGTCAAGCACTACCTGCGCGAGGGCCTCCTCCCCGAGCCGGTCAAGACGAGCCGCAACATGGCCTATTACCCGCCCGAGTTCGTCGACCGGATCAAGCTGATCAAGCAGCTGCAGGAGGAGCGCTTCATGCCGCTGCGCGCGATCAAGCAGGTGCTCGACGAGGATCCCGAGCGCGCCCGCGCCCTGGTCGAGCTGGAGGACCGCATCCTCGACCGCGCCCTCGCCGGCGAGCGCACCCGGACCAGCGCCGCCGAGGTGCGCGAGCGCTACGGCGTGCCCAAGGAGGTGCTCGACCGGCTGGAGCAGCTGGAGATCCTCAGTCCCAACAGCCGCGGCTACTCACCGTCCGACATCAAGATCATCGAGGCGATCAGCCGCTTCCGCGCCGGCGGTTACGACGAGGAGATCGGCTTCACCGTCTACGACACGCTGCGCTACAAGAGCGCCCTCGAAGAGCTGGTCCGCCAGGAGGTCGAGGTCGTGATGGATCGCCTCGCCGGCGAGGTCTCACCTGAGCGCGTGGTCGAGATGCTCGAAGCCGGCGCCCAACCCCTGCAGGACCTGATCGCCGCCCTCCACACCAAGCTGATGGTGGCGGAGCTAGAGCGACACCGCGCCAGCCGCACGTAGCTCGGCGAGGCCCTGCTGGTGGGAGACGATCGGGGCGTAGCCGAGCTCCTCGCGGGCCTTGGAGATGTCGATCGTGCACTCCTGGGTCAGCAGCCAGGAGCGGAAGGTCGTCATCGGCGGCGCGCCCTTCAGCGGTAGGAGCTTCCACGCCGTCTCGGCGACTCGCGCCAGCGGCGCTGCCGTCCAGGTGGGGAGACTGCGATCCGGCGGCTCGACCCCCTGGGTCTGCAGCATCGCGGTGACGAACTCGCGGAAGACGACCGGCTCGCCGTCGGTGACGAAATAGGCCTCACCAGGCCGCCCTCGCTTCGCCGCCAGCAGCAGGCCCTCGACCACGTTGTCGACGTGGGTCGTATCGGTGACGTTGCGACCGCCGCCGACCCAGGCCCATTTGCCTGCCTCGATCGTGTCGACCATCTCGGGCAGCAGGGTCGTGTCGCCCTTGCCCCAGACGAACCGGGGCCGCAGCGCAACCGTCTCGAAGCCTTCGCGGCTGGCATCGCGGACGACCTGCTCGGCCTTAGCCTTCGTCGCCGGGTACGGCGCTCGGGAGTCGGGCCGCAGCGGTGCCGTCTCGTCGACCTGCACCAGCGGCTCGCCGGCCATCAGGGCTGCCTCGGTGCCGCAGTGGACGAAGCGCCGCACGCCTGCCTCGGCGCAGGCCTCCAGCGTGTTGCGGGTCCCCTCGACGTTGCCTCGCTCGAACTCCTCCCACGGCCCCCACTCGCCGAGGTGCGCGGCGAGATGGAAGGCGACTTCCGTGCCGACGGCCCCCGCCTCGAGCGCGTCACGGTCGCTGAGGTCCCCGGGCACCGGCTCGGCGCCGAGCTCTTCGACGCGGCGAGCTGCAGCTTCGGAGCGGGCCAGCGCACGCACGCTCGTCCCTTCCCGGGCGAGCCGTTCGATCAGCCGGCCGCCGATGAAACCCGATCCTCCCGTTACGAACGCCGCGCTGGCCATCGAGTGAAGTTATAGCCTCTCACTATGCGATCGGCGTTGATCACCGGGGCGTCGACCGGTATCGGCAGGGCCACTGCGACGCATCTCGATGCCCAAGGATGGCGGGTCTTCGCCGGGGTGCGCAGGGAGGAGGACGCTGACTCGCTGCGCGCCGACGCGTCGGCGCGACTCGTCCCGCTGATGCTCGACGTCACCGACCCGGCGCAGATCGCCGCTGCGGCGGAGCGGGTCGGCGGCGAGGTGGGGGAAGCTGGGCTCGCCGGGCTGGTCAACAACGCCGGCATCGCGGTGCCGGGGCCGCTGGAGGCGCTGCCGATCGACGACTTTCGCCGCCAGGTCGAGGTCAACCTGACCGCGCACGTGGCCGTGACCCAAGCGATGCTGCCCGCGATCCGCCGGGCGCCCGGCCGCGTCGTCTTCGTCACCTCGATCGGCGGCCTGATCGCCTTCCCGATGTTCGGCGCCTACCACGCCGCCAAGTTCGGGCTGGAGGCGGTCGGCGACGTCTTCCGCCGCGAGCTGCGGCCCTGGGGAATCTCGGTCTCGCTGATCGAGCCCGGCTCGATCGCGACGCCGATCTGGGAGCGGGGCATGGAGGAAGCTGACGCGTTCGTCGCGGCGGCCGGCGACGAACCGCGAAAGCTCTACGGCAAGCCGATCGCCGCCTACCGCAAGGTCGCCGAGCGAACCGCGGCACGCGGGAATCCCGCCCGAGAAGGTCGCGCGCGCGATCGAGCACGCACTGAGCGTCCGCCGTCCCCGCACCCGCTACCTGGTCGGCGCCGACGCCAAGGTCCAAGCGCGCCTTCGTCACGTCATCCCCGCGCGCATCCTCGATCGCGTCATCGCCCGCATGACCGGGATGTAGTCGACGCTTGGCACTTTCACCCCCCTCCAGCGTGGTGAAAGTGCCAAGCGCGAATCGTCAGCCCGTTGCGCCGGCGAGGATCTCGTCGCGCTCGGCTTCGATCGAGGCGAGCGTCGTCAGCGCTCCCTTCTCTGTGGCGATCGCCGCCGCTTCGTCAAGCGTCTCGCGGACACCGTCCCGGCCGGCGGCTGCGCGAGCGCGGCCTAGCGCCAAAAGCGCCAGGGGGAGCGACCAGAAGAGTTCACGGGCGCGGGCGGTCTCCACCGCCCCGGCGGCGAGCTCGAGCGCCTCCTCGGCGCGGCCGACCCCGGTCAAGGCGTTGGCCCGCACCGCGTCGCGCCAAGCCTCCAGCTCGCCTCCGGTGTCCATCGCCTCGCGGTACATGCGCTCCATCCCTTCGAACGACTCCAGCGCCCCCGCGTAGTCCGCTGCCGCCAGCTGTGCGGCGCCGAGGTTTCCCAGCGCGAGGCTGCGTGAGAAGACGTCGCCGAGCCGGTCGGTCAGCTCGCAGTTGCGCCGCGCCACCGCCACCCCGGCGGCGGCTTCTCCCCGCATCCCCAGCACCAGCGCCTTCGTGCCGCGGTTCCAGCTCGCCGTCTCCGCGTCGCCGAGGTCTTCGGCGATCCGCAGTCCCCGTTCCAGCAGCCGATCGCATTGCTCGACCTCGCCGCGCTCGCGAGCGACGAGCGCCTTCGCCGTCACCGCCCAGGCGACCGGGCAGTTGATCACGATCCCGGCGCCGACCGCGGGGTCTTCCCCGGACAGCTCGAGCACCTCGTCGGCGGTGCCGTCGAGCCGCTCGAAGTCGGCCGCACAGAGGTAGGCGTAGGCCCCCATCGCCCGGATCGCGACGCGCAGGTGGGGATCGCCCGATTCGTCGGCAAGCCGGTTCGCATCGGCGACGCCGGCGATCCACTCCGAGGTCGAGTGGTCGAGGCCGGGCCGGACCGAGGTCAGCACCCGCAGCAGCGCCAGCGAGCGCAGGTCGCCGATCCGCGTCGCGATCTCCGTCGCCTCGCGCTCCAGACGCTCCTGCTCCTCGCGCTCCATGCCGAGTCGCCAGGCGAAGTCGAGCTGCTGCAGGCGAGAGGCGACCGCGAGGGCCATCGTCTCGTCGTTCTCTTCGAGGTCGTCGACGAGCCGCGTGACCGTCGCCCAGAGGCGCATCGCGTCGTGGGGCCGGCTGTGACCCGCCCAGTACGCGGCCCGTGCCGACCAGCGCGCCGCCTCCAGCGTCTCGCCCCCGGTCTCCAGGTGGTGGGCGATCAGCCCCGCGAGCTCGTCGTGCCGGTCGGGCTCGAGCTCGATCAGCGCCCGCCCCGTCGCCGCGTGGGTCGCCGCCCGCTGCCCGGCCAGCTGGGTGCCGTAGGCGACCTCGCGCGTGAGCGGGTGGCGGAAGGCGAGCAGCCGCTCCGGATACAGCTCCGCCTCGTAGAGGAACTCGGCCTCGATCGCCCGGCGCAGGGCCGCCTCGCACTCCTCCGGGTCGGAGAAGCCGGAGATCGAGACCAGGGCCCGCTGGGAGACCTCCTTGCCGGCCACCGACGCCGCCTGCAACAGCCGCTTCGCCTCTGGATCGAGCCGGTCGATTCGCGCCGCGAGCACGGTCTGGACCGTGGCGGGGACTCTGACGTCGTCGACCGGGCCGACCAGCCGCTGGGCGCCGCGCGCTCCTTCCAGGGCGCCGCTCTCGCCCAGCTCACGGACGATCTCCTCGATGAAGAACGGGTTGCCGGCGGTCCGCTCGTGGATCAGGCCGTCGAGGCCGTCGAGCGAGGGGTCCTCACCGACCAGGTCGCGCAGCAGCTCGCCGGTGTCGGCGGGCCCGAGCGGTTCGAGTGAGATCTGGCCGTAGTGCTCCGGCTCGGTCCACTCGGGTGTGTACTCGGGGCGGAAGTTGACGATCGCCAGCGTCTTCGTCCCCTCGACCGAGCCGAGCAGCTCCCCCAGCAGCGTCTCGCTCCCCTCGTCCATCCAGTGCAGGTCCTCGACCACGACGACGACCGGGTCGCGGCGGTTGGGGGCGCGGACCAGCCGGCAGACGACCGCCCGCAGCGCCCGCTGCCGCGCCTCGGCGCTGAGCTGGGGGAGGGGCCGGTCGGGGTCCGGCACGCCGAGGAAGTCGAAGAGCAGCGGCAGGTCCTCGGCAAAGTCGGGATCGAGCAGCAGGGCCCGCCCGGCGATCTTCTCGCGGACGACCCGGTCGGCGTCGGAGTCGGCGATGTCGAAGTAGGCGCGCAGCATTTGCAGGACCGGCGCGAAGGGCGTCTCCTGTCCATGGGACTGGGCCTGTGCCTCGTGGACGTCGAACCCGCGGGAGCGGCAGAGCTGGGCGAACTCGTGGCAGAGGCGGCTCTTGCCGAGCCCGGGTTCGGCGACGATGCCGACCACGGCGCCCTCGCTCCCCACGGCACGCTCCAGCCCTTCGTCGAGGACCGCCATCTCCTCGCTGCGGCCGACGAAGAGGGAGAAGCCGCGCTCGCGGGAGAGGTCGAGGCGAGAACGAGCCGAGCCGACGCCCTCCAGCTCGAAGACGCGGACCGGGCGGCTCGCCCCCTTTATCTCGAACTCACCCAGGTCCTCGAGTTCGAAGAAGCCGTGCGCCAGCTCAGCCGCGGCCTCGGTCAGGTAGGCCCTGCCGGGCTCGGCCAGCGCCTCCATTCGCTGCGCCAGTCCGACCGTATGTCCGATCGCCGTGTAGGCACCATCGCCGCCCTGGCCGATCGCGCCGGCGATCACCTCGCCGGAGTGGATCCCGATCCGGGCCGAGAAGTTGAGGCCGTCGCGGCGGCGCAGCTCGCCTGCGTACTCGGAGATGTCGTCGAGCATGCGGAGCGCCGCGTAACAGGCCCGGCGGGCGTGGTCCTCGTGGGCGACCGGGGCGCCGAAGACGGCCATGATCCCGTCACCGGTGAATTTGTCGACGGTGCCCTCGAAGCGGTGGACGTCCTCGGCGAGGATCGAGAAGAAGCGCTGCATGATCGCCCGCCACTCCTCCGGGTCGCGCTGCTCCGCCAGGTCCATCGAGCCGTGGACGTCGGCGAACAGCACGGTGACCTGCTTGCGCTCGCCGTCTGCCTCGATGCGCTCCGCGTTGCTCACGGAAGTCGAATCGTACGCCCCGTTGCCTCATATACTGAAATTCGCCGATTGACTGGTCAGTCAACCAGTGGTTGACCCGGCGACGAGAGGAATCGCTTTGCGCGTAGCGGCCGTACAGCTCAACTCGAATGCCGACAAGGCGCGGAACCTTGCCGCGGCGGAGCGGCTTGTGCGTGCCGCTGCGGCCGACGGCGCCGAGCTGGTGGCCCTGCCGGAGAAGTGGAACCTGCTCGCCTCCGGCGAGGAGATGGCGGCGGGAGCCGAGCCGCTCGACGGCCCGAGCCTCAGCGCGGCTCGCGGCTGGGCCCGCCAGCTGGGCATCCACCTGCTTGCCGGCAGCGTTGCCGAGCGCGGCGAGGGGAAGGCGTTCAACACCTCGGTCCTGATCGGCCCCGACGGGGAGGACCTCGCCGTCTACCGCAAGATCCATATGTTCGACGTCGAGGCAGGCGGGGTCGAGTACCGCGAGTCCGACCACGAGCAGCCTGGCACCGAGATCGTCACCGCGCCGCTCGGCGAGCTCACACTCGGCCTCAGCGTCTGTTACGACCTTCGTTTCCCCGAGCTGTACCGGATCCTCGCCGTGCGTGGCGCCCGGCTGCTCGCCGTCCCCTCGGCCTTCACCCTGGCGACGGGGCGCGACCACTGGGAGGTCCTGCTGCGCGCCAGGGCGATCGAGAACCAGGCCTTCGTCCTCGCCCCCAACCAGGTTGGCGAGGCGCCGCCCCACTACAGCTCCTACGGGCGCTCGGCGATCGTCGATCCCTGGGGCGAGGTGCTCGCCGTCGCGCCCGACGAGGAGTGCATCGTCGCCGCCGATCTCGACCTTGCGGCGCAGGAGCGGGTCCGCGACGCGCTGCCCTCGCTGGCCAACCGCCGGCCCGAGGCCTACCTTTGGCCGCAGCTGCTGGAGATGCACGCCTGATGGCCTCCAAAGCACCGCCGATCGACAAGCGCCGCCAGATCCTCGACGCGGCGATCCGCGTCTTCGCCCGCCAGGGATTCCACTCGACCCGGGTCGCCGACATCGCCGACGAGGCGGGCGTCGCCTACGGGCTCGTCTATCACTACTTCAAGTCCAAGGACGAGGTCCTGAACGAGCTGTTCAGCGAGCGCTGGTCGCTGCTCCTGGCGGCAATCGAGGAGGCCGACGACAGCGCCGATCTGACGCCGCGGGAGAAGCTGGAGGCGGTGGCCGGCTTCATCGTCGATTCCTACCGCCACGACCCGGAGCTGATGAAGGTGATCATCGTCGAGGTCACGCGCGCGGCCAACTCCTTCGGCCGCACCCACCTGCCGGAGATCCGCCGAGCCTACGAGTCGATCGGCAAGATCGTCGCCGGCGGCCAGGAGGTGGGCGCCTTCCGCCGCGACATCGAGCCGACCTTCGCCTCGATGTCCTTCTACGGCGCGATCGAGCAGCTGCTCTCCGGCTGGATCTTCGAGCTGATCCCCGCCGGCGACGCCGACTTCGACCAGGCAAAATCCCTTGTCGTGGCGGCGATCTGCGACGGTCTCGAGCCCCGATAGGTAAGGTCGGGCCGAGTGGAGAACGAGATCGTGAAACGACTGGTGTGGAGCGGCCTGCTCGCCGGGGCCGGTGCGCTGGCCAGCATCCTCGCGACCCGGGGTGCCGCCATCGTCTTCCGCCGCCTCTACAACGAGGACCCGCCGGAGTAGGCCTTGCCCGAGCCGAGCGCGACGCCCCCACAGGACCCCGACCGCAAATCGGTCGCCGAGCTCGTCTTCGACGTCTCCGAAAGAGCCTCCTCGCTGGTCCGCGAGGAGATCGAGCTGGCCAAGACCGAGGTCTCCGAAAAGGTTTCCACCATCCTGCGCGGCTCGGTGGTCGGGGTCGTCGCCGGCACCTTCGCCTTCCTGGCGCTGATCCTGGCGATGCACGGCGTCGCCTGGGCTATCTCCGAAGCGCTCTTCGACGACAAGGTATGGCCCGGCTACTTCATCGAGGCGGCGATCTTCCTGCTGATCGCAGCGGGTGCCGGCCTCTTCGCCTACCGCGCGGTCCAGGCCGGCGCGCCCCCGGTGCCCGAGCAGGCGATCGAGGAGGCGAAGCGGACCAAGGCCATGCTGGAAGGGGAGACGAAATGACCGGTCGCTCTGCGGCGCAAATCCGCGCTGAAATCGAGGTGCAGCGCCGCGATCTGGGCGGCTCGGTCGAGGCCCTGCGGTTCCGCGTCGCCGAGCTGACCGACTGGCGCCGCCAGGTCCGCGAGCACAAACGCGAGCTGGTCATCGGCGCGGCCGTCGCCGGGTTCGCGATCGGCGTGCTGGCCCTGCGGCGCCGCGGCTAGACCCTATGGCCGGCCCACCTGAGCGCCGGCTCGATCCGAACCCGGCGTAAAGGTCGGCACCCGCGCATGAGATGCGCGGGTTTGTCGCCGAGGAATGGCCTCGGCGAGGACCGCAATCATGGGGGTGCCGACAT
>DATMEP010000096.1:0-65919 GCA_035556755.1 Solirubrobacterales bacterium
CGGGACCTCATCGCCTCGATACGAACCTGGGTCGCGGGCTGGAACGAGGACCCCAAGCCCTACGTCTGGCACAAGAGCGCCGACGAGATCCTCGACGGCCTCGCCTCCTATTGCCAACGAATTAACGACTCAGATCACTAGTCCGGCCCCGCCTCCCTTAGAATCGCCCTTCCGGGCCCCGCCCCGGCAACCCGCGCCCGTAGCTCAGTTGGATAGAGCGTCGGTCTACGAAACCGAAGGTCACAGGTTCGAATCCTGTCGGGCGCGCTTGTCGAAGCCCGCTTGAGGAGCGGGTTTCCTGCATTCTGGGGATCGCGCGGAAGGGCGAAAAACGGCCGTGGGGCAACGCCTGGGGCAATGTGAGGTCCGAGTGGCGGTCAGCCGAAGGCCTTGAGACGGGTCTCCCGTCCACCTACGTTCGCCGCGTAAGCGAGAAATAGCGGCCCCGGCGGCGCGGTAACGCCCCGGGGCCTGGCACCGAAGAGCAAGCCTTCGATGCGAGAGAGACGGTACCCGTCGTCCCACTGAGGGATGCATCGCGGGCGGTTCTCCGGTGCCCGACCGAGAGGAGGGGCGCCGATGAGCTCGGGTACGCGATTGAGGTTTGCTCGCCTAAGCGGCTGGATCCGAAGCCTCTGAGATTCCGGCCCCCACAGTCGTACTTGTTCTTGATGCCTGGTCAACGGGCGCACCGCAGCGTTCTCCAGTGGGCAGCTGCCACCTAGATACTTGACCTCCCGGAGCGCATCGCTTCAACTGGTCAAGGTCCACGAAAGCGCGTCAAGTCTCGCGAGCTGTCGCTGATGCCTACTACGATTCTCAAGCAATGTCGAACAATGAGTCCTTGATTGACGAGGCGGGGCGGCGCCTGGCTGCTGCCGCACCCGGATCCAAGGTGATCCTGTTTGGCTCCCGTGCTCGGGGCGAGGCTCGCCCGGACTCGGATCTCGACCTGCTTGTAATCGAGCCGGACGAGGTGCCGAAGCGTCGCGCGGAGACTGCTCGACTGCGCCGGGAGCTTCGCGGGCTCGAAGTAGCCCTCGATGTGATCGTCGTCAGCGCCAAACATGCTGAGGAGTGGGGCCATTTCAAGGGCTCGATGCTGAACGAGGCGCTGAGCGAGGGCCGGGTTCTTGTCGAGGCCTGAAGGCCGCGATCTCGCGAAGGTTCTCGCCCGCAAGGCAGAGGGCGACGCGAAGGCAATGCGCAGGCTGGCGCCCGACCCCGAGATCGACGACGAGGCGGTCGGCTTCCACGCCCAGCAGGCGATCGAGAAGTGGCTCAAGGCGGTGATGGCGCTCCAAGGGCTGGAAGAGGCCCGCATTCATGACCTCGGTCGCCTGCTGGAGATTCTTGGCGAGGCCGGCGTCGATTCGCCTCCTGGCGCTGATTGGCTTGATGACTTTTCGATCTATGCCGTTCTGAGCCAGGCCGGGTTTCACGGAGACTCTGATCTACCCCCGAAAAAGTGGAGTCGCGGTTCTGGAATCATGCGGCCTGGGTTGCGTTGTGTAGATCCTCGTATTCGGTTGGCGTGCGCATCCCTAGCGCCGAGTGCCGGCGCCGGGTGTTGTGGAAGAGCTCGATGTAGTCATGGATCGCGGTGGTGAGCTCGACTCGGGTCTTCCAGCGTTTGCGGTTGAAGAGCTCGACCTGTATCCGCCCCCAGAAGGACTCGACCATCGCATTGTCGTATGCGCTGCCGACGGCCCCCATCGAGGGGGCGAGGCCGGCGTCGCGGACCTTGCGGCTGAAGGCCCAGGAGGTGAACTGCACGCCGCGGTCGGAATGTATGACCAGACCGTCGACGCGATCGCGTCGGGCGGTGGCCATGCCAAGGGCATTGGTGACCAGGACCGTTGTCTGGGTGCTTTCGACCGACCAGCCGACGACGAGCCGCGAGAAGGCGTCGAGGACGACGCAGCAGTAGACCTTGCCCTCCCTTGTCGGGTGCTCGGTGATGTCGGTCATCCACAGCTGGTTGGGGCCGTCGCGGCGGAACGCCCGGCGAACCAAGTCCAGAGAGGTGACCTGCGCCATCCGCGCTCCCTTCGGCAGCCGGCGCGTCGGCAGGCCCTTGATTCCCAGCTCGCCCATGATCTTGCCGACCGTGTTGTGGCCGACGACGATCTCGCGCCCGTGGCGCAGCTCGGCTGTCACCCGCATGTAGCCGTAGGTTCCGCCGGAGGCCTTGTGGACGTCGACGATCTCGCCGGCCAGCCAGATCCGCCGCAGGGTGCGCGGAGGGTCGGGGCGGCCCTTCCAGGCGTAGTAGCCCGACTCCGAGACGCCGAGCACACGACAGGCGTGGCGCACGTTGATTCCCTGCCCGGTCAGGGAATCGATCACCGGGAAGAGCCTTTTGGGGGAAGGTCGCCTTCGAGGAAGACCTCGTTGACCTTGCGCGAGACGGCCAGCTCGGTTTCCAGCTGCTTGATCTTGCGCGTCGCCGCTGCCAGCTCGAGCGCCTGGTCGGTGCTCAGGCCCTCGACCTCACCGCGATCGACCTTCTCCTGCTTCAGCCAGCTGTAGATGGTGGCGTCGCTCATGCCGAAGGTCTCGGCGAGCTGGGCGACTTTGGTGCCTGATCGAGCTAGCTCGATCACCTGACGACGAACCTCTGCTGGGTACCTGCGGGGCATCTGAATCCTCCTTACGGCCGAAGGACTCTAGAAACAGGACTCCATCAGATCGGGGGTAGATCAGAGTCTCCGTGGAACCTGGTCCGGCTCAGTCGGATAGCTACGACGAAGTCAAATTGCGGTAGTCGATGCCTGTCGCTTACCGATTTTTCATCTCTTTGGAGGGGAGTACACCAGCCTGATGGCCAGCGTCGACAGCAACATCATCCATGTCCTCACACACGGCCACGACATTCACATGATGACGAGATCTGGTATTGCGGCCAATGGCGGCAAAGCAAATTGCGAATAGGACACAAGCCCCAAAGCCAACCCACAGTGACGGCACTACGCCGGCCTGAACAGTCGTCTCGGTTTTGGTGATTACGACGATGGTCGTCACAAGTCCGATGGCGGCCCCGACTGCGGTGGCGGCCCAGGTAGTTGCATGATCACTAAGAGGCTCTCCGAGGCGAGCGACGTTCTTCCGGATGCGATCCCAGTCAGAACGCTGAACAGGCATAGGCTCCTCCTGCTTGAGCATCAACACACCGGGCCGCTGATATGAGACTTGGCCCGCTCGCTGGGAAGTCGCAGGACGGTCAGGCGAGGTCTCACCCATCGGTATCGCCCATGAGTCCAGCCTCAATTGCATTGATGAAGGTCGTTTGATGACAGTTCTCACAAGCCACGGGAATTGCCACTACTTCGCCGCCGCCGTAGACGGTCGAGAACTCAAGCGCAGGGCCGACGTTCCACGTGTCGTGACCGCAATAGGGGCAGGCTTTTCCATCGCCCCAGACCTCAACAAGGCACTCGACTAATTCGGGCCGTAGGCGAGCTATGCCGCTTCGCTGACGGGTTGATTTTCGGTCGAAACGACCGGTTCGATCCGAATGTCGCCATACGGTGCAGTCCGTGGAGCTGAGATTGCCACGTGGAGCGGGGTCACGCGATCACGGCTATGCCGCGGAGCTTGATGCTGACCTCGGAGGCGCGGACGCGGTTGTTTTGGACGCGAGTGACTTGGTGGACTTGCATCCTCTTTTCGCGGTGAGGCTTGCGCTCTGGATTGAGCGGCATCGGCGGGACGGGCGCAGCGTCGACATCAGGGAGCCCGAGGACGGGGGAACCCGCCGACGTTTTCGCGCTTTTCGTTTGGGGAGGGCCATCGGCGGCGTTGCGGAAGCGCTTGTCGAGGACGACGCTGATGTGATCATCCGGCCGACCCGCTTGGGTGAGTTGACCGAGGTCGATGAGCTTGCCGACAAGCTGCTGCAGCCGCTGATCGACCAGTTCGACGATGTCGCCGTCGTCCGGGATGCAGTCCTTATGGCGATCAGCGAGCTTTGCCAGAACGCGGTGGAGCACGGCGTCAGCGATGCCGGCTGCGTTGTGGCGGCCAGCCGTGGGGAGGTCGACGGGATGAGTCAAATCATGCTCGGCATTGGCGACTGCGGGGTCGGGATTCCCAAGCACATTCGCGGAAGCCATCCCGAGTTCGTGGTTGACGAGCATGCGATCGGACAGGCCCTGCAGGAGGGCGTGAGCGGCACCCAGCGACCCGATCGGGGATACGGCTTCACCTGGGTGCTGAAGGAAACCCTTTCCTCGGCTGCTTCTTCAGCCGAGATGTTCGTCCGGGCCGGTCAAGGGGCCTTCCGGCGCGAGATCGTCGATGCCCGCGTCAAGGACCATGGCTGGAATACGTCGGCTACGCAGGGGACTTGGATCGCCTGCGACTGGACGACCATCGGAAGGTTGGATCGGTGATTGCATGCGTCCGGGTCTTGACGTAGCCTCGCATCCATGACGACGCTAGAGAACGACATCCCACAATCCTCGGCGTCACCGCGATACGTGCTGGGGCGCCACGGCCAGGCTTTCTCAACCCGCGCAAGGGCGGAGCAGATTCGAGCCGAGATCGAGCAGCTTGCAGCGGGCGGTCGCGATGTCCTGATCGACTTCGAGGGCGTGCGCTCGGTGAGCTACTCGTTCGCCGACGAGCTGATCGGCGTGTTTGCGTCTCGCTACGAGGCGGACAACGATTCCCTGCGCCCGGTCGTGATCGGTCTTTCGGCGCAGGCCCAGCGAGTCTTGCTCGGCAGCTTGGAGCAGCGGGGTCTCTCCGATGAGGTCTCCCGCGAGCTGGTCCCGCATTAGCCCATCAAGCGCTTGACCCTCGGTCGAAACGACCGCACCTGTCAAGTCCATATCTGTCGCAGAATCGCCGCAGACCGCTCCGGCAAGCGGCGTTCTCCGGTCTACGAAACCGAAGGTCACAGGTTCGAATCCTGTCGGGCGCGTATCCGCAAACTCCCTTCTGGGCGAAAGTGGCCGCGATACCCGGGCTCGGGGGGCCTCGGCCTTCGTGGACGGTGTTTCGTGGCTCGTACCAGTGTCACCGTGGGGACTGCTGAACCGACCGACTTCGGTTACTGCTCGTCGAGCTCGATCTCGAGCCCTTCCTTGAGCTCGTTGATCCCCTCACCCAAGCCGATTGCCGCGAGCAAGCTCTTGAGCGGGACGTTCAGCCACTTGAGGAGCTTGCGGAAGGCTCTCGGGGTTCGAAGCCGGCTAGCCTCCTGACGGGCCTCCTGCACCCCGGCGAGCTTGAACATGAGCTCGGGGCCCGACAGGCCGGCCTGCGACAGTGCGGCATCGTGTTCCCCACTGATGATCGTTGCCTGAAGGGCATCGAATTCTCCGCGCTCTTGGAGGCTCTCCCAGGCGGGTTGAAGGCGCTCCGCTACAAGTGGGGGGAGCATCTCCCCGGCGAGGCTTTCGTCGATCACGAGCTGGAGATCCTCACGCAATTCCGAGACGAAAGCCGCGAGGGCGCCGCGATCATCCATGGCCTCCCCACCAAGTCCCATGGTGGGTATTAATTACATAAGAACTGAGCAAACGCGGTGAGACCCGGCTCAGGCCGCGAGTTCGATCAGCGGCGCTGAGGTTGGCTGCGGATACGCTCTGCCGCGATGAGCGCGCGAATCGTCTGGCGGGGGCTGCTGGTCCTGGTGCTCGACGCGGGCTCGCTGCTGCTGCTGTCCGTGATCCTTCCCGGGTTCGTCCTGGACGGGCCCGGGGCGGCACTGGGGGCGGCGGCGGTGATCGGCCTGCTCAACGCGCTGGTCTGGCCGGTGCTGGCGCGCGTGGCGTTGCCACTGACGGTGCTGACCCTTGGCGGGGCGGCGCTGGTGTTGAACGCGGTGCTGGTCACCTTCGCGATCGATCTGCTTCCCAACGCGCATCTCGACAACCTCCTCGACGGGATCGTCGTCACGATCGCGATGGCGGCGCTCACCGCGGGCTTCTACTCGCTGCTCGCGATCGACGAAGACGACGCCTGGTACCGCAACGTCGTCCGCCGGCAGGCGCGGCGCAGGGGCCAGCGGGTGGAGAGCGAGGTGCCCGGCGTCCTCTTCCTCGAGATCGACGGGCTCGCGCACGACGTCCTGCACCGGGCGCTGGTCGCAGGCGACGCGCCCAACCTCGCCGCCTGGCTGCGCCGCGGCTCGCACCGGCTGAGCGGGTGGGAGACCGACTGGTCCTCGCAGACGGGCGCCTGCCAGGCAGGGCTGCTGCACGGCTCCAACGACGACATGCCGGCCTTCCGCTGGTGGGAGAAGGACCGCGACGCGGCGATCGTCACCAACCACCCGCGCGACGCCGAAGAGCTGGAGCGGCGGCACTCCGACGGGCGCGGGCTGCTGCACGCCGACGGGGCCAGCCGCGCCAACATCCTCTCCGGCGACGCGACGCACTCGATGCTGACGATGAGCACCGTGCTGCACCGGCGCCGCCCGATCGGGGTCGACTACGCGGCCTACTTCGCCCGTCCCTACGCGGTCGCGCGCACGCTCGTGCTGGCGATCGCCGACATCCTCCGCGAGCGGCAGGCGGCGCGCAGGCAGGTCCGTGACGACGTCCGCCCGCGGATCCACCGCCCGCGCTCCTACGCGCTCGTTCGGGCCTGGGGCACGGTGGTCCAGCGCGACCTCCAGGTCGCCAGCGTGGTCGGCGACGTCCTCGCGGGGCGGCCCGTCATCTACACGACCTTCCTCGCCTACGACGAGGTCGCCCATCACTCCGGCATCGAACGCGACGACGCCCTCGCCGTGCTCCGCGACCTCGATCGCCAGATCGCGCGGATCGCGCTCGCCTGCGACGACGCGCCGCGCCCCTACCGACTGGTCGTGCTCTCCGACCACGGCCAGTCGCAGGGGGAGACCTTCCTCGACCGCTACGGGGAGACGCTCGAGGACCTGGTCCGTTCGGCCTGCGACGCCGAGAGCGTGATCGCCGTCGACGAGGGGGAGGACGACGCCCTCGCCTACCTCAGCGCGGGCCTGACCGAGGTCGCGCGCGACGACACCTTGGCGGCGCGCACGGTTCGGACCGCGACCCGCGACCGGCGCTCCGACGGCGCGGTGATGCTGGACGCCGACGTGCGCGAGGAGATGGCGCAGGCGCACGGGGCCGAGGTGCCGGAGCTCTCCGTGATGGCCTCGGGATGCCTCGGCCTGGTCAGCTTTCCCCGCGAGCCCGGCCGGGTGACGCTCGAGCGCGTCGAGCAGCGGTACCCGAAGCTGATCCCGGCGCTCCGCGACCACCCCGGGGTCGGGTTCGTCCTGGTGCGCTCGGAGGCCCTCGGGGCGCTTGCGATCGGCGCTCGCGGGACTCACTTCCTCGACCAGGATCGCATCGAGGGCGAGGACCCGCTCGCGGTCTTCGGTCCTCACGCCGCCGACCAGGTGCGGCGTACCGACGGCTTCCCCCACTGCGCCGACCTGATGGTCAACAGCACCTTCTGGCCGGAGTTCGGCGAGGTCGCCGCGTTCGAGGAGCTGGTCGGTTCGCACGGCGGCATGGGCGGGACCCAGGCACATCCCTTCGTGCTGCACCCCACCGAGCTCGCCTGGCCCGAGGACGACGTCGTCGGCGCGGAGCGGGTCCACCGGGTGTTCCGGGGCTGGCTCGCCGGGCTCGGGCACGCCGGCTACGAGAGCGAGGTTGCCTCGCCGGGGGACAGCACCCGCACCTCGACCTGAGGGGCCAGCGCGGCCGCCGCGCGGGCGAACTCACGGGGCGGTGCGCTGAGGCGGTCCGCGGCGAGGCGGGAGAGGCCGAGCGGGAAGAGCGTGCCCCAGTGGATCGGGACGGCGACCCTGGGGGAGAGGAGGGCCGCCGCCCGCGCGGCGCGCTCGGGGTCGAGGTGCCCCGGCCCGAGGCTCGGGCCCCAGCCCCAGACCGGGAGCAGGGCGAGATCGAGCCCGCCGGCGAGGTCCTCCATGCCGTCGAAGAGGTCGGTGTCGCCGGCGAAGTAGATGCGGCGCCGGCCGCTCAGCACGAAGCCGACCGCCTGCGAGGCCCGCTCGAAGCGCCGCCCTTCGGTCGGGTGCAGCGCCTTGGTGGCGGCGATCCGGACCCCGCCGACACTGCCGGAGTTGCCCGGAGCGAGCTCGTGGACGGCCGCGAACCCATGCCGCCGCAGGAAGCTTCCCGACCCCGGCGGCCCGAACACCGGCACCTCCTTGTTCAGGCGGCGCAGCGAGGGCACGTCCGCGTGGTCGTGGTGGAGGTGGGAGATCAGCACTGCGTCCACGTCCTCGGTTGCTCGCCGGTCGGGCGGCGGCCCGTGACGCCACAGCGGGCCGATCCGTCGCCGCAGCACCGGATCGGTGATCAAGCGGACGCCCTCCATCTCGATCAGGACGGTCGCGTGGCCAACGTAGGTGATCCGGGTCCCCACCTCGGTCATGCCGCGGCCCGCCGTCGGCCGTGTCGGAGCCGCCGCGTATCGTCCGGCGCCCCGATGAGTCGAAGGCGCGCGATCCTGCGAGGGCGGCTACGGCGCCCCGGCCCCGAGAGCGCCGGCGGGGAAGAGGAATTCATCGAGGTCGATCCCGCCGAGCTGAGCGGGATCTTCTCCGCGCCGGCCTGGATGCGTGATCTCGGCTTCTCCGCCTGGCTGCTGGTCGGGGTCGGTGCCGCGCTGCTCGGGGCGATCTGGCTGCTGTCGCTGACCGAGACGATCGTGATGCCGGTGATCACGGCGGGGATCATCGCCTCGGTCACCGTGCCGCTGGTTGACTGGTTGAAGCGGCGCGGTGTGCCCAGGGGCGCCGGCGCCACGATCGTCTTCCTCGGGATAGCCCTGATCGGTGTCGGTGTCGGGATCATCGTCCTCAGCGGCATCGCCAGCCAGGCTGACAGCCTCAGCGAGAGGCTCCAAGCCGGCGCGGACGAGATCGAGTCGTGGGTGCGGGATCTGGGAGTCAACTCAGCTACCGCCGAAGGCGCCAACACTGACGCCAGCGCCTCGATTACCGCCGGCTTCAAGGCCCTGACCGACGGCCTCCTCGGCGGGGTCGACAAACTGGCTTCGCTGACCGTGTTCCTCTCCTTCACGGCCCTCAGCCTCTTCTTCCTGCTCAAGGACGCGCCGACGATCGGGAGATTCGTCGAGCGTCATCTCGGCATGCCGGTGCCCCCTGCCGGGGACGATCGCCGTAGTCACCTTCCTCGGCGGGTACGTCCCCTACATCGGTGCCTGGATCGCGGGCGCCTTCGCGGTCCTGATCGCACTGGGCGGCCAGGGCCCCGAGGTCGCGGTGGCGATGGCAGTGGTCGTCCTGCTGGCCAACGGCCTGTTCCAGCAGCTCGTGCAGCCCGTCGCCTACGGCGCAGCCCTGGGGATCCACCCCCTGGCCGTCCTGATTGTGACCATCGCCGGCGGCTGCCTCTTCGGCACGATCGGGTTGGTGCTGGCGGCCCCGCTGGTATCCGCGGCGGTGCGGATCTGGGCGGAGGTCGCCGTTTCCCGTTCGTCTTCTGAGCCGGAAGAGGCGCCGACGGGCGAGCCGGCCGCTTAGCCGTGCTTGCGGATCGAGCAGGCCGGGGAGACGCTCGCGATTGCGATCAGCTTCATGTCTTTCACCTCCTTGTGGGAGAGCTTTTGCGAAGCAGCTCTGCCTCTGAGAGAGAAACTTTCCTATTAATCAAGAAGTTTAAAGCTTTTGTAGGAAGGCGGTAATTGGGACCTTTTTTCGTTGGGTTCTTCGGTTTAAACCGGTAACCTTGAGTGCTTAGCATCGGCAAGTACCGAAGAACAACTGAGAGAGGACCCGTAGATGGCGGCCAACAAGAGCCAGAGAAAGGGCCGTGCTGCTGCGCCTAAACCGAAGGCGCAGGAGAACGGTCGGAAATCCGAGTCGCAGGGCGACCTCGTCGATCACGCATGGATGAGGGTCCTGGGCCACCGAGGACGGGTCAAGATTCTCTCCATCCTCAACGAACGCGTCGCCAGCCCCAAAGAACTGGAGCAGGTGGTGGACGAAGGGCTCAGCCAGATCAGCTACCACATCAGGGTTCTGCGGGAAGAGGGGTTCATCGAGCAGGATCGGACCGAGCAGCGCCGCGGTGCGATCGAGCACTACTACCGGGCGACCCAGCGCGCGCTGCTGCCTGCCGACGCCTGGAAGAACCTCTCGCCGACGATGATGGAGGGCATCTCCGTCGGCATCCTGCGCGAGTTCTTCGAAGACGCCGAGGCCTCGATGGAGGCGGGCATCTTCGACGACCCCACCAGCCATCTGAGCTGGACGCCGCTGGTTCTCGACAAAGAGGGCTGGAGCCGCGTCGCGGAGATCCTCAAGAACACGATGGACGAGGTCTTCGACGTCCAGGTCGAGACGAGCGAGCGGATGGCGAGCGAAGGCACCGACCGGGAAGAGGGAGTCTCGGTGACCGTGACGCTGGCCGGCTTCCTCTCGGCCCGCAGCCCGGAGGAGGGCAAGAAAGCCCCTGCGACCAAGCGGCGCTACTCGCCCTAGCCCTAGGCCTCGAGCCAGGTTCCTGCTGGCCCGAGGTTGCGGATCGGGGTCTCGCCGATCCGGCTCTCGCATCCCCAGGACTCGTGGATGTGGCCGCAGACGGCGAGGCGGGGGCGCTTGCGCTCGATCGTCCCGAGGAGGGCTTCGCTGCCGAAGTGATCGCCGCTGCCGTTGGCGTCGCAGTGGCCCCGTGGCGGCGAGTGGAGGACGAGGACGGCGCCCTCGGGGCAGCCGGCGAGCATCTCGCTTGCCGCGTCGTCGTCGAGGTCGAAGCTCCAGTCCCACGGGGTGACCGGGACGCCGGCTCCGAGCCCGTAGAACTCGACGCCGTCGATTGCAGTGCCTTCGCCGTGAAGGACGGTGGCCGCGCCCCAGCCCGCCGCCGCCTCGCGTAGCGCCGCGTCGGTCTCGTTGTTGCCGGGCACCAGCACCGTTGGCGTCTCGATCGCCGCCAGGGCGCCGATCGTCTCCTCCAGGCCCTCGTGGACCGAGGCGAAGTCACCGGCGCCGATCACGACGTCGGCTTCCGCTGACACCTGGACCAGCTTCGCCGCCTGGCCGAGGTCCCGGTGCAGGTCGCTGAAGGCAAGCAGCCTCATGCTCGGAAACTTACCCCTCCGCGGTCGCTTCGACCGCGCGGTTTCCCCGTGTCGGTCGGCCGGGTATCTGGCAGGGGGACTGCTCAGCGAGTAAAGGAGAGATGCCGTGGGGATCATCGGCTGGATCTTGTTGGGGCTCTTAGCCGGAGCGATCGCGAAGCTGATCATGCCCGGCGAGGACCCCGGGGGCTTCATCGTCACGACGCTGATCGGGATCGCGGGCGCGATCGTCGGCGGCCTGATCGCCAGCGCCCTCGACATCGGCGACTTGGACGAGTTCTTCGATATCGGCACCTGGCTGATCGCGATCGGCGGCTCGCTGCTGCTGCTGGCGATCTACCGGGTGGTCGCCGGCAATCGCTCGGGGCGCGGCGCATACCGCTGACCGCCGGCCTCGACTGCGGTCGCCCGCTGGCGCTTCTCGCTCGTCTGGAACGAAGCAGCGCCGGCGAGGAGCTCAGGGTGCGGGGACGTCGTCCGGACCATCCAGGTCCGGCGCTTTGCCCGACGGCATCCAGATCAGCGCCACCACGAAGGCGACCGCCATCGCCGCCGCCATCAGATAGAAGACCGTGCGCGAGGAGAGGGCGAAGTCGTACTGGACGGCGGAGAAGATCTCCTTGGCCTGGGAGCCGGCCGTTTCGGCGAAGGCCGCTTCGTTGCCGCCGCCGGCTTCGGTCAGCGATTCGGCGATCTGGTCCGCCTCCGACTTGGGGATCCCCTCTTCGCCCAGGGTCGACTCCAGGTTCGACTTGTTTTCCAGGATCAGCACGGTGCCCAGCAGGGCGAGGCCGAGGCTGGAGCCGAAGTTGCGCACCGTCTGCGTGATCCCGGTCGCCTCGCCGTAGCGGCCGCGGGGCACCCGGTTGAGCGCGTCGGTGTTGGCCGGGCTGAGGACGAGGCCGACGCCGGCCCCGGCGAGGACCATGTAGGGCCACTGCGAGCCGACCGAGAGCTCCGGCATCTCTTTCGCCCAGAGTGCGAACCCGACCGCGCCGAGCAGGCAGCCCAGCAGCACCGTCGGCCGCGCGCCTTTCTGGTCGAGGATCCTGCCGCCGCGCTGGGTGGCGAAGAAGAAGCCGCCGAAGAAGATCAGCAGGTAGAGGCCGGTTTCCGAGGCGCTTTCGCCGAGCGAGATCTGCGCGTACATGCTGGCGAAGAAGAAGAGCGGCACGAAGGCGATCATCAGCAGGAAGAGGATCGCGTTGTCGACCGCGAAGGCACGGTCGGCGAAGGTGCGGATCTGCATCAAAGGGTTCTCGATCCGCAGCTCGTAGCGGGCGAAGGCGGCGATCAGGACGACGCCGGCGGCGATGCAGAGCCAGGTGATCGGGCTGCCCCAGCCCCAGACGCTCGACTGCTGCAGGCCGAGCACCGCCAGCCCCATCCCGGCTGAGATCATCACCGCGCCGCGGTAGTCGAGCGGCGCCGGGTGCTTCTCGTCGGCGGGCTTGGCGATCGCGGTGAGGACGAGTGCGCCGATCGCCACCGGCACGTTGATCCAGAAGATCGACCGCCAGGTCCACTCGGTCAGGTAACCGCCGGCGATCGGGCCGATCGAGGTGAAGGCGCCGGCGAGGCCGAAGAAGATCGCCAGCGCCCGGCCCCGTTCGCGGACCGGGAAGGCGCCGAGGACGATCGCCAGCGCCGCCGGGAACATCAGCGCCGCGCCGGCCCCCTGGATCACGCGGAAGAAGATGATCCAGGGCTCCGCCAGGTCGTTGGTGGGCGTCGCCCCGCAGAGTGCCGAGGCGGTGGCGAAGATCACCACGCCGATCGTGACCATGCGCCGGTGGCCGGCGATGTCGGCGAGCTTGCCGCCGAAGGCGAAAAGCGCCGAGAGCGAGAGCAGGTAGCCGTTGATGATCCACTGCACCCCGGTAGAGGAGAGTGAGAGGTCGCCCTGCAGTTGTGGGACCGCGATCGCGACGATCGTCTGGTCGATGAAGGTCATCGAGACGGCGAGGATCATCGCCGCCAGGATCAGGTTTCTCTTGCCGCTGTTGCTCTCGTCCATGGCTGTGACGTTTGCCGCTAGCCTCCCGATTCCTCCCGATCCGCGGGGTCGAAACAGACGTATGTCGGGGTCGGTCATCGACCCCTTTCGATAATCTCGCCGCGCTCATGCCCGACGTCTTCTGGCTAGGACTTGGAATCGCCCTCTTCTGCGCGCTGCTCGGCCTCGTCGCCGGGGCCCGCTCGCGTGAGACGCGCACCCTCACCGGCCTTGCGATCGGCTCTTTCCTGGGCCTGATGGCCGGCTTCCCGCTGCTCGCGATCGGTCTCTCCACCGCTTAGCGTGATCGCCGCGCCTGGAGGTGCGCGCGACCGTCTAACCTCGCCAGGGTGATCCCCAGCCTCACCCTCCACGACGGCGTCGAGATTCCGCAGCTCGGCTTCGGCGTCTTCCAGGTGCCGCCCGAGGAGACCCAGCAGGCGGTCGAGGAGGCACTGGCCGCCGGCTACCGCCACGTCGACACGGCCGCCGCCTACCGCAACGAGAGGGGCGTCGGGTCGGCGATCGCCGCGTCGGGCCTGCCGCGCGAGGAGGTCTTCGTCACGACCAAGCTGTGGAACTCCCAGCAGGGCTACGACTCCACCCTGCAGACCTTCGAGAAGAGCCTTGGCCGGCTCGGCTTCGAGCACGTCGACCTCTACCTGATCCACTGGCCGGTCCCGACGGAAGACCGCTTCGTCGAGACCTGGCGCGCCTTCGAGCGCATCCGCGAGGAGAAGCGCGCCCGCACGATCGGCGTCTCCAACTTCCGGATCGAGGACCTGGAGCGGCTGGAAGCCGAGACCTGGATCCGGCCGACGGTCAACCAGGTCGAGCTGCACCCGCTGTTCCAGCAGGCCGAGCTGCGCGCCTGGCACGCCGAGCACGGGATCGCGACCGAGGCCTGGAGCCCGCTGGCGCAGGGGGCGGTGCTGGCCGACGAGACGCTCGTCTCGATTGCCGAGCGTTACGGCAGGACCCCGGCGCAGGCGGTCCTGCGCTGGCACCTGCAGCTCGGCAACGTGGTCATCCCCAAGTCGGTGACGCCGGAGCGCGTGCACGAGAACGTCGACGTCTTCGACTTCGAACTGAGCGAGGCGGAGATGGACGAGATCGGCGGCCTCGACACCGGCAACCGCGGCGGCCCCGATCCCGCCACCTTCGTCTCGCCCTAGGGTTCCCCTCGCATCCAACCCATCACGTTTTCCATGTGTGGGATGGAAAACGTGATGAGATTTCAGGCCGCGACCGCGACCGGCTGTGGGGCGCGGCTGAGAAAGTCGTCCGGCTCGAAGCGGGAGAGGCGGCGGCGCAGCTCGATCGTCGAGCCCGGGAACATCGTGCTGTTGCGTCCGTTGACGTCGAGGTAGTAGCTGCTGCAGCCGCCCGCGTTCCAGACCGTTCCCTGCAGTCGCGACTGGACCTCGGCGTTGAACCGCTCCTGCACGTCGGCCCTTACCTCGAAGCTCGCCAGCCCCTCGCGGGACATCGCCCCCAATGCGTCGACCATGTATTCGATCTGGGTCTCGGAGAGCATGAACGCCGAGGAGTGGCCGTTGCCGATGTTGGGGCCGAGCAGGAGGAAGAAGTTGGGGAAGCCGTGGACGACGCTGCCGAGGTAGCCGGTCGGACTGCCCTGCCAGGTGTCGGCCAGCGTGCGGCCCTCGCGCCCGCGGACGCGTTCGGCGATCGGCAGGTCGGTGATCGTGAAGCCGGTGCCGAGCACGATCGTGTCGACCTCGCGCTCGACCCCGTTGGCGTCGACGAGGCCGTTCGGCCGCACCTCCTCGACCGCGTGCGGGACGACCTCGACGTTCGGCCTGGTCAGCGCCTGGTACCACTCGTTCGAGAAGAGCAGCCGCTTGCAGCCGAGCGTGTAGTCGGGGGTGAGGATGCGGCGCAGCTCGGGGTCGGCGACGGTGCGGCGGATGTGCGCTTCGCCCGCTCGCTGGAGGGGGCCCAGCAGGCGCGGGTTGCGCATCGCGAGCCCGATCAGCTCGCTGACGTAGTAGAGGCCGTTGCGGATCGCGCGCTGGGAGGCGGGGTAGCGGCGGAAGAGCTGGTGTGCCCGGGGGCCGAGCGGGCGGTCGGCCTTCGGCAGCACCCAGTGGGCGGTGCGCTGGAAGAGCGTCAGCTGCCCGACCCTGGGCTG
Organism: Solirubrobacterales bacterium; assembly: GCA_035556755.1. Classification (GTDB taxonomy): domain Bacteria; phylum Actinomycetota; class Thermoleophilia; order Solirubrobacterales; family 70-9; genus VRUE01. Next base: position 15,207 of record DATMEP010000096.1, read on the forward strand.
GATCGCGGGCACGAACTGGACTGCCGATGCGCCGCTGCCGATCACCGCGACCCGGGCACCGTCGAGCCGGTGCTCGTGGTCCCAGCGCGAAGAGTGGAAGGCCTTGCCCTCGAACTCGTCCAGCCCGGGCAGGGACGGGATCACCGGCTCGCTCCAGGGCCCGGTCGCCGAGACCAGCACCTGGGCGGCGTAGTCGCCGGCGCTGGTCTGGATCAACCAGCGACGCCGCGCCTCGTCCCACTCGGCCGCGAGCACGTCGGCACCGCAGCGGATCCGGTCGCCGACCCCGTGCGCACCGGCGACGTCGAGCAGGTAGCGCTGGATCTCCGCCTGCGGTGCGAAGGCCCTGCTCCAGTTGGGCTTCGGGGCGAAGGAGTAGGAGTAGAGCGCGGTGGGGACGTCGCAGGCACAGCCGGGGTAGGTGTTGTCGCGCCAGGTGCCGCCCGGCACGGCTCCGCGCTCGAGCAGGACGAAGTCCTCGATCCCGGCGCGGCGCATGTGGATCGCCGCGCCGATCCCCGACATGCCGGCGCCGATCACGGCGACCCTGACCTCCCGCGGGCTCATCGCCGGGATTCTAGGGTTTGACTGGCCAGCTGGCCAAAAACCACCTGGCTCAGGTCTCGGCCGCCTCCGGGTGGCGGAGGCGGTAGCGCCCCTCGCCGTAGCTGCGGGTCTCGTAGGCGATCATCGCCCAGAGCAGCAGGTTGACGACCGCCAGGGCCGCCAGGGCCGGCATCTCGGTCGCCACCGGGACGAGGATCAGCAGCACGATCGCCAGCAGCAGGCGCTGGCGGTTGATCGTCTTTACGTGGCGGTAGCGGAAGGCGACGTGGCCGAGCAGGTAGGTGGCGAGGCCGCCGAGCAGGGCGAAGGCCGGCACCGCGTCGAGGTGCTCGTCGAAGTGGCCGATCGTCTTCTTCAGGCCGAGGGCGACGAGGACGATCCCGGCGATCATCGGCAGGTGCAGGTAGGAGTAGGAGTCGCGGGCCATCGTGTTCTGCGCGATCCCGCGCTCGGCCTCGGTGAGCCGGCGGCCGGCGACGATCGCGACGACGTCGAAGTAGGTCCACCACATCGCGGCGGTGAGGGCGACGCCGAGAACGGCGGCGGTCCCGATCCCGAAGGTGAGCTCGCCAGCCGCCGCGACGCCGATCGCAACGATCGACTCGCCGAGGGCGATGATCACGATCAGCCCGTGGCGCTCGGCGAAGTGCTCGGGGACCAGTTTCCAGCCCTCGGGGCGGATGAAGTACGGGCCGGCCATGTCGAGGAAGAGGGCCAGCGCCCACAGCGCGCCCTGGGCGGCACCGTCGAAGAGCGAGGCGGTGGCCAGCAGCGCGACCGCGACCGTCGTGCTGAGCGCCAGCCCGAGCACCGAGTGGCGCAGCTCGTCGTCATCGGGGCTGGCCAGCATGAAGAGGCCGATGTGGGCGACCCGTACAGCGCCGTAGGCGAGAGCGAAGACGAGGGCGAGGCTGCCGAACGCTTCAGGCACGCAGAGGGAGACGAGCAGCAGCGCCGCCATCGCCCCGAACATGACCAGGCGCACGGCGCCCTCCTCGGGGTCGATGACGCTGGTCAGCCAGGCGTAGCCGACCCAGGCCCACCAGAGCATGCCGAGCACCAGCAGTCCCTGGGCGAGGCCCGACCAGGTGGGGTGGTGCGACATCAGCGCCGTGCACTGGGTGAACGCCAGCACGAAGACGAGGTCGAAGAAGAGCTCCAGCGGCGTCACCCGCTCGCCTTCGCGCAGGGCGGCGCTGAGCCGTGGTTGACGCGTCTCGCCGGCGGCCGCCATCCGGCCCATCATCGCAACCGGCTGGGGGCTTGCGCGCCGTCACGTTGCGCGCGAGCGACGCCTGAGAGGATGCGCGCGATGAGCGAGCGCAAGCGGGCCGAGGCTCCCCGCACCGAGAAGGAGCTGCCGGGCATCTGGAGGCTGCGGCTGCCACTGCCCTGGCCCGGGGTGCCCCACGGCAACGTCTGGGCGGTTGCCAGCGACGGCGGCATCGTCCTCTTCGACACCGGGATCGGCGGCAAGGGGCGGCTGCGCCAGCTCGACCTCGCCCTCGCCCAGGCCGGCTTCGGGCTCGAGGACGTTCGCCTGCTCGTCTGCACCCACTCCCACACCGACCACTACGGCCTGGCGGCGCCGATCGTCGAGCGGGCAGGCTGCGAGCTTTGGATGCACCCGCGCTGGGGTCACGTCCGCCTGATGGCCGACGACCCGGCCGCGGCGCTCGAGCACCGGATCGAGGTGGCGCGGCAGAGCGGTGTCCCGGCGGCGGCGATCGACCGCTACCGGGAGATGCGCGAAGAGGACGACGAGACCGGTATCGACGCGATCGCCGAGCCCGACCGCGACCTCGTCCCGGGCACCGAGGTCGAGACCGACCTCGGTGCCTGGCAGGTCCACGAGACCCCTGGCCACGCCCCCTCGCATGTCGTCCTGCACCAGCCGGAGCGCAAGCTGATGATCTCCGGCGACCACCTGCTCGGTCGCACGGTCCTCTTCTTCGACTACGGCCACAGCCCCGACCCGATCGGCGAATTCCTCGGCGGTCTCGACGAGATCGAGCCGCTCGACGTGGACCTGGTCCTGCCCGGCCACGGCCGCACCTTCCGCGACCCGGACGCGAAGATCGCCGAGGCTCGGCGCCAGGTCGACGGGCTGCTCGGCAAAGCGCGCGACTCGCTCGCGGAAGGCGATAAGACCGCGTTCGAGATCGTCGCCGACATCCTCGGTCCCGAGAACGTCAACTCCCCGGCCAGCGCCTGGGCACTGCAGATCGTCCTCTCCTGCCTCGACCACCTGGCGATCCGCGGTGAGGTGGCGCCGGTGCAGGGAACCGACCCGCAGCGCTGGGCGCTCCAGTAGCCTCCCCGCGGATGGCCAGCTTCACTCTCGTCCGGGAGATAGCCGCGCCGCCCGAGGTCGTCTTCGACGTCCTCACCGATCATCGCGGCTACTCCGACCTGACTCCGGTGCGCCGGGTCGAGCTGGAGCGCGAGGGCGAGCCGGCCCCGAACGGGGTCGGAGCGATCCGCGTTCTGCACCTGATCGGGCCGCCGCTGCGCGAGGAAGTGCTCGCCTACGAGTCGCCCAGCCGTTTCTCCTACACGGTCCTCTCCGGGCTGCCGGTCCGCGACCACGTCGGTACGGCCGAGCTGACTCCGCACGAGGGCGGCACGAAAGTCGTCTACGCGGTCCGCACGACCCCCACCGTGCCGCTCGTGGGCGCGGCCGTGGTCGCCGGCATCAAGCAGGCGATCAAGCAGCTCCTCGACGCCGTCGCCGCGGAGTCGCAGAGGCGCGTCCCGGCCGGGAGTTAACTGGCCCGGATGGGCCGGCAGATCGACGAGCGGGAGCTGCGGCGGCGGGCAATTGACGGCGTCGGTGACGAGGTCGAGGCGTTCGGCAGCGGGCACCCCGATTCGACGCTGATCCGGCGTGAGGGCCTGCTCGCCGCGGTGGTGCCGGCCGCCCCCCAGCGCTCGGTCTTCAACTCGGTCTTCTACGAAGACGCGGCGGTGCTGGCAGCTGAGATCGGGGCGCTCGGCGAGCTCTACGACTCGCAGGGCATCCACGCCTGGACGGTGTGGGTTCCGGACGAGGATCGCGAGACGGGCCGCTTCCTCGCCACCCGCGGGCACCTGCTGGACGCGGCGCCGCGGGCGATGGCGATGGAGCTGGCCGATCTCGCCGCCGAGCCGCCGGCACCGGCCGGGATCGAACCGCGGCCGGGCGACCATCGGACCGGAGCCGACCTCAACGACCGCGCCTACGGCTACGGGCCCGACGGCTTCCGCGGCGCCCTCACCGGCGAGACGGCGATCCGCTGGCAGGTCGCCTACGAGGGCGAGGAGCCGGTCGGGTGCGTGGGCGCGATCGCGGTCGGCGACGACTGCTGCGTCACCGGCGTCGCGACGCCGCCTGAGTTTCAGGGGCGCGGGATCGCCGCCTGGCTGATGCGGCGGCTGCTGGCGGAAGCCCGCGACGAGGGCATGGCGACCGCGTCGCTGCAGGCGACCAAAGCGGGGGCGCCGATCTACGAACGGCTCGGCTTCGCCGACTTCGGCTTCATCGAGATGTGGGAGCTGCGCAGGTGAAGGAGAAGGCAAAGTGGGCGGGAGAGAAAGCGAAGCGCTTCTGGCGCGAGCACAAGCGAGCGGCAATCGGTCTGCTCGTCGCCGTGGTGCTGTTGATGGCGGGAGGGGCGACCCTCGCCTACGAGCTGCTGAAGCGCCCGCCCGACATCCACAACACCGACGTCGCCTTCACCCCGCAGAAACCGAAAGTGCAGCGGGCGAAGACGGTCGCCTGGCCGCTCTACGGCTACGATCGTCCCCGCACCCGCTACCTGCCCTCGAAACGGGTCAAGCCGCCGTTCCGCAAAACCTGGCGCTACACCGACGGACCGCTGCTCGAGTTCCCGCCCATAGTGGCGCGCGGTAAGCTCTACTTCGTCGACAACAGCGGCTGGGCGATCTCGCTCGACGCCGGCACCGGCAAGCAGCTCTGGAAGCGGCGGATCGGCCGCCTCAACGCTTCCTCGCCCGCCTACCACCGGGGGCGCCTCTACATCGTCAACCTCGTCCCGGGACACGTGCTGAAGCTCGACGCGAAGACCGGCAGGACTATCTGGAAAAGACCGCTGCCGAGCCGCGCCGAGTCCTCGCCGGTGATCGTCGGCCGCAGCCTCTACTTCGGCTGCGAGGACGGCAACCTCTACTCGCTCAGCACCCGCAACGGCAACGTGCGCTGGACGACCGGGCTCGGCGGCGCCGTCAAGGCGGCGCCCGCCTACTACGGCGGGGTCCTATACGTAGGCGACTACGGCGGCTACATGAACGCGGTCGACGCCAAGAGCGGCGAGGTGAGATGGCAGAGCGACTCGCTCGGCCAGGGCTTCGGCACCTCGGGCGCCTTCTACTCGACCCCGGCGGTCGCCTTCGGTCGCGTCTACGCCGGCAACAACGACACCCGCGTCTACAGCTTCGACCGCAAAGACGGGACGATCGCCTGGACCTACTCGACCGGCGGCTATGCCTACTCCGGGCCGGCGGTCGCCAGCACGAAGCGCACCCGTCCGACCGTCTACATCGGCTCCTTCGACGGCAACGTCTACGCGCTCGACGCCAAGGACGGGGAGCCGCGCTGGATCCAGTCCGCGGGCGGCCAGGTGATCGGCTCGCTGACCGCGATCGGCGACATCGTCTACGTCGCCGAGTTCAGCGACACCTCGACGACCGGCTTCTCGATGAAGAGCGGCGACGTCAAGTTCCGCTACCCGCGCGGCACCTACACCCCGGCCGTCTCCGACGGCCGCCGCCTCTACCTGGTCGGATACTCCAGCATCACCGCGCTGGTGCCCTACAAGTACAAGGCGGCGGTGGCGGAGCGGCGGAAGGCGCCGGTGCCGAAACCCGGCCAGCTCAAACCCGAGCGCGGCAAGAAGCAGAAACGCCGCTAGCGCAGCTTCGGCGCCAGCCCGCCCGGCGGGGGCGGCGGCGCCTTCGGCGGGAAGGGTGCGTAGGAGGGGATGCGCGGGTGGTGGAGCCAGTCCTTCAGCACTGCCAGGCTGGCGGGGTAGTTCTGCAGCCGGTAGCTGCTGGTCGAGCCGAAGTCCTGGTAGTAGACGAGCATCTTGCAGCGGCGGTGGCGGTCGACCCAGGTCAGCAGGCGGCTGACGAAGCCGGGGTCGTCGCCGCTGGAGACGCCCCACTCGGGCAGCGCGAAGGGCTTGTCGTCGAAGCGGCGGTAGAGGCCTGCAAGCGCCTTCCAGTCCTGGTTGTCGGAGTAGACGTCGGTACCGACCCAGTCGACCCAATCGTCGCCGGGGTAGAAGTGGCGCGGCCGGTTCTGGGGGACGGTCGGCGAGCCGGCGGGCAGGGTGCTCCAGAGCACCGCGACCGGCGCCTTCGGCAAACCGCGGACACCGCTCTGCAGCGGCGGCAGTCCGGCTTCGGCGAGGCGGGTGTCGATCTGCCGCCGCTTGCCACCGCCGTGGACGATCACGTAGATCCGGCGGAAGGCGCGTTTGTACTGGCGGGGGCTGTGGGCCGGGTCGCGCCTGTTGCCGGCGCAGTCGTAGGAGGCGTAGACGTTGATGCAGCGGTTCGGCTCGCCGAGCGGGCGGATGTAGGCCCGCATCTTCTTCTCCCAGAACAGCCGGTTGAGCCGGACCAGGTAGCCGTCGCCGCCGCCCTGCGCGATCCCGGCCGGGGTGATCAGCTCGTGCCCGTCGTTGTTGTCGGCGGTGGTGATGTGGAGCATCGGCCGCGTTCGTGCCTCCTGCCAGCGTTCGATCGACTCCGGGAAGTCGGTCCCCCAGGTGCGGAAGGTCTGGATCACCGCCGGGTGTTTGTCCATCGCTTCGCTGAAGCCGCCGAAGTCAGCCGGGTCGCCGGTGTCGGAGATGCCGAAGAAGATTTTCTTTCCGCGCGGCTCCAGCGTGTCCGCCGTGGCGGGGAGCGCGGCGACAAGGCAGAACGCTACCGCGGCGCAGAGTGCGCCGAGCTTGGTCGTCTTGAGTGCGCAGATCATCCGGGTGTCCTTCGACCGTTGGCCTTTCCTCCCTTCGACAACACGATTGCGAAGTCAGCGATGCCTGTTGCATAAACGGTTTCGACCGGACGAATACGGGGATTAACAGGGAGTCAGCAATCGGGGAGGAGTGATGTCAACTCTTGCGATCATCGCCATCGTCATCGGCGTCCTGATCGTCTTAGCGATCGTGATCTCGGCGGCTCGCCGGGCCAGCCACCGCCGCGAGTTCCAGCAGGTGCAGACGGAGGCCCAGCACGACGACGCGCATCACCACCGTGAGCGCGCGGAGGAGAGCCGCACCGAGGCCGCAATCGCCGAGGAGCGAGCAAAGCGGGCGCAGGTCGAGGCAGAGCTCGACGAGGAACGCGCCACCCGGCGCGAGCAAGAGTTGGAAAGCGAACGCTAACCAAGGAGGAAGAAGGATGGCTCAGGCCAAAACCCGAGCCTCGTCGAAACGCTCCGGGGGTTCCAAAAAAACCCAGGCGCGGTCCCGAGGCTCAACGAACAAATCGAAACGTTCGTCGAGCAGCAAATCGAAAAGCTCGTCGAGCCCCAAATCGCAAAGCTCGCCGAGCAAATCCAACGGCACCGCGCGCGTCGATGCCGCGAGGCAGGCGGTCGAGCACACGGCCAAGGACGCCGGCCACGCGGTCGGCCGGGCCGCGACCAAGGCCAAAGTGCCGCTGATGACCGGCGGGGCGGCCCTGGCCGGCGCTGCCGGGGGGGTGGCGCTCGGCATGCGCCAGGCTCGCCGGCACAGGAAGGTCGGGATGGTGATCCCGCGCCGGCCGCAGGTGAAGGTCAAGTCGCGTGACCTCGCCAAGGCGGCGAAAGAGGTCGGCTCGTTCGGTGCCCAGATGGGCCACCTCGCGTCGGAGCTGCAGCAGGCCCGCGAGGGGGCGAACGGCAGCAAGCAGCATCGCTCGCCGCTCGAGGTCGTCCTCGAGGGGCTCACCGCGAGGCGTTCGCGCGCCTAGCTCGGTCCTCGAGATTGGGGAGGCGCGAGCGGGAGCGCGCCGTCTCCGCCGTTCGAGCCGGCGACGATCCCCAGTACCTCGTCGGCGTACTTGGCGACGAAGCTGGGTCCGACGCCGCGGATCGCCTGGAGCGCGTCGGGATTGCCGGGGCGGGAAGCCACGATCGCTTCGAGCGTGGAGTTGTGGGCGACCGTGTAGGCCGGCTTGCCGTCGGCGGCACGCAGTCGCCACGCCTTCAGTTCCTCGAAGAGCGGCGCGTCGGCGGGGGAGAGCTCGGGTGCCGGTGCAGCGCTCTTGCGGCGCTTCGGCCTCACGGCGATCGTCTCGGGGTCGGGAAGCCAGCGCTCGGGGTCGCAGATGTCGCAGCAGCGGCCCAGCGGCTGCCCGGCGGCGCTGTCGCTGAAGTGGTCGAGCACGCTGCGCCGCCGGCAGCGGTCCGAGTAGATGAACGATTTGATCGTACGGTAGTCGCGCCAGCCGCGCTCGCGGGCGATCGCCAGCTCAGGGTCGCCGGCACGCTGTTCGTTGAAGCGGACCAGGCGGCCCAGGTCGGCGCGCATCGCCAGCAGCACCGCTTTCGCGTCGGCCCCGTCGCGACCGGCGCGTCCCGCCTCCTGGTAGTAGGCCTCGAGGCTGGTCGGGATCGCCATGTGCCAGACCGAGCGCACGTTGGCCTTGTCGACGCCCATCCCGAAGGCGTTGGTGGCGACGACGACCTCGACCTCGCCGTCCATGAAGCGCCGCTGCGCGGTGCCGCGGTCCTCGGCCTCCATCCCGGCGTGATAGGGGACGGTGGGCAGGCCGGAGTCCCGCAGCGCGGCGGCGATCTCGTCGGTGTCCTTGCGGGTGCCGCAGTAGACGATCGCCGGGCGGTTCGCCGGGTCGGCCAGCCCGGCCTCGAGCAGCGCCAGCCGCCGCGCCTTCGACCCGGTCCCTTCCAGCCGCACGACGTCGAAGGAGAGGTTGGGCCGGTCGAAGCCCGAGCGCACCTGCAGCGGGTCGCGCATCTCGAAGCGGGCGGCAATCTCGCGGGCGACCGCCTCGGTCGCGGTGGCGGTGCAGGCCATCACCGTCGGCCGCCCGAGCCGCTCGGCGATCTGCGGCAGGCGCAGGTAGTCGGGGCGAAAGTCGTGACCCCACTCCGAAACGCAGTGCGCCTCGTCGACCGCGAGCAGGTCGATGCGCCGCTTCGCGATCGCGTCGAGGAAGATCTGCGAGCCGAACCGCTCCGGCGAGCAGTAGACGATCCGCGCCTCGCCGCCGGCGACCTGCGCCAGGGCGCGGCGCACCTCCTCCCACTCCATCGCCGAGGTCACCATCGCGACCGGGTGCCCCGCCGCCGTCAGCCGCCGCCACTGGTCGTTCATCAACGCGATCAGCGGGCTGACGACGATGGTCAGATCCTCCGAGGCCAGTCCCGGCAGCTGGTAGCAGAGGCTCTTGCCGCCGCCGGTCGGCATCACGATCAGCGAGTCGCGACCGGCCATCGCCGCCTCGACCGCCTCGCGCTGGCCCGGCCGGAAGGCCTCGAACCCGAGCTGCGCCAGCAGCGCGTTGGCGCGGCCTGCGCTCACGCGGGCCGCGCCGACGGCCAGGGATCGAGCCACTGGCAGATGCCGCGGGTCAGCCTCTCGGCCTCCTTCGGCCCCCAGGTCCCCGGCTCGTACGGGTGCACCGGTCCCGGCTCGTCGAGCAGCGGCTGCACGATCCGCCAGGTCTCCTCGACCGTGTCCTCGCGGGTGAACAGCTGGCTGCGCCCGTGCAGGGCGTCGTCGAGCAGCCGCTCGTAGGGCTCGGGCTCCTCGCCCGGCTCTTTCTCGAAGAGCACTTCGAGGTCGGCCGGCTCGAACGCCTCCTCGCCCGCCTTCTTGGCGAGGAAGCGCAGACGGGCGCCCGGCTCCGGGTCGATCCGGATCGTCATCTGGTTCTGGCCGGGGCGCTTGCCGCTGCCGACGCCGAGCGGGGGCGGCCGCTTGAAGACGACGTTCACCTCGGTCTCCTTCGTCGGCATCGCCTTGCCCGCCCTGACGAAGAAGGGGACGCCGCTCCAGCGCCAGTTCTCGATCTCCAGCTCCAGCGCCGCGTAGGTCTCGGTGGTCGAGTCCGCCGCCACCCCGTCCACTTCGCGGTAGCCGTCGTACTGGCCGCGGACGTAGTGCTTCGGATCGGCGCTGCACACCGCCTTGAACAGCTCCAGCTTCTTGTCGCGGATCGAGTCGTGGTGGTTTCCGGCCGCCGGCGGCTCCATCGCGACCAGCGCCAGCACCTGGAGGATGTGGTTCTGGACGACGTCGCGCATGGTCCCGACCGGGTCGTAGAAGCGGCCGCGGTCGTCGACGCCGAAGTTCTCGGCCATCGTCATCTGCACGAAGGCGACGTGCTCGCGGTTCCAGACCGGCTCCAGCAGCGAGTTGGCGAAGCGCAGGTAGGCGATGTCCATCACCGGCTCCTTGCCGAGGAAGTGGTCGATCCGCAGGATCTGGTCCTCCTCGAGCACCTCGTGCAGCTCTGCGTTGAGCGCCCGCGCCGACTCGAGGTCGTGGCCGAACGGCTTCTCGATCACCACCCGCGCGTTCTCGGTCAGGCCGGCGGCCCCGAGTCCCTGGACGACGGTGGCGAACAGGAAGGGGGGGACCTCGAGGTAGAAGACCGGGCGCTTCGCCTCGCCGATCGCCTCGCCGACCCGCCTGAACGTGTCGGCGTCGGAGTAGTCGCCCTGGACGTAGGAGATGCGGGCCGCCAGGCGGCCGAAGACGTCCTCGTCGGGATTCTCGATCGTCGCGGCGATCGAGTCGCGGGCGTGCTCGCGCAGCTGCTCGACGCTCCACTCGTCGATCGCGACGCCGACGATCGGGCAATCGAGCTTGCCGCGTGCCTCCAACCGGTAGAGCGCGCGGAAGGTCATTTTCTTCGCCAGGTCGCCCGTGATGCCGAAGATCGTCAGCACATCGGCCGCCGCCCCACCGTTCTTCTGTGCCGCCGCGCTGGCCATCGCGGCCAGGCTATCCAAGCGGCTAGATGGCCGACCAATGTCCGTCTACCCGGGAGGGGGCCGACCATCTAGGGTTAGGGCGGATGGAGCTCGGCATCGTCGGACTCGGCCGCATGGGAGCCAACATGGCCCGCCGCCTGATGCGCGACGGCCACCGCTGCGTCGTCTACGACGTCAACCCCAACGCGATCTCCGAGCTGCAGGGCGAGGGCGCCGAGGGCGCGGAATCGCTCTCCGACCTCGCCTCGAAGCTGACCCATCCGCGCACCGTCTGGGTGATGGTGCCGGCGGGGGAGATCACCGAGGCGACCATCGCCGACGTCAGCGCGGTGCTGAAGGCGGGCGACGCGATCGTCGACGGCGGCAACTCCTACTACCGCGACGACATCCGCCGCGCCGGGGTGCTGCGCGAACACGGGATCGACTTCGTCGACTGCGGGACCAGCGGCGGCGTCTTCGGGCTGGAGCGCGGCTACTGCCTGATGATCGGCGGCCCCGACAGGGCGGTGCAGCGGCTCGACCCGATCTTCGTCTCGCTCGCGCCGGGGGCGGATACGGCGGAGCGCACGCCGGGTCGCTCCGGCGAGCTCTCACCGTCCGAGCAGGGCTACCTGCACTGCGGCCCGAACGGGGCCGGGCACTTCGTGAAGATGGTCCACAACGGGATCGAGTACGGGTTGATGGCCGCCTACGCCGAGGGGCTCAACATCATCCGCAACGCCAACGCCGGCAAGGTCGAGCGCGAGGCCGACGCCGAGACCGCCCCACTCGAGCAGCCCGAGTACTACCAGTACGACATCGACATCCCCGAGGTGGCCGAGGTCTGGCGGCGCGGCAGCGTGGTCGGCTCCTGGCTGCTCGACCTGACCGCGGCGGCGCTGCAGGAATCGCCCGACCTCTCGGAGTTCTCCGGCCGCGTCTCCGACTCCGGCGAGGGGCGCTGGACTTCGATCGCGGCGATCGACGAGGGGGTACCGGCGCCGGTCCTGACCACCGCGCTGTACGAGCGCTTCGCCTCACGCGGCCTCGACGACTTCGCCGACAAGGTGCTCTCGGCGATGCGCAAGCAGTTCGGCGGCCACGACGAGAAGACGTCTTGAGCCCACGGCTCGAGGTCGTCGCCGACGAGAAGGCGGCGGCGCGGCGCGGCGCCGAGCTGATCGCCGCGGCGGGCGAGGCGGCGGTCGCCGACCGGAACATCTTCTCGGCGGCGATGAGCGGCGGCCGCACCCCCTGGGCGATGCTGGCGATGCTCAGCGACACAGAGCAGATGCCCTGGCCGAACACCGAGCTGTTCCAGGTCGACGAGCGGATCGCCGCGCCCGGCAGCGAGGACCGCAACCTCACCCACCTCATCCTCGGCCTCTCGCTCGACCACCAGTCCTCGCTGCGGCCGATGCCGGTGACACAGCGCGACCTCGACGCCGCCGCCCGCGAATACGAATCGTCGCTGCCGGAGCGAATCGACCTTGTCCACCTCGGCCTCGGGCCCGACGGCCACACCGCGTCGCTGATCCCCGGCGACCCGGTCCTCGACGTCACCGACCGCCGCGTCGCCGTCACCGAGGACGCCTACCAGGACCACCGCCGCATGACCCTTACCTACCCCGCCCTCGCCGAGGCCGGCCGGATCCTCTGGCTGGTCACGGGCGAGAAGAAGCGCGAGGCGCTCGCCAAGCTCCTCGCCGGCGACCGCTCGATCCCCGCCGGCCGCGTCGAGAACGACGAGATGATCGTCGTCGCCGACGAGGCCGCCGCGGGCGACCTAAGCCAGCGTTAGCGAATTCGCTAACATCCACGCATGGCCAAGCATTCTGCGACCGGTCTAGCCCGCGAGATCCTCGACCGCAGCGGCCTCAGCCAGGCTGAGCTCGCTCGCCGGGCGGGATTGCCCCGCTCCGTGGTCAACACCTACGTACGCGGTGGTCGCGAGCCGGGTGCCGAGGCGCTCGTCCGGCTGGCTGCCGCCGGCGGGTTGGAGGTCGATCTGGTTCCCCGCAGGCCCCCGGTCGACGTCGATAGGGCCAGCAAGATCCTCGTCCAGGTTCTGGAGCTCGCCGAGGCGCTCCCGTTTCGTCCGCGGCCGGAGCTCGATTATCCGCGGCTGCCGGATCGGATCGACAGAGGGAGCGGGCACCGATGAGCGAGCTCGTCGAAAAACTGTTTTCTATCCACGATTCGCTTACGGAGGCCGGCCTCGTCCACGCATTCGGTGGGGCGATCGCTCTCGCCTATTGCGTAGAGGAGCCGCGCGGCACGCGCGATCTCGACGTCAACATCTTCGTCGATGCCGCTGAGGCCGAAAGGGTCTTGGCAACCCTTCCCAAAGGGGTAAAGGTCAGGAAGAAGGACATCGCCAAGGTCAAACGCGACGGGCAGGCTCGGTTGGACTGGGACGGGACCCCGATCGACGTCTTCCTGAACAACATTCCATTGCATGATGCCGTCGCCGCGTCGGTCGTCTGGGTTCGCCTCGAGGGCAGAGAGGTGCCGGTGCTCGACTGCGCCTCGCTGGCGATCTTCAAGGCTTTCTTCGACCGGACCAAGGATTGGGCCGATCTCGAGGCGATCGCGCTCGCCACTCCGGAGGACATCGAAGAGGCGGCGGCGACGATCGCCGATCTTGTCGGCGAGGACGACCCGGCGCACCAGCGTCTGAAAGAGCTGCTTCTCGTTCGGCCCGGGTGACCCGGAGGTCAGGCCGCCTCCATGCTGACCGCGTGGTTGGCGACGATCGTGCCCTCCGGGTCCCAGCTGCGCTTGACCTCGACGAGGCGGGTGCAGACCTCGGGGGGCAGGATCGCCTCGGCGTCGCAGGCGCGCTCGGCGAAGTTGAAGTAGCCGCCGTCGGCCGCCCAGGGGCGCATCGCCTCGAGCATGCGGTCGAGGTGGCGTTCGATCGGCTCCGCCAGCTCGGGGGCCATCAGGGCGCCGACGCCGAACAGGGCGTAGCCGGCGTCCAGGTGCGAGAGGGCGCCGGCGCCCTCCGCCGGCCGTCCCAGCGCCCCGCCCAGGTGGCGCAGCTCGGCGAGCAGCAATGGCGAGCCGGACTCGGGCCCGGCGGCGCCGACGAAGGCGTCGATCGCCTCGTCGGAGAGCTCACGGACGAGCCCGTGGTGGCCCATCGCCGGCACCGGCTGCTCGGGGTCCATATGGATCCTGCTCAGTCCTGCGGTCGGCATCCAGGCGAAGGTGTCCATGATCGGCTCGCCGATCTCGCGCAGCGGGGCGAACGCCGCTTCTCCCTCCTCCCGGGTGCCGATGCAGGCGCCGTCGACGGTCAGCATCGGCAGGCCGCGAAGCGGCTCCGGCACGTCCGGGACCGGGGGCGGGGTGAGGAAGCGGACGACCGAGCTGACCTCGTCCGGCACCGTCGCGGCCCAGTCGCGGTAGGCGCGGATGCCCTCGGCGCCGACCTCGGCCGGGAAGAGCAGGGCGCCGCCGTAGACCTCGGCGATCGGCAGAAGGTCGAGGTGGAGCGCGGTGACGATCGCGTAGCTGCCTCCGCCGCCGCGCAGCGCCCAGAAGAGGTCGGCGTCGTTCTCGGCGTCGACCGTGCGGGCCTCGCCGTCGGCGGTGACCAGCTCGATCGCCCTGGCGCGATTGCAGGCGAAGCCGTGGCGGCGCCCGAGCCAGCTCAGCCCGCCGCCGAGCGTGTAGCCGGCGACGCCGACGTCCGGCGAAGAGCCCGGCATCGAGCAGAGGCCGTGCGCCTGGGCCGCCTCGCCCAGCTCCATGGCCAGCACGCCGGCCTCGACCCGGGCCGTCTGTGCCCCGGCGTCGATCTCGACCCCTCGCATCCGCTCGGTCTTGATCAGGATCGTGTCGTCGAGCGGGCCGAGCGCGAAGGCGCCGTGCCCGGTGCTTTGCGCGGTCACCCGCAGGCCGTGCTGGGCGGCGAAGCGGACCGTCGCGGCGACGTCGGTGGCGCTCTCGACCAGGGCAACGGCGCTGGGGCGCTGGTCGGCGGCCAGGTTCCAAGCCTGCCGCGCCTCGTCCCAGTCGGGGTCGTTCGGCGATGCGACGCGGCCGGCGATCGACAGCTCGGCGAACTCGCTCATGCGGTGCCTCCTAGGGGCTCAGGCGAGGGTCAAGCGGTCGACCGCGCCCTCGCTACCGATCAGGACGTCGCTCACCATAACCGGGGGAAAGAGGCCGTGGGCGGCGACGCCGGGGTCGGCGTCGAGCCAGGCGGAGAGGGCCACGGGGTCGGCGACCGCGCCCCCGTAGTCGGCGATTACGCCGTCGTCGGGACTGCGCGACGCGTCGCGCAGCTCGACCTCGGGCCCGAGCCGGGCCATGGTCGAGCGCAGGCCGAAGTCGAACAGCTCCAGCGGGACCGGGGCGCTCAGCGAATCCACCGGCTTGCTCGAGTCGGCGATGACGACGAAGCGCTCTGCCGCCGCGGCGACGATCTTCTCGCGCAGGTGGGCGCCGCCACCGCCCTTGATCAGCCAGCCGTCCGGCGTGACCTGGTCGGTGCCGTCGATCGCGATGTCAAGCCGCTCCAGCTGGCTGAACTCCTCGACCGGGATGCCGAGCTCCCTTGCCTGATCCTCGGTCGCGACCGAGGTGGCGACGCAGCGGATCCCGGTCAGCCCGCGGGCGGCGATCGCCGGCAGCAGGTAGGCGACGGTCGAGCCGGTGCCGAGGCCGACCGTCATCCCGTCCTCGACCAGCTCCGCCGCCGCCTCGGCGGCGATGCGCTTCTCGTCGTCTGCCGCGGTCACCGGCCCGGACTCTATGCTCGCCAGTCGATGGACGCGCGCATCTGGCTGACTGCCGAGGGCGGCGAGCCGCGCTCGGCGCCGCTGCCGCCGGGGCGCACCGTGATCGGCCGCGACCCCGAGGCCGACGTCTGCATCGACGACGAAGCGATCTCCTGGAACCACATCGAGATCGAGAGCCGGGGCGGCGTCCTGATGGCGACCGATCTCGACAGCCGTAACGGCACGGCGCTGAACGGCGAGCCGCTCGACCGGCCACGGCGGTTGCGCAATGGCGACACCCTGATCGTCGGCGGCCACCGGCTCGAAGTCTCGATCCCGCAGCAGGGCCGCGGCGGCGAGACGGTCGCCGTCGGCGAGCCGAGCGTCGCCCTCACCGGCGAGGAGCGGGCGACCGCGGCGGCTCTGGTCGCGCCCTACCGCAGCGAGGGCGCCTTCGCCGGCCGCCCCGCGACCCGGGCGGAGATGGCGGAGGCGCTTCACGTCAGCGAGCGCACCGCCCAGCGCCGCCTCGACGCGCTCGCGGCGAAGCTCGGCATCACCGGCGACGCCGGCCGCGAGCGCCCCCGCCTGGTCGCCGCCCGCGTGATCGAGCTCGGCCTAGACCGCGCCCGCTAGCTGGCCCAGTGGGGGTCAGACCTGGCCCGGTGGTCACCGTGTTTCGTCCTTTTGAGGATCACCCGTTGCGGGCAGGATTAGTACGTGGACTTGAGATGCAAAGCAGGGACCTTGGTTGTCATGCTGCTGGCAGCCTGCGCCCTGCCCTCCGCAGCGCCAGCCGATCCGCCAACGCTGAACTGCCGCTACCTGGAGGTGGACCCGCCCGGTCCGAGCGGCAACCGGCTCGAAGTCAACGGCACCGGGAACGTGGCGATCGGTCGCGACGGACCGTTGGTCACGGTCTCTCTGACCGGGAGCACCGGCATCCGGATCGAGGAGCGGATCGAGTGCGCCAGGGGTGTCGCGGAAGTGACCAACCTCGATCAGATCGTCTACAGGCCGCCGGAATCCCCAGGTCAGGTCCTGATCGACGAGCGCGGCGGCAGGTTCGAGCCGGGAGCGACGGACGAGATCGACGTCGGCGACGAGATCGAGATCTCGGTCCTGTTGCCTCCTCGTGCCGGCGAGCGGAACCCGCGGGTCAATGTCCTCGGCACTCCCGGCGCCGACTTCATCGGCGCCGGTGACCTGGCCGCGGGACGCTACGGAGTCAACCTCAACTGGGGCCGGGACACGGAGGTGAAGGACTCCGACCTGCTGATCGCCGCGTCGAGCGGCACCCGGCTGCAACTCGCCGGAGGCGGTGGCGGCGATCGCCTCAACGCCGCCGGCGGCAAGGAGTTCGCCCGCCCGGTGTCGCTGCCGTCGTTCAGCATGCTCGGCGAAGACGGCAACGACCTCCTGCTCGGGGGTCGACACAGCGACTTCCTCGAGGGCGACGAAGGGGACGACACGATCTACGGTCGCGGCGGCGCCGACAACATCTACGCCGGTCCCGGCCGCGACCGGGCCCTGGGCGCAGGCGGCGACGACCAGATTCGCGGCGCCCGCGTCAGCGAAGACGATTTCGAGCCCGACGTCTACGTGGGTGGCTCGGGCGACGACTACATCTCCGCCCGCTACGGCGGACGCGACAGCGTGCTCTGTGGCTCGGGCTTCGACGACGTATGGGTCGACCCGTACGACACCTGGCGTCGCTGCGACGACGTCCAGATCGCCAAGCAGCCACGGCGCGCGTCCGCCTCGTCGTAAATCGCATCACGTTTTCCATGTCAGGGATGGAAAACGTGATGGTTTGCGTGGATGGATCCGTGGCGTTGTTCGGGCCAGACGTGGCCCGGACGGGGGCGCGGCTGTCGTTGGCGGGTACGGCTCCGGGGCCGAGCATCGGTGGCACTGGTTCACCGATTCGAAAGGAAATGCCATGCGCAGCAAGTCACTTCTCATCTCAGCCCTTGCCCTGCTCAGCCTCGCCCTGCCGGCGAGCGCGGCGGCGGCGGCCTCGACCGGGGCCGTCGTCTTCTCGAAATCGTCGACCGTCGACGGCATCGCCAAAGGCGGCCTCTTCGCGGTCCGCGACGGCCGCCTCAACCAGCTGACCGAAGATCCCTCCGACACCGAACCCGCCTTCTCCGCCGACGGACGGACGATCGCCTACGCCCGCAGCGGCGACCTCTACTCGGTCCGACCGGACGGCTCCGGCCAGCGGCGGCTGACCAGCGGTGCCGAGCTTGACTCCGCCCCGCTGGTCTCGCCCGACGGCCGCCGCGTCGTCTTCGAGCGCCGCGCCACGGCCGCCGGTCCCGCCGACCTCTACACGGTGCGGGCGCTCGGCGGCGGCGTGCGGGCGCTGACCACCGGGGCCGAGGACGACCACCAGGCGGACTTCTCGCCGGATGGCCGCGCGATTGTCTTCGTCCGCGGCAGCGGCGGTCCGCCCAACAGCAAGGAGGACCTCTACTCGGTCCGCCCGAGCGGGGCCGGCCTCGCCCGCCTGACCCGGACCGGCGGCGTCGACGAGTTCAAGCCGCGCTACTTCAGGGGCGGGATCCTCTTCAGCCGCGGCGAGAGCACCGAGGGGCCGGCGGAATACGCCGACGTCTACACGATGCGTCGCAACGGCACGCGGGTGAAATCGCTGGTCGCCGGCGTCGGCTCCGCCTATGTCGAAGACGTCGCCTCCAACGGGCGCACGCTGCTCTTCCGCCGTGACCAGGGCCTCTGGTCGAAGCGGATCGGGCCGGGCAAGGCTCGCAAGCTCTGCCAGCTGCCCGACGGTTCGGAGACCAACGGCGTCTTCTCCTCCGACGGGCGCCGCGTCGCCGCCTTCGTCGAGGTCGAAGAGCGGCAGTCGCTGGTCGCGATCGGCCTCGACAGCCGCCGCCAGACCCAGCTGGCCGAAGGCTTCGAGATCGCCGAAAAAGACGGCACCGCGATCGGTCCGGTGATCGCATGGCAGCCGGTCACGTAGAGCGGCGCCAACCCCCACACGGCGATATAACCGCCGTGTGGGGGAAATTTCGATTGGCTCGACCCTTGCCGGCTACCGGCTTGACGCGCTGATCGCGCGGGGTGGGATGGGGGTCGTCTACCGGGCGACCCACGTCGCCCTCGAACGGCCGGTGGCGTTGAAGGTGATCGCCCAGCACCTGGCCGAGAAAGAGGATTTCCGCCAGCGCTTCCTGCGCGAGTCGAGGCTCGCCGCCCGACTCGACCATCCCAGCGTCGTGCCGATCCTCGACGCCCGCGAGGAGGACGGCGAGCTGATCGTCGCGATGCGGCTGATCGCCGGCGGCGACCTGAAGAAGCGGATCGCGGAACACGGCCCGCTGCCGCCGCAGGAAGCAATCGACCTGCTCGCCCAGATCGCCGACGCGCTCGACGCCGCCCACGCGGCCGGCGTCGTCCACCGCGACGTCAAGCCCCACAACATCCTGCTCGAAGGCGATCGCGCCTACCTCACCGATTTCGGGCTCGCCAAAGCGCTCGGCGACTCCGGCGTGCTCAGCGACGCCTCGGTCGTCGGCACGGTCGAATACATGTCGCCGGAGCAGTGGCGGGGCGCGCGGGTCGGCCCGGCGGCGGACGTCTACTCGCTCGGTTGCGTCCTCTACGAGGCGCTGACCGGGATCGCTCCCTTTGCCCACAGGGCGGACGACACCGAGCCGGAGATGCCGGAGGGGCTGGACGCGGTGATCGAGCGCGCCGTCGCCAAGGACCCCGGCGAGCGCTACCCGACCGCCGGCGCCCTGATCGAGGCGGCGCGGGCGCACCAGGGGGCGACGCCGGCGGCCACCCGGGTGCTCTCCGAGCGGCCGGAGCAACCGACCCTGCGCCTCGGCGGTGCGCCCGCGGGTGGCGGGACCCTCGATGGCTTGCGGGACCGGGCCGCGGATCTGCCCTGGCGCTGGCTGCTCCCCGGATTCGCCGCAGTCGCGGTGGCGATCGTCCTCGCCCTCGTGGTGCTCGGCGGCGACGAGGTCTCGGTCTCGGACCCGATCGACGTCGGCCCGGGCCCGCTGCGACTCGCCGTCGGCGAAGGCGCGGTTTGGGTCAGCAGCGCGGCCGCCGGGACGCTTTCGCGGATCGACCCGGCGCAGGAGGAAGTCGCCGGCGAGCCGCTTCGCCTCGGCCGCGGCGTCTCCGGCGTCGCCGTCGGCGAGGGCGCGGTCTGGGTCTCGAGTCCGCGCACCGGCAGCGTGCTGCGGGTCGACCCGGTCGAGCGGGTGACGACGAGGATTCCCGTCGGCGGCCGGCCCGGCGCGATCGTCGTCGGCGGCGGCCGCGTCTGGGTCGCCGACGAGGCCGGCGGCGGGATCGCCGCGATCAACCCACGCGGCGGGCGGGTCTTCAAGCGCGGCATCGTGCCCCGCGCCACCCCGCTGCGACTCGCGGTCGGCGCCGGCGCGGTCTGGGTCAGCAGCGCCTCGACCGGCTCGGTCCGCCGCATCGACTTCGGCACCGCCACCGCCGACGCGCCGGTCGCGGTCGGGCGCGGCCCGGCCGGGGTCACGGTCGGCGGCGGCCTGGTCTGGGTCGCGAGCAGCCGCTCCGACCAGGTCTCGCGCGTCGACCCGGCGACGCGGTCGCTGTTCGGCGAGCCGGTCGAGGTCGGCGAGCGGCCCGGCGGGATCGACGCCGGCACCAGCGTCGTCTGGGTCGCCAACTCGGCCGAAGGCACGGTCAGCCGGATAGATATCGAGAGCGGCGAGACGGTCGGCGACCCGGTCGAGGTCGGCGCTGGACCGGGCGCGGTGGTCGTCGGCGAGGAGGCCGTCTGGGTCGCCAACAACGGCGACGGCACGGTCACTCGGATCGAGCCCTGAGCCAGCACCCCCGCCGTCGGCGGGGGATAGGATCGGAGGCAGTGGCGCGGGACATCGACCAGCTCTGCATCGACACGATCCGCACCCTCTCGATCGACGCGATCCAGAAGGCCAACTCGGGCCACCCGGGGACGCCGATGGCGATGGCCCCGGTCGCCTACACGCTCTGGCAGCAGTTCCTTCGCTTCGACCCGGCCGACCCGATCTGGCCCAACCGCGACCGCTTCGTCCTCTCCGCCGGCCACGCCTCGATGCTGCTCTACTCGCTGCTCTTCCTGACCGAGGTACAGGCGGTCGATCCCGACTATGAGACCGTCGGCGAGCCCGCCGTCAGCCTCGACGACATCAAGCGTTTCCGCCAGCTCGACTCGCGCGCCCCCGGCCATCCCGAGTACCGCTGGACCTCGGGCGTGGAGACGACGACGGGGCCGCTCGGCCAGGGGATCGCGACCTCGGTCGGGATGGCGATCGCCTCGAAGTGGAAAGGCGCCCGCTACGGCGCCGAGCTGTTCGATTTCGACGTCTACGCGATCGCCGGCGACGGCTGCCTGATGGAGGGGGTCTCCAGCGAAGCGGCCTCGCTCGCCGGTCACCTGAAGCTCGACAACCTCTGCTGGGTCTACGACAACAACCACATCACGATCGACGGGAAAACCCACCTCGCCTACGCCGACGACGTCGCTGCCCGCTTCATGGGCTACGGCTGGAACGTGACCCGGGTCGGCGACGCCAACGACACCGAGCTGCTTGCCACCGCCTTCCAGGAGTTCAAAGGCGAGGAGGGCCGCCCGACGCTGGTCATCGTCGACAGCCACATCGGCTGGGGCTCCCCGCACAAGCACGACACCGCCGCCGTCCACGGCGAGCCGCTGGGCGAGGAGGAGGTGCGGGAGACGAAGCGCGCCTACGGCTGGCCCGAGGACGCCCAGTTCCTCGTCCCCGAGGGGGTCAAGGAGCACTTCGCCGCCGGGATCGGCCGCCGTGGCGCCGTGCTGCGCGCCGAGTGGGAGGCCCGGGTCGCCGACGTCGCCAAGGAGAACGGCGAGCTCGTCGCCGAGATCGAGACGATGCAGAGGCGAGAGCTGCCGCAGGGCTGGGACGCGGATATCCCCAGCTTCGAGCCCGACGAGAAGGGGATCGCGACCCGCAAGGCCTCGCAGCAGGTCGAGAACGCGATCGCCGCGCGGCTGCCCTGGCTGCTCGCCGGCTCCGCCGACCTCACCGACTCGACCTCGGTGCGGTTGACGATCGACGGCGCCGCCGACTTCGAGCCCGGCGCCTACGACGGCCGCCAGCTCCACTTCGGCATCCGCGAGCACGAGGCCGCGGCGATCTCCAACGGCCTCTCGCTCTCCAAGCTGCGGCCGCTCTGGTCCACCTACCTCACCTTCTCCGACTACGCCCGGCCGGCGATGCGGCTCTCGGCGCTGATGGAGCTGCCGACGATCCACCTCTTCACCCACGACTCGATCGGGCTGGGCGAGGACGGGCCGACCCACCAGCCGGTCGAGCAGCTCGCCTCGCTGCGGGCTGTCCCGGGGCTCGACGTGATCCGCCCCGCCGACGCCAACGAGGTCGCCGAGGCCTGGCGGGTGGCGATCGACCGCCGTCACCAGCCGGTCGCCC
This sequence comes from Solirubrobacterales bacterium, assembly GCA_035556755.1. Classification (GTDB taxonomy): domain Bacteria; phylum Actinomycetota; class Thermoleophilia; order Solirubrobacterales; family 70-9; genus VRUE01. The sequence goes on from DATMEP010000096.1 coordinate 36,908, forward strand.
TCGTCCTCAGCCGCCAGGACGTGCCGGTCCTCGACCGCTCCAAGTACGCGTCCGCCGGGGGGCTGCGGCGCGGCGGCTACGTGCTGGCCGACGCCGACGCTGGCGATCCCGAGCTGATCCTGATCGCGACCGGGAGCGACGTCGCGCTCGCGGTCGCCGCCCACGAGGAGCTGAGCGGCGAGGGCATCCGCTCCCGCGTCGTCAGCCTGCCCTGCTGGGAGCTGTTCGACCGCCAGGACGACGCCTACCGCGCCGAGGTGCTGCCGCCGGCGGTGACGGCGCGGGTCTCGGTCGAGGAGGCCTCGACCCTGGGCTGGGACCGCTGGGTCGGTCCGGTGGGGAGGAAGATAGGGATGCACGCCTTTGGGACCTCGGCCCCGCTGAAGGACGTGCAGAGCAAGTACGGCTTCACGCCGGACAAGATCGCCGAAGAGGCAAGGAGACTGCTGTGAAACCGACGGAGCAACTGCACCAACTGGGTCAGAGCCTCTGGCTCGACAACATCACCCGAACGATGCTCGGCGACGGCACCCTGCGCCGCTACATCGACGAGCTTTCGGTCACCGGGCTCACCTCGAACCCGACGATCTTCGACAAGGCGATCTCCGGCGGGGACGCCTACGACGAGCAGATCGCCGAGGCGGGGCCCAACTCCGCCACGACCGAGGACCTCTTTTTCGAGCTGGCGCTGGCCGATCTGCGCGACGCGGCCGACCTCTTCGGCTCGGTTCACGCCCGCACCGACCGGGTCGACGGTTGGGTCTCGCTCGAGGTTTCGCCGCTGATCGCCGACGACACCGCGGCGACGATCGCGCAGGCGGCGAAGCTGCACGAGCAGGCGGAGCGCGACAACCTCTACGTCAAGATCCCCGGCACCGAGGCCGGCCTGCCGGCGATCGAGGAGTCGATCTTCGCCGGCATCCCGATCAACGTCACGCTGCTCTTCTCGACCGAGCAGTACCTCGCCGCGGCGGACGCCTACACGCGAGGAGTCGAGCGGCGCATCGAGGCCGGCCTCAACCCCGCGGTCCCCTCGGTCGCCTCGATCTTCCTCAGTCGCTGGGACGTCGCGGTCGCGGGCCAGGTGCCCGAGGAGCTGCACAACCGGCTCGGGGTCGCGGTGGGGGGCCAGGCCTACTGCGCCTACCGCCGCCTGCTCGGCTCCCAGCGCCAGCAGCGACTCTTCAACGAGGGCGCCCGTCCGCAGCGGCTGCTCTTCGCCAGCACCGGCACCAAGGACCCCGAAGCCTCCGACACCCTCTACATAGAGGGGCTGGCCGCTCCCTTCACGATCAACACGATGCCGGAGCCGACCCTGCTTGCCTTCGCCGACCACGGCGAGGTGGGGGAGCCGCTGCCGACCGACGGAGTGGCGGCGGAGGAGACGCTCGCCGAGTTCGCCGCCGCCGGCATCGACCTCGACGCTCTCGCCGCCCGCCTCCAGGACGAGGGCAAACAGAGCTTCGACAAATCGTGGAAGGACCTGCTGGGGTCGCTCGAATCCGAGCGGGAGCAGCTGGCGCGGTGAGCGACGGGTCGGGGGCTGCGTCCGCGGCGCCGTTGCGCGAGGCCGAGTCCTGGCGGGCGCTGGAGGATCACCACGCCGACCTCCACGACCTCCATCTGCGCGACCTCTTCGCCGCCGACCCGCAGCGGGGAGAGCGGCTCGTCGCCGGCGGTGCCGGTCTCCATCTCGACTTCTCCAAGAACCGGATCACCGACGAGACGGTGATCCTGCTCGGCGAGCTGGCGCGCGAGCGCGGCGTCGAGGAGCGCCGCGAAGCGATGTTCGCCGGCGAGCACATCAACGTCTCCGAGGACCGTGCCGTCCTCCATGTGGCGCTGCGGATGCCGCGCGGGCGCTCGCTGGTCGTCGACGGCGTCGACGTGATCAAGCAGGTGCACGAGACGCTCGACCGGATGGCCGCCTTCGTCGAGCGGGTCCGCTCCGGCGAGTGGGTCGGCCACACCGGCGAGCCGATCCGCAACGTCGTCAACGTCGGCATCGGCGGCTCGGACCTCGGTCCCGTGATGGCCTACGAGGCGCTGCGCCACTTCAGCCGCCGCGAGATGACCTTCAGGTTCGTCTCCAACGTCGACGCCACCGACTTCGCCGAGTCGACCCGCGACCTCGATCCCGAGGAGACCCTGTTCGTGATCTCCTCGAAGACCTTCACCACGCTGGAGACGATGACCAACGCCCACACCGCGCGCGAGTGGGCGCTGGCCGGGCTCGGCGGCGACGAGGCGGCGGTCGCCAAGCACTTCGTCGCGGTCTCCACCAACGCCGAGGAGGTGTCGAAGTTCGGCATCGACACCGAGAACATGTTCGGCTTCTGGGAGTGGGTCGGGGGCCGCTACTCGATGGACTCGGCGATCGGCCTCTCGACCATGCTCGCGATCGGGCCGGCCCGCTTCGAGGAGATGCTGGCCGGCTTCCACGCGATGGACGAGCACTTCCGCACCGCGCCGCTGGCCGAGAACCTCCCCGCCCTGATGGGGCTGCTCGCGGTCTGGTACGGCGACTTCTTCGGCGCCCAGACCTGCGGCGTCTTCCCCTACGACCAGTACCTGCACCGCTTCCCGGCCTACCTGCAGCAGCTGACGATGGAGTCGAACGGCAAGCACGTCACCCTCGACGGCGCCCGGGTCGACTACGACACCGGCGCCATCTACTGGGGCGAGCCGGGGACCAACGGCCAGCACTCCTTCTACCAGCTGATCCACCAGGGGACGCGGCTTATCCCCTGCGACTTCATCGGCTTCATGCGCTCCAACAACCCGCTCGGCGACCACCACGACCTCCTGATGTCGAACGTCTTCGCCCAGAGCGAGGCGCTCGCCTTCGGCAAAACGCCCGAGCAGGTGCGGGCCGAGGGGACGCCGGAGGCGGTCGTCCCGCACCGGACGATGGAGGGCAATAGACCGTCGAACACGATCCTCGCCGAGCGGCTCGACCCGCACACCCTCGGCACCCTCGTCGCCCTCTACGAGCACAGCACCTTCGTCCAGGGAAGTGTGTGGGGGATCGACTCCTTCGACCAGTGGGGAGTCGAGCTGGGCAAGGCGCTGGCGGTCGCGATCATCCCGGAGCTGCAGGCCGACGACGAGCCCACGCTGCGCCACGACAGCTCGACCAACGCGCTGATCCGCCGCTACCGGCAGGCACGCCATCACGTTTTCCATGACCTGGATGGAAAACGTGATGAGATTTCGCCGGAGCCCGGCCAAGCAGAGCCCGCGGAGTAAGCCTTGCCGCTCCTCGACGCCCTCCCACTCGCGGCGTCGGAGTCCAATCTGCTCGCCGCCCGCGAGATGATGGCGTTCACGCTCGCCTTCCACATCGTCCTCGCCTGCCTCGGCGTCGCCCTGCCGGCGATCATCCTCGTCGCCAACTGGCTGGGGCTGAAACGCGACGATGAGGACGCGATGCGGCTGGCGCGGCGCTGGTCGAAGGCGATGGCGGTCACCTTCGCGGTCGGCGCCGTCACCGGCACCGTGCTCAGCTTCGAGTTCGGCCTGCTCTGGCCCGAGTTCATGGAGCGCTACGGCGACGCCTTCGGCATCGCCTTCGCGATCGAGGGGCTCTTCTTCTTCACCGAGGCGATCTTCCTCGCGATCTACATCTACGGCTGGGAGCGGTTGAGCGGCTGGGCGCACTTCTGGGCCGGGGTGCCGATGGTGATCACCGGGATCGGCGGCGCCTTCTCGGTGGTGACGGCGAATGCCTGGATGAACCAGCCGCAGGGCTTCACGCTCGACGCGGCGGGCAAGGTCGTCGACACCGACCCGCTGCAGGTCCTCTTCAACCCGGCCTGGCACTACGAGGTGCCGCACATGATCCTCGCCGCCTACATGGTGGCCGGCTTCCTCGTCGCCTCGATCTACGCGGTCGGGATGCTGCGCGGGCGGCGCGACCGCCTGCACCGGCTCGGCCTGCTGATCCCACTCACCGTCGCCTGCATCGTCACCCCGGTCCAGATCTTCGTCGGCGACACCGCGGCGCGCGAAGTCGCCGACCACCAGCCGGCCAAGTTCGCCGGCTTCGAGTGCATCCAGGAGACCGGCCCCAACCAGACCGAGTACATCGGCGGCATCTGCACCGACGACGGGGTCAAGGGGGCGATCGGAATCCCCGGCCTCGACTCGCTGCTGGTCGGCTTCAGCACCGACACCGTGGTGACCGGCCTCGAGGACATCCCGCCCGACGAGCGCCCGCCCGCCAACACCCTGCTCCACCTCTCCTTCGACGCGATGGTCGGGATCGGCACGGCGCTGCTCGGGCTCGCCGCCTGGCTCGCCTTCGTCTGGTGGCGCCGTCGCGACATCCCCCAGACCAAGTGGTTCCTGCGCGCCGTCTCGGTTTCCGGCGTCGCCGCGATCGTCGCGCTGTGGTGCGGCTGGATCGTCACCGAGGTCGGCCGCCAGCCGTGGATCGTGCAGGGCTACATGCGCACCTCCGAAGCGGTGACCGAGGCGGAGGGGATCTGGTTCGCCTTCGCCGGGACGCTGCTCCTCTACGCGGCGCTGGGGACGACCGCGATCCTCGTCCTGCGCGGCATGTCCCGCCGCTGGCGCGAGGAGGGCGACACCGACCTGACCGAGGTCCCGTACGGCCCGACGGAGGTCTCGTCATGAGCTTCCGGTGCGCCTTTTCCTTTCTATATACGCATAAAGCGCACCGGAAGACGATCGCATGACCAAGGCCGATGTCGCCGCGGCGATCCTCTGGACGGGCGCGACGCTCTACGCGGTCTTCGGCGGGGCGGACTTCGGCGGCGGCTTCTGGGACCTGATCGCCGGTGACGCCGAGAAGGGCGAGCGGCCGCGGGCGACGATCCAGCGCTCCCTCACCCCAGTCTGGGAGGCCAACCACGTCTGGCTGATCTTCATCCTCGTCGTCCTCTGGACCGCCTTCCCGGAGGCGTTCGGGGCGATCATGTCGACCCTCTACGTGCCGATTGCCCTGGCCGCCCTCGGGATCGTCCTGCGCGGCGCCGGCTTTGCCTTCCGCAAGTCGGTCGACACGCTCTCGCGGGAACGGGCGCTGGGCGCGATCTTCGCCCTCTCCTCGGTGCTGACCCCCTTCTTCATGGGCACCGTGGTCGGTGCCGTCGCCTCGGGCAACGTCCCGGCCGAGGGCAACGGCGACGCCTTCTCGAGCTGGCTGGAGCCGCTGCCGCTGCTGACCGGGGCGTTGTTCGTCGCCACCGGCGCCTACCTGGCGGCGGTCTTCCTCGTCGTCGACGCCCACCGCCACGACGAGAAGGAGATGGAGAGCTACTTCTCCCGCCGGGCGCTGGTGGCGGCTCTCGCCGCCGGCGTTCTGGCGATGGCCGGGATCGTCGCCCTGAACGCCGACGCCAACTACGTCTACGAGCGGCTCGTCGTCGAGGGGCTGCCGCTGGTGATCGTCTCGATCCTCTGTGGCTTCGGGGTCCTGGGGCTGCTGCTGCAGCGTGGCCGCCGCGGCCTGCGGCCGCTCGCGGTCGGCGCCGTCGTCGCGGTCATCTGGGGGTGGGGGGTCGCCCAGTTCCCCTACCTGCTGCCGACCTCGCTGACGATCTCCGAGGCCGCCGCCCCAGATCCGACCCTCGACGCGGTGATGATCGTCTTCGTCGTCGCGGCGCTGGTCGTGCTGCCCGCGCTCGGCCTCCTCTACTGGCTGACCCAGCGGGAGCTGCTGAATGAGTGACACCCGCGCGGTGCTGTTCGACATCGACGGGACGCTGCTGGTGACGGGCGGTGCCGGTGGCGCCGCCTGGCGACGCGCCTTCGAGGAGCTGCACGGGGTCGACGTCGACATCGCCGACCACACCGACGCGGGGATGACCGACCCCGAGATCGCCGCGATCGTCTTCCGCGAGGTGATCGGCCGCGAGGGTTCGCCCGAAGAGCGGGCCAAGGCGATCGCCAGCTACCTCAAGCACCTCCCCGACACCGTCGCCGAGTCAGAGGGCTACCGCGTGATGCCAGGCGTCGAGCCGCTGCTCGACCGGCTGATCGACGGGGGGCTGCTGCTCGGCCTGGTCACCGGCAACATCGAGGCGGCCGCCCACATCAAGCTCGCCCGCGCCAGCCTCAACCGCTTCTTCAGCTTCGGCGGCTACGGCTCCGACTCCGCCGACCGCACCGAGGTGACCAAGGCCGCCCTGCGCCGTGGCGAGCTGGTCTCCGGCGGCACCCTCGCCGACGGCGCCAGCATCGCGGTCGGCGACACCCCCCGCGACGTCAAAGCCGGCCACGGCGCCGGCATCCAGGTCGTCGGCGTAGCCACCGGCAGCTACAGCGTCAAGGAGCTACGCGACGCCGGCGCCGATTGGTTGCTGGAGACCGTCGAGCACGGCTTCCCGGCTTGATCAGTCCTGCTGTCGCTCCACCTCGGTGAGCACCGCGATGTCGTCGAGGTCGGAGGGCCGCCCGGCGGCTCGCTTCATCCGGATCAGGTCGTCTAGCGAGGCGATGGCCACCTCGATCCCGTCGAGCTCGACCACCGAGGCCGCCTTCCGCATCTGGTCGAACTCGCGGGCGCCCTTCGGCTCCTTGAGGATGTGGACTTGGCCGTGTCGGGTGACCAGCGGAGGGACGATCGCGGCGACCGCGAGCCGCTCAGGATCAGCGACGGAGACCTCCGCTTGCTCGAACCCGGCCTCTCGTGGACGTGCCTGCAACTCGATGAGTGCGGCGGCCAGTCGACTCAGGTTCTCCGGATCGGGATCCGGCGTCAGGTCGAGGTCCATCGTCGTGCGCCGGTGGCCATGGACCTGAGTGGCGACTCCACCGATCACCACGTAGTCCACGCCGTGTCGCGCGAGAACCTCCAGCAACCCAGCGATGTCCAGCGGTTGTTCGGCGTGGTCTCCCGCCTCAGTCATCAGCCCTCCGAGTCGCCGGGTGTCCGGTACGTCGGGCCTGCTCACCTGCCAGCGCCAGTTGCGACGCCACCCGGTTCCATCCGTTTGCCTCGCGTAACCGTTCGGCAGGGGTCATAGCGCCGGAAAATTCCAGCTCTGCTGCCGGCACTCGACTTTCCAGCGGCTCTACACGCATCACCGGATGCTGCCCCATCGCCAGCATCAACTGCTCGAAGCGCTCGAGCGTCGGTTTCTCGACCCCCCGCTCGATCCGGCTGATCGCGTCTTGGCTGGTACCGGCCCGCAGCGCCAATCGGCGCTGGCTCACCCCAGCCCGGGCGCGCGTCTCCCGCAGGAGAGCTCCAAGGTCTTGTCGTGGTCTCTTTGACACCGTATGCAGTGTACTGAGTTCATTTGAGAAGGAGAAATTCCTTATTCGGTACACATCGATCTAGCAAACAAGATAGCTTCGTTTAACCGCCATGAAGCGCCTCTCCATCCTCTGGTTTGCGCTGATGTTCGCCCTGTGCATGGCGGCGATCGGCGCACCCGCGGCACACGCGATCGACTACGACTGCTCGAATTTCGCCAATCAGGCGGAAGCACAGGAATACCTGCTCCCAGGCGATCCTCACCGCCTCGACGCGGACAACGACGGCATCGCCTGCGAGAGCCTTCCCTGCCCGTGCTCGTATGGAGCTCCCTACGTCCCCCCTTCACCACCTCCGCCGCCTCCCGTCGAAGCCCCGGCCCCTCGCTACACCGCCTATATCGCCTGCGGCCTGAGCCAGTACGCGAGGCGCGCGAGCACCTGCCCGCATAGGAGCAAGGTTGGCGCTTTCCTGCGCAGCTCCCAGGACATCGAGTACACGGTGTGCGTGGTCTTCCCGACCGCGCGACGTCTATACGCTCCGCATCACGCGGCGATCGCCGGGACCCTCTACGTCAACAAGGTCACGACCGCGATCACCGGCCGGCACAAGGTCATCTGGTATCTGCCCGGCGACCGCATCGTTCGCTACTTCTGGCGCCTCTAGCCACGAGTGCCGTGGTCAGACGGCCTTGGCGGCCACGCGCTCGGGCGTGGGCCGCACGACGTCCCAGACCAGACCGGTCTTCTCAAGGCCGTCGATCACGAGGGCCGAGACGTCGACCTGCCAGCGGCCGAGGCCGTGGACGGCGGAGGTCGGGAAGGCGTGGTGATTGTTGTGCCAGGCCTCGCCGAGGGTGGGGATCGCGATCAGGGCGAGGTTGCGCGACTCGTCGGTCGTCTCGAAGTCCTGGTTGCCGAAGACGTGGCAGAGCGAGTTGATGCTGTAGGTGAAGTGGTGGAGGACGAAGACCCTGACCAGGCCGCCCCAGAGCAGCCCGGTGAGCGCGGCGAAGAAGGTCCCGCCGATGACCCAGCCGAGGGCGAAGGGGATGAGCAGGCCGAGGATCGCCCACTGCAGGAAGGTGCGGTCGACCCAGCTGATCACCGGATCGTCGATGAGGTCGGGGGCGAAGCGCTCCTTGTTGCCGCGCTGGGTGTGGATGAAGAGCCAGCCCATGTGGGCGTGGAAGAGGCCGCGCATGGCGCCGCTCCAGCCGTGGCCGTGGTCGACGTGGGGGCTGTGCGGGTCCCCCTCTTCGTCGGAGAAGGCGTGGTGCTTGCGGTGGTCGGCGACCCAGGAGATCACCGGGCCCTCGATCGCGGCCGAGCCGAGGATCGCCAGCAGTCCGTGCAGCCAGCGTTTCGCTTTGAAGCTGCGGTGGGTGAGGTGGCGGTGGAAGCCGACGGTGATCCCCAGCCCGGTGAACACGTACATCCCGAGGAAGAGGAAGACGTCGCTCCAGTGCAGGGCGCTGCCCCAGACCTGCCAGCCGGCGATGCCGATCGCCAGGAACGGGACCAGGGTGACGAGGCCGGTGATGATCCGATCCCGGGTCTCGTTCTCCACAGGTTGGATATCCGAAGGAAGTGGGCCGCTCGCCATGACTAACGATTCTATGCTGTGAAGATGCTGTTCGCGAGCACTTCGCCACTGCGTCGCGAGATCGAGGGGAGGATCCCGGAGCGCCCCTTCGCGGTCGAGTTCTGGGACGGGACCCGGCTGCCCTCGACGAACGGCGACGGGCCGACGTTCTACGTCCGCTCGCCGCGCGCCGCCGCACACGTCCTGCGCGCGCCCGGCCAGCTCGGCCTCGGCCGCGCCTACGTCAGCGGCGAGATCGAGGTCGACGACATGGACGCGGTCATCGAGCTGCTCGACAGCTGGCAGCCGCCGCCCCTGGAGGGAGGCGATAAGGCGCGGCTGCTGCTTGCCGCGGTGCGCGCCGCCGGTCTGACCCGGCCGCCGCGCCGTCCCGCCGCCGAGCTGCAGCCCAGCGGGCGGCGCCACAGCAGGGAGCGCGACGCCCGCGCGGTCCGCCACCACTACGACGTCTCCAACGAGTTCTTCTCGCTCTTCCTCGACGACTCGACGACCTACAGCTGCGCGATCTTCTCCCGCGGTGCCGAGACGCTGGAGGCGGCGCAGGAAGAGAAGCTGGAGACGGTCTGCCGCAAGCTGGCGCTGAAGGAGGGCGAGCGGCTGCTCGACGTCGGCTGCGGCTGGGGCAGCTTCCCGCTCTGGGCGGCGACGCGGCACGGTGTCAGCGTGGTCGGCATCACCCTCTCGCCGCCGCAGGCGGAGAAGGCGCGGCAGCGGGCCGAGGCGGCCGGCGTCGCCGACCGGGTCGAGATCCGCGTCATGGACTACCGCGACCTCACCGGCGAGCGCTTCGACGCGATCGCCAGCATCGGCATGGTCGAGCACGTCGGCGAGGAGCAGATCGACGTCTACGCGCGGACGCTGGCCGGCCTGCTCGAGCCCGGCGGCCGCCTGCTCAACCACGGCATCACCCGGTTGCGGCACAACGACCCCGAGGCCGGGGCGTTCTCGGAGCGCTATGTCTTCCCCGACGCCGAGCCGCTGCACCTCTCGCGGGTGCTGCTGGCGCTCGAAGGGGCCGGCTTCGTCCCCCGCCACGTCGAGGAGTTCGGCGCCGACTACGCCGAGACCCTGCGCCACTGGGCGCGGCGCCTGGACGAGAACCTCGACGAGGCGATCCGCCTGGCCGGCCCCGAACGGGTCCGAGTCTGGCGCCTCTACCTGCGCGCCGCCCGCAACGGCTTCGAAAACGGCTTCACCTCGATCTACCAGGCCCGCTGCACCCTGGCCTGAGATCGAGTTTGGTGGGAGACCGGGTGGCTCAGGGGGTCTCGGAGGACTCGTACCAGTCGATCCAGCCGTCGCAGGCGGCGGCGAGCGGGACGAGGCGGCGCGGTCCGGCGGGTACCGCGACCAGGTTGCCGAGCTGCGCCTTGCCGGCGTAGCCGCTGAGCCGCTGCAGCGTGCTCGGCTCGCTCGCGGCGATCGTGAAGCGGGCGCGGCCGCCGTCGCTGACGATCTCCCCTGCCGGCCAGAACTGGCCGTCGTTGGCGAGGCTGATCGTGTTCGGGCGCTGGCCGTCGAGGGCCGGCTCGAGGGCCTGGCGGAAGCCGGGGGCGCTGAGGGTCAGCTCGAAGGGGGAGAAGTACTGCAGCGAGAGCAGCCAGCGGCCGGCGGGCAGCTCCAGCGTCTGGGTGGCGCTCTCGCCGGTGCCGAGCACGTCGCCCGGCACCCAGCGTGACTTGGGGCCGATCGCCGGCGCCCCGAACAGCGACGCGCGGCCGCCGCTGGCGAGCAGGATGCGGATCTCGGGCGAGGCGCACCCGGCCCATGCCCCCGCGTCGGTCCCCTCGAGCAGCACGTGGCGGTCGTCGGGCGTTGGGCCAGTCCGCTTCCAGAGCAGGAAGGACGGGGTGGCGGCGACGCGGCGGAAGTTGGGCGGGGCCTGGCTGTTCCAGGCGGCGCGGCCGGTGATCACGTAGGGGAAGCGGTCGAGCGTGCCCTGGGAGAAGGAGTCGAAGTCGATCGGACTGTAGGCGTCGCCGGTGTCGAACGGCTTTTCGGGGTTGTGCGCGACCTCTTCGTCGGGGAACTCGACCAGCGGCACGTGGGTGTCGGCACCGAGCAGCTCGTAGGCGGCGTAGCGGTCCTGGCCGGCGTAGAGGACGGGTTCGCCTTCCAGCTTCGGCAGGAAGGAGCGCAGCTCGGCGCCGTGGCCGGGCGGCCCGACCGGCGCGTCGCGCAGCGCGAGCAGGCTCGAGTAGGCGGCGCCGCCGACGAAGACGACGGCGAGTAGGAACCAGCCCAGCCGCACGATCGACGCCGAGTTCGCGTTTAGTCGCGCTATTCGAGAAGAAGTGCGAACTCGATCTGGCCAAGCCTCGGCGAGCAGCGGCCGGATCGCGACCAGCATCGCCAGCGGCGCGGCGATCATCAGCGCCTTGGCCTGGGAGTAGTCGCCGCTGGTGGGGAGGGCGGCGAGGTAGAGAGCCGCGCAGGCGGCGAGCCCGATCGGCACGGCGAGCTCGCGCCGGCGAACCCACCAGGCGGCGCCGAGCGCCACCGCGAGCACCCCGATCGCCCCCGCGAGGCCGGTCAGCTGGGGGCCGCCGGGCGCGTCGAGGCGGTAGTTCGACGATGGCCAGACGCCGAGCGCCTCGATCGGCGAGACGGCGCCGTAGGTGTTGGCCCCGGCCACTTTGTTGAAGGTGTGGACGAAGCCGAACGGGCCGACCAGCGTCGCCGCGACCGCGAGCCCGCCCAGCGGCGCGACGATCGCCAGCGTCGCCGGGCGCAGCAGGGTGCGCAGCAGCGCCCGGGGGGCCAGCGCCGAGCGCACCTCGGGCAGGGTCAGGCTCCACAGCGCCAGGATCGCGATCGGCCAGGCGAGTCCGGCGAAGCTGTAGGAGAAGAAGATGCCGCCGGCGAGCGCCAGGTAGGGAAGGGCGAAGCGGAGCCGCGCGACGGCGCCGGTGGGGAGGGGGCCGGGGTCGCGCAGGGCGATCGCGAAGGCGAGCACGAAGAGGGCCTCGGCGGTCTCCTTGAAGGCGCCCTGGGCGAAGTAGGAGGCAGCCAGGTAGGGGACGGCGACCATCGTTGCGGCGAGCAGGCGCCGCCGGGGGCCGAAGCCGGGCAGGGCGCCGAGCGCGGTGAGGCCGGTGAGGATGCCGATCGCGAAGACCTCGCCGACAAAGGCCTGGCCGAGCCCGATGCCCGGCACGGCGGCGATCGCCACCGCGAGGCCGTGCGGGCCGAGCGGGTAGCCGGGCTCCGGCGTCGGCCCGAAGCCGCTGCGCAGCCACTCGGCCCAGGCCAGGTGGAGGCCGAGGTCGTTGTTGAAGCCGACACCGAGCAGGCCCCAGCGGGCCGTCATCGCGAAGGGGATCGAGAGCACGAGGGCGACGACGAGCGCGACCGGGAGGCCCTGCCGCAGCGCCTCGCGGTCCCAACGCCACCGCGGTCCCAACGCCACGATCGCCGCCGCCGCGACGATCAGCAGGCCCAGGCCCAGCGTCGCCGAGGCGCCGTGCCCCGGCGCCCGGGCGAGGACCCCGGTCACCGTCAGCACCGCGCCGAAGCCGGCCGCCGGCGCCAGCCACGACCACGAGTCGCGCCCCGCGACGGAGAGCAGCGCGCGTCCGACGAGCAGCGAGGCGGCGCAGATCAACGCCGCCGAGGCGTAGGTCCCGATCATCAGCGAGGGCAACCTATGACAGCGGTCGGCCGCGGCGCGGCCCGCCCACGACGCGCAGTCGCCTCAGTAGCGCTCGGCAGCGCGCTCCAGGGTCTCGCGCAGGTTGTCGCCGCGCAGCGGCCCCTCGTGCCCGGCGCAGACGATGGCCGGTTCCAGCGCTGCCAGCCGCCGCACCGACTCCTTCGCTTTGGCGTGGTTCCAGGCCCAAGCGGGGTGGGGAACGCTCGCCTCACCCTGCGGCAGCGGTTTCAGCCGCCCCGAGTCGACGAAGTAGACGACGTCGCTGACGATCGCCAGCCGGTCGCTCTCGCGCCAGAGGCCGATCAGGCCCGGCGCGTGGCCGGGGAAGTGCAGGACGCGGAAGCCCGCCACCTCGTCGCCCTCCGAGACCGTGCCGTCGATCTTCACCGCGCCGCCGTCCCAGCGCCGCAGCAGGAGAGGGTAGATCCAGCGGATCGGGGCAACCGGCAGCTGCGAGAGGTCGAAGTAGGGGGCGATCGAGGCGTCGCTTTCGGCGTCGGTGACGTCGTCGGCGTGGCAGTGGACCGGGACGCCCATGTACGGCGCGGTGCCACGGTGGTCGGCGTGGGCGTGGCCGAGCACGACCCGCTTCAGTCCGCCGAGGCTCTCCGCCGCCTTCCGTGCCGCCTTCGTCATCGACTTGGTGCCGGCGTCGAACTGGACGACGCCGTCCCCGTCGTCGAGGAAGTAGACGTTCATCGCCCCGCGGAAGTCCCCGCGCAGCAGCCAGACCCCGTCCGCGATCCTCTCCATGCCAGCCAGCCTACCCGCGACTAGGCTGCCGGTCATGCCGACTCTCTGGAAAGTCGGGCTGGCGATCCTCGTCGCCTGCCTGCTCGCCTCGATGGCGATCGCGGTCGTCCGCCTGGCGACGACGCCGACCGAGATCCTCGGCGACGGTTTCCGCGGTCTTCCCGCGCGCCACTCGGCGCGTTAGTATCACCGCGTGTTCTCGCGCATCGTGGTAGGGACGGATGGGTCGGAGACCGCCGCCGAGGCGGTCCGGCAGGCTGCCGACCTGGCCAAGCTCTCCGGCGCCCAGCTCAGCATCGTCAGCGCCTACGAGCCCGTCTCCAAACGCCGCACCGAGGGCGAGCAGCTGGACGCCCCGGCGGACGTCCAGCACCAGCTCGGCCCCCGCGAGGACGTCAACCTCGTGCTCGAGGCCGCCGCCGCGGCGGCGAAGAAGGAGGGCCTGGAGGTCCAGACCCACCCGGTCGAGGGCAACCCCGCCGACGCGATCCTCACCGTCGCCGAGGACACCAACGCCGACCTGATCGTCGTCGGCAACAAAGGGATGACCGGGGCGCGCCGCTTCTTGCTCGGCAGCGTCCCCAACAACGTCTCCCACCACGCTCCCTGCAGCGTCCTCGTAGTCCGCACGACCTAGCGGCTTACCCGGAGGCCGCGTCCGCGGCCCCCGGGGTGCATCCTTATCCTGTTTCTTCGTAGTCGAGTTCGACTGGAGTTCCGTTGCTTGTCTCCAGTGTGAATTTGCCCTCGATCGCGCCGACCGGGGGGCAGCCCGGCCCAGTCCCGGTGAGGGCGGACTGTGTGATCTCGAATTCATCGACCCCCCATCCGCGCCCTTCTAGGTGAGCGGTGCCCGCGAAATGACATGTCTGGAGCGGCGTCGTGTGATTCACATCGCTGGGGTGGTATATGTGGTCTATCAATGTCACGCCAACGTTTCCTGTGCCCCATGTATTGATTGTCAGGTTTTGGACGACTGTCAAATCTGTGATTGTCACTCGGAAACCGTTCTCTGCAACTGTGCAGTGTTCGGTTGTTCCTTCTCCCAGTGGGTTGAGGACGACATGGCCTCCCGGGCCGTTCGTGACAACTTCGAAGTGAAGCATCACTTTTGTGCAAACAATCGTGCCTTGGCTCGTTGTTATCTTTAGATCGGTGCTTGTAGCTGTGACGCCTGCGCCAGCTGCGAGTTTCTGTGTGTCCTCTGTCAGTGTGACTTCGGCCTGAGCAGCCGCCGGCGCCGTGACGGCGATTACCGTTAGCGCTATGCTGCCGAATAGCAGAATTCTCTTGATGCTCATCTCTTTCCCTTCATGGTCGTAGCTCATCCCCCATTCGGGGGATGAGCGATCCATAACGGGGAAGCTCTAGTTAGTCAATAAATATTGAGCTTAAGACACGCAAATTTGTCTACAGCGACAAGTCGGGTGGCCGCGGCTGCGCCGCACTGACGACCTCGGCTATCTCTCGCCCTCAGGCACCCTGAAGATCTGCTTCAGCTGCTCGTCGTGGTGACCGAGCTTTGCTCCAGTCTCTCGCTCAAGCTCTTCGAGCCGTTCTTCAATCGCAGAGTATGAAGCTGCAATGCGGCGAAGCTCGACGAATACCCGCATGATCTCTACCAGCGGACGGTTCCGACGACCCCCGTGCCCTCCACTTGAAATCACAAATTGTGATTTCAAGTCGCTGAACTCTTGCGCGGACAGCTGGAACATGAAGCCGTCGGGAAAGCGCTTGATGTTGCGTTTTACTTGCAGAACCAGGACCCTGGTCTCGACGCCGTAAAGGACTGCGAGATCCTCATCGAGCATCACTTGGCGCTCACGAACGACCAGGATCCTCTTCTCGGTTGCTGGAGTTGCGATTAGCCCTGCGAGACCTTATTTCCTGCCGAGTCGACCATCGACGCAGGGCTGCAGATGCGTCGGAAGCTATTGTCTGCAGTCGGGATCGCAATTTGCGAGAAGTGAGGATAATTCGCCAACGAAGCCCTTTTGCTGAGCGCTTCTACAACGACGGATCGGTGGCCGCAGCCGCGTCGATAAGGCCGGCGCCCTGCCGCGTCGCCGCCAGGCCGAGGTTGCGGGCGGTCGCGCCCAGCCGCCGGGCCACCCGGTTCACCGTGCCGCGGGGCGAGGTCTTCGGCGGCAGCACCCCGCTGGCCAGGACCATCGCCGCGACGCCGGAGACGTGGGCGGCGGCCATCGAGGTGCCGACGTAGTTGGCGGGCTCGCCGAAGCGGCGCGTGTCCCCGCCCTTCAAGGTCACCTGGTAGATCGGCCGCGACCAGACCGAGGGGCAGCCGGGCACGGGCGCACCGCCGCCGGGGGCAACGACGTCGATCCCGTCGCCGGTCAGCGAGTAGCCACCGAGGCAGCCGCCCTCGGTGGCGCCGCCGACGCCGATCACGCGCGGGCCGGTGGAGGGCGGTGAGACGCAGGTCTCGGCGCCCAGGTTGCCGACCGAGGCCACGGTCACGACCCCTTTCTCGTAGGCGCGGCGCAGCTCCTCGTTGATTCCGGGGACGCGCTTGCCGCAACCGAAGTTGAAGCTCATGTTGATCACGTCGGCGCCGTTGTCGACGGCGAAGCGGATTCCCCTGGCGATGTCGTCGGCCTCGCCGGCTCCGTGCTTGTCGAGGACCCGCACCGGCATCAGCTTGGCGCGGTAGGCGAGCCCTGCCAGCCCGATGCCGTTGTCGGTCTTCTCGCCGATCGTCCCGGCGATGTGGGTGCCGTGGCCGTTTTCGTCGAGTGGTAGGGAGTCGCCGGCAACGAAGTCGTAGCCCTTGACGAACTGGCCGGTGGCGAAGTCGGGACTGCGCAGGAAGCGCGGGGACATCGAGCGGTAGGCAACGCCGGTGTCGAGGACGGCGACGACGATTCCCTGGGCGCCGGGGCGCTTTGCCTCGATCAGGTTCTGCCAGGCGCCCACCGCGTCGATCCCGCCCGGCGAGGTCGGCAGCAGTGCGGTCGGCGCGCCTTCCCAGGGCAGCAGGTTCCACTGCAGTGAGGTCCAGCCCCCGGGCGCGCCGGGCGGGCCTTCGATCGGGCCCGGGTCGTTGGGTATCCCCGTGCTGGTCAGCAGCGGCTTCGTGGCCGAGGCGGTGGCGATGTAGTTGGGGGCGGCGTAGGAAACCCGCGGCCTACGCCGCAGCGCCGCCGTGGCCCGGTGCACGCCGACGCCGGGTGGCAGGTCTACGGAGCGCCCAACTCGCTGGCCCTCGAGCTTGACGACGACCTCGCCGGGCACGAAGGCGCGCGCCGGCGAGACACCAGTAGCCGCCGCGGCTGGGGCCGTCGCGAAGGCGCCCGCGAGCAGGGCAGAGGCAGCGAAGGTCGTCAGGCGTCGGCTCATGTCGGATCGGCTCGCGTAAATCCCTGCAGTGGAGCGAGCAATCAGCTAACACCGGCCGGCCCGCGAAGTTGTAGGTGGCACATACTCTCCGATCGATGCCGGACGAGTCGCTCGACGCCCAGCACCGCCGCCTGATGGGCCTGGCGATCGAGCGCGCCCGCGAGGCGGAGCAGCACGGCGACGTCCCGATCGGGGCCGTGGTGGCCCGCGAGGGCCAGGTGCTCAGCGCCGCCGGCAACGAGCGGGAGCTGCGCAAGGACCCCACCGCCCACGCCGAGATCCTCGCGATCCGCGCCGCGGCCGAGGCGCTCGGAGGTTGGCGCCTGCCTGGCACGACCCTCTACGTGACGCTGGAGCCCTGTGCGATGTGCGCCGGGGCGATCGTCCTCGCTCGCATCCCCACCGTCGTCTTCGGCGCCTCCGATCCGAAGGCCGGCGCCGCCGGCAGCGTCCTCGACGTCCTCGGCGAGCCCGCGCTCAACCACCGCCCCCAGGTGGTCGGTGGCCTGATGGAGCCCGAGTGCGCAGCCCTCCTGCGCGATTTCTTCGCCAGCCGCCGCTGAACGAATACCCTTTGGCCAACCGGAGAGGTGTCCGAGTGGCTTAAGGAGCGCGACTGGAAATCGCGTGGGCGGGGTTAACCCGCCTCGTGGGTTCGAATCCCACCCTCTCCGCTCCTAGCGCTTCACCGTTCGATGAAAGATACGGCGGTCCTCAAACTACATAAAGTATTAATAAAATTCTCTTGATTATTTCCCCTAGGATGGTGGCGGAGATGGCGTCGATTTGCAAGGGAAGGCGCTGGCATAGGACTCGATACGCACAAGGGGAATCCGGAGTTAGGCAACGGGCCGGCTCGCACGAGTCGGTCGCGGGTCCCGGTGCTGGCAGGCAGCCGAGCGCTTTCGATCTTTGCCTATGCGCTGAACGCGCGAACCCTGCGGGCCCACGCCGATGGCGCGCTGCGAGCGAGTGACCTAGAAGAGACAATCGGCTGGGCGCCGCAGACGAGTCTCCGGGCTGCCGTGGCCAACCTCTGCGAGCTGGGCGTCCTCGCCAAGCGGGATCCCAGCAGCGAGTCAAGGTGCCTTACTACCGAGATCACCTCGGCCGGCCGTGACCTCCTCACGGTCGCCGATCGGCTCGAGTATTGGCTGCTGCACGCCCCGAAGGGCCCGATCCAGCTCGACGGCGCCGCCGCTGCAGGCGCGATCAGGGCGCTGATCGGCGGCTGGGACTCGACTATCGTCAGAGTGCTCGCGGAGCGGCCTCTCACGCTGACCGAGCTCAACTCCGAAATCCCGGACATAAGCTATCCGGCGCTTGAGCGTCGTCTGTCCAAGCTGCGCTCCACGAATCTCGTCACCGCAATCGAGAGCACGGGCAAGGGCAAGCCCTATGCCGTGAGCGACTGGCTCTGCCACGCGATTGCCCCACTTGCCGTCGCGGGACGGTGGGAGCGAAGCTATATGGCCGACAATGTCGCCCCTATCTCCCATGTCGAGGTCGAGGCTTCGTTCCTGCTCACCCTTCGGTTGGTGGAACTTTCCCACAGCACTACCGGAGCCTGCGCGCTTGCCGTGCTCACGTCAGCAGGAGATGCCGGAGGGGAGGAGAGGCAGGTGGCCGGCGTCACCCTTGGGGTGCGGGAGGGAGAGATTGTCTCCTGCAGCTCCGATACCGCCTCCGACCCACCCACGTGGGCGCTGGGCACCTCGGACGCTTGGCTCGAAGCTGTGGTCGACGGCCGTCTCGATGCTCTTCGAGTTCGAGGCGCCAAACCGGACCTACCGATGAACATCGTCCAAGACATCCACGATCTCCTCTTCCCGCCGTTAAGTACCGCAAATTTGCGCGTGTTAGACACCGACTTACAGCGATTTGCAGGCAGATAACCCGAGATCCATGAACCCCGCCGGTTTCTCGTGTCGCCTTCCGCAAAGTTTTTCTTGACTGTTCTCTAGTTCTTCCGTTATTGATCGCCATGTCCCCGGCCATCCGGGGATAGGGAAACCAATTCAATAGGGAAGGGAATTCGATGAACCTCAAGCGCATCATGCTGGTCGCCAGCATGGCACTCGCCTTGGTCGCCGTTGCCGCTCCGGCATCCGCATCGGCGAACTGGCTGAAACACCATAAACCGATCACCCAAAACGAGCATATTGAAGTCGAGGGTGTACTGGGTTTCGCGATCCCGGGGGTTGCTTCTTATAGGTGCGAAATAGATATTACAGCCACACTATTCGCCGGAACCACAACAGGTGAGATTGACACATTTGACATCACAACAAATAAATGCGTAGGTGAAGGTGGGTTGCAAGCCTGCACCTTGAAAGGTGACCACACCTTTGATCTCCCATGGGAGATGCATGTCGAAACAAATGAAGCCGGCGAACCTGACATAACCATTACAGACGTCACAATCACAAATACATATAACGACAATACACCTAACTGCCCGGTACATGACAGCACTGTTATCTTCCCGGCAGTGACAGCAACGCCCGATAATCCGACCACAATGAGTACCCTAACCGTTTCGGGAACGGGTGCCGGTGGTATCCAGGCATTCGGTACGGCTTCGGTTACACCCAAAGCTACATTCGGAATCGAATAGCCGTTTGAGTGCACCTCACAGCGCTGCTGCGGGGTGATCTAAGTGGGGCCGCGTAGCCCAAAACTACGCGGCCCACTTTAGAAAATTTTCGAGTTCCTTAACAAGCTTACGTGTAAATGTTGACAAGACCTCAGTTGTACCTCTATGGTGCCGACTGGCTCGATTGTGTCGGGCTAGTCGATTTGGGCAATAGGGAGAGCCCGGCGTGGGGCCGGGCGCGAGGGGGGGGACGAAGTGAGACAGCTTTCGATGTCCTGGCAGGGTAGCCGGGTCAAAGCAGGCGATACATTGTGGTTCGCATGCCTGGTATCCGCCTTTTTCTCAGCTGTATTTTTGGCGGTTTTTACTTCTTCTGCTTCTGCCGCTCCGGTTCCAGGCGATCCCTGCTCAAATGGGGATATTCGGCTAGAACAGAACGTTGCCTTTCTTCCGGACTGCATGGCTATTGAGCTTGTCAGTCCGTCACGCAAGTTCAACCAGCGTGCCAACAATCCCCACGTTTCAGCCAACGGGCAACGCATTCGCTTTCTCTCGCCTGCTGGCTTGGCCGAAACGCCGGGTTTATTAGATCCATTTGGCGACCCATACGTTGCCACTCGTGGGCCATCCGGATGGGAAACCTTACCTACCTCTCCACCAGCCGGTTTCTTCTACGGATGGCGGAAAAACGCGGAGCCTCTCAGTTTCACGCCGGATTTCTCCAGTTGGTTTCAAATTGCAGCCACTCTGTCTCAGCGACAAATGGGTATAGCTCAAGTCTTTCAAGGGAGGCTAGATGGATCATTCTCACTATTATTTCCGGCGTTGGTTCCGTTGGGCGGTGGTGTACCCCTAACCGTCGAAGCGAGTGATCTCCAGGGTGCGTCTGAAGATCACTCCCATCTCTACTTTCGCCCGGGGCCCAAGGCCGCTGGTGGTGCTGATCGTCTGACTTCCTATCTATCGGGCGATCCGAGTCCATCCGGACCGGGCGCCGACTACAATGTCTATGCTGTGGCTTTCACGCCTTCGGACGTGCCTTTCATTGTTCTTCTTTCGCGTGATGGAGAGGGGAAAGTATGGGGTGGTAATTGTGGCGCTCGTCTTGGCGGCATAGGGGAGTTTGTGGGAGTCGGTCCGTTCCCTGCACCTAACGGAAATAGAAATCAACACGCCATTTCTACGGACGGTACTCGCGTGTACTTCTCTGCCCGTGCGGCTCAACCCGAATCCGGGCCCTGCACTGAAGCGAATAAACTACGTATTCTCAAGCGAATTGAGGCTCAAGACGGGCCATGGATCAGTCGCTTGCTTAAAGAGCCCTCCGGGGATTGCGATCGAGTAGCACCACCTTGTAGTGCAGCCGATGGTGATGACCTTTACCAAGGGGCGTCCATGGACGGCACTAAGGTTTATTTCACTACCAATCGTACGGTTGCTGACTCCGATCTCGATGACAGCGCCTCCCAATGCAGTCTTACGATCGCTCAGCCCGGCTGCGACTTGTATCTTTACGACTCCACGCTGCCCCCCGGTCAGCGGCTGATCCAGGTTTCGGCCGGTGAGACTGTCCCTGGGTTGCACGAAGCTGGTAAAGAAGCAAAGGTATTCAATTCGGTCGCGGCAATTTCCGGAGACGGTTCTCACGTCTATTTCGCTGCCGAAAATGTTCTTACCTCAGATAAGAATCCCGAAGACGGCGAAGCGCAACCAGGCCAGCCGAACCTATACGTCTGGGATTCTGCGACTAAATCCCTTGCTTTCATCGGTGCCTTGGCGTCAGGTGATCAAGGTGCTCTCTGGGGTGGGGAAGGCACCTTCAAGAACAATGCCTATCCGGTGCCTGCAGTGGATGAGAATCTCGGTCAAATCGGGGGAGATGGGCATATCCTTCTTTTTCTCTCAAAAGCTCCCCTCACGGCAGATGACGGGGACGGCCTTAGTCGTGACCTATTCCGTTACGACGCAGAGTCTGAGCAGTTGGAGCGGATTTCGAAGGCGGTACCGGGAGGAAACGACAACGGCGCGTTCGACGTGGCCTCGCGTGGCAATCCTTTTGTCCCTGGTACCGACTTTGCTGAGGACGGTCGATGGGCGAGTGAGGATGGTGAGACCGTCGTTTTTTCAACTAACGAGACTCTCGTCCCAGACGGTATTGGTGGCGACGGTAACTCTTACCTCTGGCGGAGGGGGCAGTTGGTCCGCCTGCCGGGTGGCACTCCTGTTCTCTCCCATGACGGTTCTACGGCTGCCTTTACGACTCCAGCCCAGCTTCTGCCCGAGGATGGGGATTCAATCGGCGATGTTTACGCAGCTAGAGTGGAAGGGGGTTTTCGAAAACCGCCCCCTATACCGGTCTGCATACCCAACGGGAACGAGGGGTGTCAAGGTTCCTCTGATGCTGTCCCCAGCGTTCCCAGCGCTCAGGGGCTCGGGCTTTTAAGTCAGGGCAATGTAAAGCTGGACCCGGTGCGTAACTGCCCTCGCGGCAAGCGGAGGGTTCAGCGCAAAGGGAAAACTCGCTGCGTTAAGCGGCCAAATCACGAGAAACGAACCAGCCGCAAGCAGGGGGGCCAGCGATGATTGAGATCTGCTACCGCAGCACTACCTTCTACTACTACAACACTCAAGGCGTGATCCATGTTTTCTGGCTCGCTGGCTTCTTAACGGGACTTATCGCCGGCATCATTGGACTGAGCGTTAACCCGATGAACGCCGTAGCGGTGCCCACCCTGGGTGCCTATATAGAAAAAGATGAGCTATCGGTTAGTAGAAGCGACGAAAGAATCAATTATACGGTGACCGTTGCTAATGTTGCCAGAGTTGTATCTGGGGCGGAACTCACCTGTAATCCCACTGCATGGGGAGGCTCTAGTCCGACGTTTAGTTTTCAATGGTTACGCAACGGGGTTGCTATTCCAGGAGCAGAAGCTTCCACCTATGGGCTACAGGCGGCAGACAACGGGCAAGTTATTCAATGTAGGGTAACTGCAACGAACACGGTTGTGGATATAGGCGGTGGTTTTGCCGGCTCTACCCGTGTAGCAAGTGGCTTTATCGTTGATCCCGTACCTTCCGCGGCACCTCCAATGACGGCCGGGACCCCCACCCTAACGCTTAGTGTTGGCGGTTCACTAAATGTGGGAGGTGACCCGTCGGCTACGGCTCCACCAACGACTCTGACCTGTGCCACTGGACTCTGGCGCGGCGAACCGACGTTTAACTATCAGTGGTACCGCAATGGAATTCCGCTTTCTGGTAATGGTGCCGCTACGAACACCTACGCCGTCCAAGCCGCTGATGTTGCTACCAGTGCCACTTTTCAGTGCGCTGTGAAGGCAGCTAATGCCAGCGGCGCGGCGACGAAAGTATCTGCGAACCTTGCCACTAACCCGGCGCCCTCTCCTGTGGCTCCTAGCAATAACAACACGTTGTCCGTCTCAAGCATGAGCGAAACCAGCACCCCAATCAGCGGTGTTGTCAATGTGGAGGTTCATCTACCGGAGAGTGAAAGTACGTTCGCGTACAAAATCTTCAATGGAACGAATGAAGAAATTGCGCCTAGTGGCTGGACCTGTTCCTCCCAGCCCCCATCTGGTGGCCTTCAGGCAAAAGTTTCCTGCAATCGCGCCAATGCGTTAAATCCCGGTGCTCTCTATCCTCCAATCGCTATCGGCACCGCACTTGGAGACGATTTACCCAATGTCGCGATTGCTAGCGCTACAGTCTCTGGTGGCGGTGCGCCCCTAGCTGCGAGTGCGTTTAATGAATTTACTTTCACCCCACCGAGACTATTCGACATCACTGCGTTTGAAACCAAAGTTCCTAATGAAGGAGGGGTGGTTGAAGAGACTCAAGCTGGTGGCCACCCACTTGCCGCCAGGGCTACCTTTTCGTTCGCCAAAAAAAGGGTGTTGATCCCCCCTTCGGTACTTCCTGGTGATAGATATGCCCCGATGGGCCGGGCCAGGCTTATTGCCACCGACACTCCGCGTGGATTCGTTGGCAACGCTTTAGCTGTGCCTGAGCTATGTTCCTCGATGGAGGTGGTGCTGGCACAGACTTGTCCATCCGGCAGTGTGGTCGGCGGAGTGACCATTGACGGATTCGGTACCAAGATCGAAAATATGCCAATTTACGCGATCGAGCCTGAATTTGGCGTTCCCGCTCAGTTTGCCTTTCCCCACAAACTGTCAGAGACGGTCTACACCTTTACCCCACGCCTCCGGCCTGAGGATGGTTATGCAATAACGCTCGAATCTGCACCAGCGCTTGTTAATCCAGCTCTCCGCGATGTACAAGCCACGATTTGCGGATTTGGAGCGACCACGGGTGGGCCATTCAATGAATTCGTCAGCTGCAAGAAAGCGACGCAGATAGGAGCTAATCCCGTCCCCTTGGTCACGCTGCCGACTCGATGCGCAGCAGAGCCACCTACCACGGTCCTTCGCGTGGACGCTTGGGAGAATCCTGGCGAGTTTGCAGTCAAAGAGTTTGAGGCGCCGGCTGTAACTGGTTGTGATGCGGTCGAATTCGAACCTGAGATCGAGTTAACTCCGACTTCCGTCCAGGCGGACTCCCCGACGGGATTGGATGTCTCGCTGACCATGCCCACCGACGGTTTGGAGAGCCCTACTGGTATTTCCCAGGCAAATTTGAAGCGGGCCACCGTGACTCTGCCGGCCGGAATGGCGGTT
This sequence comes from Solirubrobacterales bacterium, assembly GCA_035556755.1. Classification (GTDB taxonomy): domain Bacteria; phylum Actinomycetota; class Thermoleophilia; order Solirubrobacterales; family 70-9; genus VRUE01. Next base: position 60,793 of record DATMEP010000096.1, read on the forward strand.
AATGCGGCCGCTGGCCATGGGCTCGCTGCCTGCACGGCCACCCAGGTCAAGATGAAGACCAATAACCCGATCGAGTGTCCGGATGGTTCGAAGATCGGGACGATCGCGATCGTCACGCCGCTGATTCAGGAAAAACTGACCGGATCGGTGTATATCGCGAAGCAAAATGACAATCCGTTCGACGAGATGATCGGCCTCTATATGGTCTTTGAGTCTGAGAAAGACGGGATCCTGATCAAGATTGCGGGCAAAGTGATCCCGGACCCGAAGACCGGTCAACTTGTCATCACCTTCGATGACAACCCGGAAGCGCCGTTTTCTAGCGTCGACCTTCATTTTGCCCAGGGACCACGTTCGCCCTTGCTCAATCCCCGTCGCTGCGGTGCCTATGAGATCAAAGCGGAGCTGACGCCCTGGAACGCTGCGGATCCCAATAACCCGACCGCAGAGGAGACGGTCGTCCAGACCTCTACCTTTGAGGTGACGGAGGGCCCGAATGGCGGTTCTTGTCCCGGTGGTGGCCTCGACCCGAAGCTGACCACCGGTTCGTCTAACCCGGTCGCTGGGGGCCATGGTTCGTTCCTAATGACCCTCAAGCGCGATGACGGTACCCAGCGCTTCACCGCTCTCGCCGTGACCGTTCCTACGGGTCTCACCGCAGACCTCAGAGGTATTCCGTACTGCCCAGACGCAGTGCTGGCGTCGATCCCCACGGCTGAGGAAACCGGCCAGGCTGAGATCGACAATCCATCCTGCCCGGCGGCCAGTCAGATCGGCACTTCCTCGGCAGGCGCCGGAGCTGGCCCCGATCCGTTCTACGTCAATACCGGCAAGGCCTACCTCGCCGGTCCCTACAAAGGTGCGCCGCTGAGTCTGGCGCTGGTTGTCCCGGCGGTGGCTGGGCCGCTCGACCTCGGCAACGTGGTCGTGCGCACCGCCCTGTACATCAACCCGAAAACGGCCCAGATCACGGCCGTCTCGGACCCGATCCCGACCATCCTCCATGGCATCTTGCTCGACGTCAGGGACATTCGGGTGGCGATCGACCGGCCTAACTTCATCGTCAATCCAACTAATTGCGAACCGCTCTCGGCTGGCGCGACGGTGAAGGGAGATGAGGGCGCCACCGCCAATGTCTCCAGCCCGTTCCAAGTTGGAAATTGTGCCGGCCTTGGGTTTAAGCCAAAGGTTTCGCTGAGGCTTAAAGGCGGTACCAGGCGAGGCGACAATCCGGCTCTTACGGCTGTCCTGACGCCGCGGGCGGGTGACGCGAACGTTGCCAGGGCGGCTGTGACGCTGCCTCGGTCCGCCTTCCTGGACCAGGCGCACATAAGGACGGTCTGCACCCGGGTCCAGTTCGCGGCGGACCAGTGCCCGAAAGCGGCCATTTATGGCCGGGCCGTGGCGGAGACCCCGCTGCTCGACCAACCGCTCGCGGGCCCCGTCTACCTGCGCTCGTCCAGCAACCAACTGCCGGACCTGGTCGCCGACCTGAGGGGTCCTGCCCACCAGCCGATCCAGGTCGAGGCGGCGTTCCGCACCGATTCGATCAGAGGTGGGATCAGGAGCACCCTCGACCTCGCCCCGGATGCCCCGGTGACCAAGTTCACGCTGAAGATGCAGGGCGGCAAAAAGGGCCTGGTCGTCAACAGCCAGAACCTCTGCGCCAACGTCAACCGGGCCAACGTGCGGCTCAACGCACAGAATGGCCGCCGGTTCAACTCACGGCCAAAGGTCGTGGCGACGAACTGCGGCAAAGGGCGCTCGGGGAAACGCAAAGGCAAAAGGGCGCGCTAGCGCCCGCAAAACTCGCGCGGCACGACCGCACAGCGGTAGCCCTGGCGCCGCGTTGAGAAGGCTCCGGCCGGACTTCCTTGCCCGTCCGGCCGGAGCCGTGCTTTAGAAGCCCGTCCGGCGGTGCATCTGCGCAGATTTGCATGGGTAAATTTGAGCATTTGACCCCGATCCTCTATGCATCGGAGTGCCCTCGCTGGGGGCATCCGACACAAGAAGGAAAGGGAGAGAAGATGGGCATCAAGAGGATCATTCTGGTCGCAAGCATGGCGTTTGCTGCGATCGCAGTCGCGGGCCCGGCGTCCGCCTCGGCGCTCGAATGGACAAAGCACAGCGCGCCGCTCGAAGCCAACGAGAAAATCGGGCTCACAGGCACCCTGGAACTGGTGATCCCGACGGGAGCGATGGACTGCGAGGTCCATGCAGAAGCCAAACTCACAGCGAATACCTCGACAGGTGAGGTGGAAAAAATCGAAATTACAACAAATACCTGTAAAGGCACAGGCAGCCTTACGAATTGTCAAGTCGTGAACGACACGGTGGCGGCTCTGCCGTGGACCATGCATATCACGGCTGCTCTGGAAATCACCATCACAGACATGACAATTACTCTCAACAACAAAGCGGGGACCGGCTGTCCCATTCCGGCGACCGTATTTCACATCCCGACCGTGACCGCGAAACCGGATTTCACCGAAGTTATAAGTAGCTTGGAATTGTCCGGGGCGGGTACAGGCGGCACCGGCATCACCATGAACGGATCACTGTCCGTGACTCCCAAAGCCACATACGGGGTCTTCTAGTTCTCTGACGTCAAAAAGGCGCCGCCCTCGAATGGGGTGGCGCCTATTTTGCTGTCGGCGTGGACCGTCGGTCAGTTCACGCCGTATGTGCCACTCGGCGTGATTTCCTGTGTGCCTGATGCGATGGCGCCGTTTTCAGCAACGCCGGAGATGGATACGTCGCTAATTTCTTCCGGGTTGTCTGGCTGGTTTTCGACTTTTTTGAACGAGAGTTTGATTTCCTCGATTTCACATTCGCCGGGTTTGACTTCGAATGTGTAGTCGATTGTTGTATCTGTGATGACAAATCCGCCGCCCATTACGTGGGCAGGCCAGGGCAGATTTGTGATTTTCTCTTCTTTCAGTTTGCATTTGGCCAGGAGGCCGCCGCCTTTGCATTTGTCTGTTGTGAATTCGTATTTGGTGACCGTGGTGACGCCGGCGTCGCTGATTGTGTAAATCAGGTGCGCTTCGCATTCATATGAGGCGATGCCTGGGATCTGGAAGCTGGCGGGCCCTGTGGCTTTGATCTCGACGTGTCCTTCGAGAGGATTGCCTTCGTGGGTCCATTCATCGGTTGCGGAGGCCGATGCCGGGATGGCCAGTGCGCTAAATGCCAGCAGGGCAAGCACGAACCGTTGAGCATTCTTGATGCCAATCATGATGTTCCTTTCTCGTTTGTTCGAGTCTCCGTTTGGCGGAGACCATTAGACGAGAAAAGTTTAGTTTTCAGTTGTCAACCCACACAACTAAGAAAGCGCATATTTGCGCGGGTTCAGCTCAGCCCACGGGCTCGCGCTCGGGCGGCAGCTCGCCGCCGCGCTCGGTGCCGGCGATCAGCTCGTCGGGGGCTTTCTGCTTCGGGATGAAGCCGGACTTCATCCCGAAGTAGACGGCCTGCGGGTGGTGGGCGACGATCGCGACCGTCGACTGCTCGGGCATCACTGCGTAGCCGTCGGAGAGGGTCATGCCGATCTCTTCGAGGTCGAGGAGGCGCCAGACTTTTTCGTGCTCGGACTGGTCGGGACAGGCGGGGTAGCCCCATGAGTAGCGGCGGCCCTGGTCGAGCTCGATGCCGAGCGCGCGGCGGGCGTCGGAGTGCAGCCACTCGGCCAGGCCCTCGGCCGCCTGCACGCCGAGTCCGTGGACGAAGAGCTGTTCGGCGAACTCGCCTTCGCGCTCCAGGCGCTCGATCAGCTCGGTCACCTCGGGGCCGACGGTGACGCCCTGCAGGGCAACCACGTCGCGTTCGCCCGAGTCGAGCGGACGGAAGAAGTCGGCGAGGCAGATGCGGTCGTGCTTGGGCTGGCGCGGAAAGACGAGCCGCTCCAGCTCGCGCTCGGGATCCTCGGGGTCGAAAACGATGAGCTCGTTGCCCTCCGCGTTGCAGGGGAAGTAACCGAGTCGCGCCCGCGGATTGAGGTAGTCCTGCTCGCGCCACATCCGCTCCAGCTTCGGCGCGAAGCCCTCGTCGGTGCCGTTGCCCTCGACCAGTTCGCGCCAGGCCTCGCCCTTGACGCCTTTGCCGCCCCAGTGCAGCTTGAAGAGGACGTGGCGGTCCAGATAAGGGAAGACGTCGTCGAGGTCGAGGTCGACCTCGCGCACGCCGAGGTACGGCGGCTCGGGGATCGGGTTGTCGGTGACGGCCGCGGAGCGCACGCTGGCGTCGGTGGTCGGCGGGCCGTCGTCGACCACGACCGGCTTCTCGCGCAGCTGCTTAGCCTCGCCGTGGATCCGTTCGACCAGGGCGGCGCGCGCCCCCTCGTCGACCAGCGCGTCCATCGTGTCGAGTCCCTGGAAGGCGTCCTTGCAGTAGAAGACGCCGGGCTCGTAGACGTCGTCTGACTCTTTGCCGTGCGGGTAGAGCGTGCGGCGGCCGAAGTCGCGGTTGATCGCGGCGCCGCCGATCAGCACCGGGAAGCCGAGCCCGCGCTGGTGCAACTCCTGCACGCAGATCGGCATCTGCTTCGAGGTCGAGACGAGCAGGGCGGAGAGACCGATCGCGTCGGCCTCGTTCTCGACCGCGGCCTCGATGATCGTGTCGACCGGGACCTGCTTGCCCAGGTCGATCACGGTGTAGCCGTTGTTGGTGAGGATCGTGTTGACCAGCGACTTGCCGATGTCGTGGACGTCGCCGAACACGGTCGCGATCACGACCTTGCCCTTGGTGTGGCCGTCGATCCGGTCCAGGTAGTTCTCCAGCTGCGCCACGGCGCGCTTCATCACTTCGGCCGACTGCAGGACGAAGGGCGGATCAGTTCGCCGGCGCCGAATTTGTCGCCGACCTCCTTCATCGCCGGCAGCAGCACCTGGTTCAGGGTCGGGACGGCGCCGATTTTCTCGTTGGAGCGATCGATCCAGTCCTCCACCCCATCCTTCTTGCGGCGCAGGATGTGCCAGTGCAGAGCCTCCTCGGGCTCCATGCCCTCGGTGGGGTCCTCGGCCTCCGCCTCCGCCTCGTCACCCTTCTCCTCGAAGTGGTTGATGAAGCGCTCGAGCGCGTCCTCGCGGCGGTTGAAGACGAGGTCGTCGGCGAGCTCGCGCTCTGACG
>DATMEP010000097.1:0-36627 GCA_035556755.1 Solirubrobacterales bacterium
GCCTTCATCGTCACCTTCACGATCGGCGGGATCAGCGGCGTCATGCTCGGCATGGTGCCGATCGACATCCACGTCTCCGATACCTACTTCATCGTCGCCCACATCCACTTCGTCCTCTTCGGCGGCTCGGTCTTCACGATCTTCGCCGGCATCTACCACTGGTTCCCGAAGATGACGGGCCGGATGTACGACGAGAAACTCGGCCGGGTTCACTTCTGGGGCACCGTGCTCGGGACCTGGGGCACCTTCATCCCGATGCACTGGGTGGGGATGGACGGGATGCCGCGCCGCGTCGCCGACTACGCCGAGCAGTTCGGCAACTGGAACCTGCTGATCAGCGTCTTTGCCTTCATGCTCGGCGCCGCCCAGCTCGTCTTCCTCTACAACATGGTCGTCAGCTGGAAGTACGGCCCGCGCGCCGAGGCCAACCCCTGGCGGGCGAAGACGATCGAGTGGCAGGTCTCCTCGCCGCCGCCGATCTTCAACTTCGACGAGATCCCGCGGGTCGTCGGCGGGCCTTACGAGTTCGGCGTCCCCGGCGCCCGCCACGCGATCATGGCCGGCGAAGGCGCCGAGGCGCCGAAACCCGAGCCTGCGACCGTGGGGACGACGACGTGAACGCCGACGCGGTCGAGAGCCGGCCGCTGCTGGTCTTCCTCAACGAGGTCGCCGGCGGGCGGAAGCTGCTGCAGGCGGTCGCCGAGCGGGCCGAGAAGGTGCCGTTCGTCGCGGTCGCGGCGCCCCAGAACCAGCCCGCGGTCGGGCAGCTGATCGACTCGGGCGAGCTGCGCGACGCGGCCCGTGCCCGGGTCGAGGTGACGATGTCGATCCTCGCCGAGTACCGGATCGAGTCGGTCGGCGAGGTGATGGACCCGGATCCGGCGCTCGCCCTCGACGACGCGGTGCGCGCCCACGAACCCGGCGAGGTCCTGCTCTCCTGCCTTCCCCAGAGCCGTTTCGGGATCACGCGCAAGGACCTGGTCGAGTGGGCCAGGAGCCGCTTCGAACCCGACGTGACGATCACCCACATCCCGGTCCGGATCGAGGACGACTCGGTCCGCTGGGACGTGACCCACACGCTGGTGGTCGCGACCCAGACCGTTGCCACGCCTGATCTTGTCAACCGGCTGAAGGAGCGCGCCGGCGCCCGCCCGCACCGCTACACGATCGTCTGCCCGCGCTCGGAGGACGTCTCGGAGGCCGAGATCGTCCGCGACCTCGCCGCGACGCTCGCCGGGCTGTACCGGGCCGACATCGACGCCACCGGCCAGCCGATGAGCCCCGACCCGTTCCACGCGGTGCAGAACGCGATCGAGCATTACCGGGTCGACGAGGTGCTGATCTCGACCTTCGCCGGGGAGGCCTCGCGCTGGCTCGACGAGGACCTGATCGGCCGCACCCGGGAGATAACCGATAAGCAGGTGGAGCACCTGGAGGTGGGCCGGCCGGCAGCTGCCGTTGCCGCCGCCGTGGCCGAGGGAGAGGAGGCCTGATGGAGAGCGCCACCGTTGCCCTTGGTCACGAGGAGCACCACGGGCCGCCGGAGGCCCATCAGAGCTCCCGCATCGACCGCCAGACGCTGGGGATCCTGCTCTTCATCGTCTCCGAGATCATGCTGTTCGGCGCCTTCTTCGCCGCCTACTTCTTCCTCCGCGTCGTCGTCGACCCGCCGAGCTGGCCGCCGGAGCCCTTCGAACTGCCGGTCGCGGTCGCCGGCATCAACACGGCGATCCTCGTCTCTTCGAGCTTCACGATCCACTACGCCCTGGAGTCGATCCGCAAGGGCAACCGGGAGGGGCTGAAACTCGGCCTGGTCCTGACCTGGATGCTCGGCGCGACCTTCCTCTTCATCCAGGTCAACGAGTACGCCCACATCGGTTTCAGCGCCCGTGACTTCGGCTTCGGTTCGATCTTCTACAGCCTCACCGGATTGCACGGCGCCCACGTCTTCGTCGGCCTGCTGCTGCTCAGCTTCGCGACGATCCGCGCCTTCCGCGGCCACTTCGGCCCGGCGGCCAAGGACCACCTCGGCGTCGAGGTGCCCGGGATCTACTGGCACTTCGTGGACGTGATGTGGATCATCGTCTACGTCAGCGTGTACATCCTTTAGAGACCGCTCCAGTAAGCGGTTTTCAGGAGGCAGAGGTCAGCGGTGCGCCACCCGGTGCGCCACTGAACCGCCGCTGACTCTCAGCTATTGCCTTCGCTGGGCACGAGGCTCGTAGTCCATGTTGGGGTTCCAGCCGGGTATATGCCGCTGCAATGCCTGATCGACTGCATCTATCTCCGGGTGTTGTCCAAATCCCACCTCTTCAAGAAGGACGGAAAACTCGCGTGCTGCAAGGGCGAGATTCCTAAGCTGTTCCTCGGTTTGTGGGGTCTTCGCTGGTCCCCACTCAACAGTTCGCTCCCCCTCGGCTAGCTTGAGCAGTGCTCGTTGGAGCACGCGAGGATCACCATGAGTTGCCTGGGAAAGGTCTCCGTAGACCGAACCATCGGGAATGGCAGCTCGAACACGCTTGCCAATACCAAAAGCTCGATTGCCTTTCAACCATTCTTTCGCCTCCACTTCGCTTTCATCAACGACAATTGCTTTCGCGGAGACAAAAAGCTCCAGCAGCATCCGAGTGAATGACTCCGCCTCAAGTGCATATCCATTTCCTATGACAGCCGAAGCGGCACGGATAGCGCGGAAGGCTCGGACAGCGGCACTCAGAACGGCCGTCTCGCGCAGAGACGGTGTCGGAGCAGAAGAGTGCGACATAGCCGCACGATCAATGACAACCGCAAAAACCGCACTGACTGCATCTAAGAGAGTGAAGGATTCAAGCTTAAGAATTTCCTCTCGAACTATTGCCTCGTGGGCTCTCGGAGAGTCTTGCCACGCGGTCTCGTCAAGAAAATTCATGCCGGTGCGAGTTCCGAAAATTGGGATGCGAGCGACTGGTCCGGCCTTGACCTAGATGCCTCGTAGCTCGTCGGAATGATCGATGGATTCAGGCGGCAGGGAAAAGGCGGCGATCTCCGCGGATCGGAAGGAGCCGATCAGCGTTTCGTCTCCCCGCTCCAGAATCACTCCGTTCCTGGGATCTACTTGGTCAACGATGCCGGTCACTGAGTCGCCCGTAGCCAGCTCCATTCTGAGAACAAGGCCATGTAGACGACCCTTGCAGAAGTCAGCAAGCGCTCCAATGAACTGCTCTGGTGATTCGCTCTGCGAGCGTTCGTAGCGTTGACCGAACTCAATGTCCACATGTAGAGCGTAGGACGGGTACCGGCTGGAACCCTCCTACGCCACCCGCGTGTCATTCGCAGCCGTTTTGCCGAGCGGCAAGGTAGGCATCAAGAAGATCCGCTGCTTCTGCCTCCGAGCCGGGCATCAGGTGCCCGTAGCGGTCGAGGGTGATCGAGATGTTGGCGTGGCCCATGAAAGTCGAGAGGGCCTTGGCGTTGACGCCGGCTGCGATCATCAGTGAGGCGAAGGTGTGACGGCAGGCGTGTGGAGTGATCCGCTCCAGCAACACCGGCTCGCAGTTCCGTTGCTCGGCTCGCTCGCGCTCGCGAGCGTTTGCGGCTTTCCATGCATCGTCGGCGCGGCCTTGGACGCGGTTGGCGGTAAACGGATCGCAGGCCGTGCGCCCAAAGATCAGCTCGGACCCCTCGCGTCAACTCTGATCGTCTTCGTGGTTGGCACGGTGGCCAACCTGGAAATCGGTGACGAGCGTCGTCTGCCGGGCAGGTTCATCCTCTGGTCTGAAGACCTAGCCGATGATGTTGGGCTGCTCGAAGCGACCACGGAAATGATCGTGAGACGTGTGGCTGGTACCGAGTGAAATCGGGATGTGCCTTGAGGCCGTCAAAACTTGGTCCCGAAATTGGTCCCCGACTCCACCGAACTCAGCCGAGCTCCCTGGACGTGATTCGCTCTATCGGGTCAGATCCGCCTCTTGGGACGGGTTCCGGCGCGACTCATAATCCGTCGGTCGAAGGTTCGAGTCCTTCCCGCCCCATCAATCGATCGGTGAGTCCAGCCGGAATTCAGCCTGGCTTGATCTGGCAAGGCAGCTTCCCCCAAAGCGAGTCCGGGGTTGGAGGCGGGAGGAGAGAGGACTGAGCGTGGCGAATACCGCGTATTAGACTGGCGGCCCGTTTGGCGACGCTCTTCCGATTGGCGAAGATCACCACCGTCGTGTGGCCGGTGTAGATCTCGAGGCTGTCAGCGGATGAGACCCATGCGGCCTTCGCACCGCGGAAGTTAAAGAGGCGCGGTTTGCCCGGGTATGCGTCTGCCCAGCGACGACAGGTGTTGTAGTTCTGGATCTGGAGAGGGGGAGAGCAGCCGCCCTCGCCCGCCGGCAGGGCGCAGTCGCCGTAATAGAAGTTCCAGCCGGTAAATCGCCGATTCTCTGGCCACTCTGCCTTTTCGACCTCTTCGAGCGGCACCCCAGCGACCTCGTCCCCTGCGTAGTAGACGCGGTAGCCATCGAACTCCCTGACCTCACTCAGGCTGGGCGCAGCAGCCGCAGCCCAGCCGCAAAAGAGGAACCCGCAGGCGAGACTCAGGCCGGCGACATGGGTGATTCTGTGGATGCCCATGGTGCTAAGCGTAGCTAAGTCAATCCTTGCGTTCGTTCGAACCGTAGCGCGTGATAATACCGCCAGCGGGGGCAAGACATGACCTTGAGATTGTCCTCGACCAGCGAACTCGTCGATCCGGCGCTCCTCTCGGTGCAGACTCTCAGAGAGAAGTAGTTCCTTCGGGGGAGATTCAAACTTGAACTCAAAACTACGAGCTGAAGCGACCGCAGAGCTGGCTGAGGTGACGAAGTGGGAAGAAACGGGTGCAGATGCTGCGCCTTGAACAGGACGCTGAGTGCAAATTGGAAAGGTCTTCGCCTCCCCTCCTCGGTACATGCCATCCTGCTGGTCATGCGTGTCGCCATTATCGGCACTTACGTCGCCGTCCTCCTCGGGATAGTCGTCGCCGTGAATGCCGATGCCGCGAATGGAAATACAGCTCTTTTGGTTTGGTCGGTTGCCTCTCTTGCCCTGGGATGGACCATCCGCCACCCCCTGACGATGATCTTGCCTTTTCTCGCTATCCCCATCGCAGCTCCATTTGGCTATGCCGAGGAGTGGCAAGGCAGTGATGCGCCCCTGCTCTATCTCGGAATGGCCTTTCAGGCTCCAGCCCAAGCACTCGTCGTATCTCTCGGCTTCGGCGGGCGAGTTTTTTTCGAGAGGGTTAGAGCACGAATCGGCCGAGAAGCGGAATCCAAGCCGCCCGATTAGTGGCGCTTCGCGATCGTCGCCTCTCGTCATTAATTGTGGGCCTTATTGGACAGATAACCGAGATTAGTTGATTTTGGTTTCCAAACCCCGATACGTTCCGCGGCGTGAGGGAGGAGGGCAAATCGTCGGGTTCCACGACGTTGAGGTGGGGGATCGCGCTGGGCTTGATCGTTGTCGTTGTGGCTGTCGTCGTGGCCGCTGCCGATGGCGGTCCCGGCTCTGCCTGGTACATCGAGGCAAGCCCTGCCCGAGACGAAGCCACCTCTCTTCCGGGCGCCAGAGCGGCCCTCTCGAGGAATGAATCCGACCTCTTCGAAGGCGAAACTCGCCCTGCAGCGGCGTCTGACCCCGGTTCCGGTGGCTGGAAGCCGGCGTTCAATGACGAAGCACTTCCCTGCACCGGGGACCAGCAGCCGGTCAACTTCGAAACCTTCTCCGTCGGCCCCTCTGTTGACGGACTGCCGCTCACCTATACCGAGCGACGCTGCGGCGGCGGTCCGGTAGCAACCCGCGTCAATTACCTCTCTTACGTATACGGCGACTGTGAAATCGTCGAAGGTGCGACCGGCTGCCAGCCGCCGCTCGAGATACAGACCTGGCCCGCGTGCCAGCGCTTTCTCGCCAAATACTCCTTCAGAGGCAAGCCGCTTCCGCGTAGGAGATTGGAGAAGCGCGACGGCGCAGAAGTAGTGGAATTCAACTTCGCGCTCGACAAGCGGATCGAGGTCTACACCGGCTTATCCACCGTGGTCATCTTTGCCGTCGATCGGGCTCTCGCCACCAGAGCGGTCGAGATGCTTCGGTTGGAGGGCGAAGCAAGACCGCCCGCAAGCCACCCAGATGATCTGGCGAGTGGACGCCCCAGCACGCTCGAACCGCCCGCGGAGGGCTCAATGGAAGGGGATCTCTCATGCCACGCCTAGGCACCAGCCCTGCACGAATCGGCGTCGCGGCCCTTGTCGCGGCGATCGTGCTGCTCGGGGCCGCCTTCTTCACCGTGTCGAACGTGGGGGCGGACACCATCGGAGACAAAAACGTCAAATGGGGATGGGGCGTTGGTGAGGGTCCGGCCGGTGATTACGACTTTCCAAGTGAAGACTGTAAAGGCAGCCATACCGATCCAGTTGGAGCGCTTTTCGTCGGAAAACGAGGAGGGGTCGAAAACGTCGAATGGCACATCGAGAAGCACAATGGCTGGGATCGGAATGTGGGTGTGACGAACGCAAAAGGAGAGAAACATTCTCTGCGGGTTCGGAACGCTCAGGGAGAACTCGAATGCAAAGTTCTCAACACCGCAAACGCGAACGCTGGCTCCACTAGCGATCGATTCCATATTCGCCTCTGGGGCATACCGGGGTCGGAGTTCCCTGAGAAAATGACTGTCGGCACGCCTCACCATGAGGACTTCGTGGTCTTCGGTTGCTCCCCGCCAAACCATGCTGTTGATCCAAACGGGTCAGTCGGGGAAGAGCATGGAGTAAATGCCAGTGGCTTCGATTGGGCCCGCCACGAGCTCAAGTATTATTTCTCCCACCCTAATGAGAAAAACCCTAGCGCCGATTATTACGGCGGAAACCATCACGTAGAAAACGAATATTGGGGAAACAGTGCCAACTTCACTCAGTGCACCGGCGCAACGGCCGGGAGCGACGGGTGGGGTGTAGTGATTCGGATCAACCGTAAGACCGATCCGAGGACCAAGAAGCCCTCCGCCAAACAGAGCGCCGCGACGCTCCTGGGCGAATTTGGTGGGGATGGAACGACGAACGAATGGTGGTTTGGCTATGGGACCAAATCTGCTCAGGGAGCTAGCGAATATCAGAAAGCGACTGCGGTTGAAGCTAGTTCAGCGAACGAACAGATCGCCGTGAGTGCACCGGTATCCGATCTCAAGCCGAACACGAAATACTACGCGAGGTTGTTCGTTCGGACCGAAGATGATGAGGTGGAGGAAGGAGCGGAGGTCGAGTTCTGGACTCAGGCTGCCCCCGTCGCCGCCTACTCCTTCGACGAGGGAGAAGGCGCCACCGCCGAAGACGCCGCCGGCGAAAACGACGGCACGATCGAAGGCGCAGCCTGGGCCAAAGGTATCTACGGCTCGGCTCTGAAATTCGACGGCGTTGACGACTGCGTCTCGATAGCCGACGCCCCTGAGCTGCAGTTGAGCGAGGAATTCACCCTGCAGGCCTGGGTCAAGCCCGAAGGCTCGCCGAGCGCCGATCCGGTGATCTTCAAGGAGGACGGCGAAAGCGCCAGCTACCGCCTGACCCTCAACGGCGAACGCAAGGTCCAGGCCTTCGAAGACGACGAAGAAGGCGCCACCTCACCCGATCCCCTTGACGCCGACGTCTGGACCCACATCGCCGCTACCTACGACGGCGCCCGCGTGCGCGTCTTCGTCGACGGCGAACAGGTCGAGAGCAACCTGACCGGCCCCGAAACGATGGCCAGCAGCGGCCCGCTTGAGATCGGCTGCGCCTCGGTCTGGGAAAACGAGCTCAAAGGCCGCATCGACGAGGTCCGCATCTATGACCGCGCCCTCGACGCCGGGGAGATCGCCGCCGACAGGGCGACGCCGATCCAAACGCCCCAGGCTGCCCCCGTCGCCGCCTACTCCTTCGACCAGGGGCAAGGGGAATTCGTCGGCGACCTCGCAGGAGAGCATCACGGAGCCCTTAAAAACACCGACTGGGTGAGAGGCAAATTCGGCTCGGCAATCTACCTCGACGGCAGCAACGACTATGTGGAAGTCGCCGATGCCACCGACCTCGACCTGACCGAAGAATTCACGCTTGAGACCTGGGTGCGTCCGGATGTCGTCGATTCCTGGGAGCCGGTAATCTGGAAGGGGACCGAAACCTTTTACAGCTACTCTCTCGGGGCGGCTGGGGAAACGCCTGGAGTGCCAGAAGGTTTCCTGGCAGACGAAGCATCCTCGTGGGTGGACGTGGAGGGCGAAGAAGTCCTGCCGGCGAATACCTGGAGCCACCTGGCGTTGAGCTTCGATGGTGCCCACCTGCGCCTCTACGTCAATGGCGAACTCATCGATAAAGAGGTAGCTCCCAAAAACACCGAAAACAGCAATGGCCCACTGCTGATCGGGGCGACCGACGAAGAAAGTTTCTTTAACGGCCGCATCGACGAGGTCCGCATCTATGACCGCGCCCTCGACGCCGGGGAGATCGCCGCCGACAGGGCGACGCCGATCCAAACGCCCCAGGCTGGCCCCGTCGCCGCCTACTCCTTCGACCAGGGCGAAGGCGAACTCGCCGAAGACCTCGCCGGCGAAAACGACGGCGAAATCGAAGGCGCTACTTGGACGACCGGCAGATACGGCTCGGCACTCCTCTTCGACGAAGAAGACTGCGTCACGGTCGCCGACGCCCCCGAGCTGCAGCTGACCGAAGAGTTCACCCTGCAGGCCTGGGTCAAACCCGACGACGACCAGATCCAGTCCGACCCGATCTTCTTCAAGGAAACCGAAGACTTCTACAGCTACTTCCTCGGCCTCAGCTTCCAGAGCAACGGCAAAGTCGAGGGCTATATCGGTGAGGAAGACGAAGAAGACTACACCCTGGTCTCCTCACCCGAAGCGCTCATTCCCAACGTCTGGGCCCACGTCGCCCTCACCTACGACGGCAACCTCATGCGCCTCTACCTGAACGGCGAGCTGGTCGACAGCAACGCCACCGCCGTCGGCAACGTGGCGAGCAGCGGCCCCCTGCGGATCGGCTGCAACGAGGTCTTCGACGAATACTTCGACGGCCGCATCGACGAGCCGCGGATCTACGACCGGGCGCTCGACGCCGGGGAGATCGCCGCCGACAGGGGAACGCCAATCTCTGGGTAGCCGCGAAGCCGATCCTGTCGGAGCAATCGCATGCCGGGCATAGAGATGCGGGAAGAAAACTTGGTCCCGAAATTGGTCCCCGACTCCACCGAACTCAGCCGAACTTCCCTGAACGCAATTCGCTCTAACAGGCCAGATTCGGCTCTATAGACGACGTCCGGTGCGACTCATAATCCGCCGGTCGCGCAGTGCGCCGTGGCGTGCCTTTGGGGGCTGCCTCATAAGCGTCTCCGGTCGATTTGCGCAGTCCAGCGTGAGTAGTTTCCGGCTTTCGGTTGGGCTCGCTTGTACCATGCAAAGCCATGGCTCATGCAACGAAGGCCAAGAAGTCGGCTACCGAGCGGCGCAATGCTGCGATAGAGCGGACGAGCGGGATGTTCGCCCATCTTGCGCCAGGCGTCAGCCTCGCTGACGAGCTGGTTGCTGACAGGCGAGCTGAAGTGCGCGCCGAGGAACGGGCCGACGAGGCCGAGCGCCGCCGCCGTGGCCGAAGGTGAGGCTGACGCGCCAGCAGCCGTCCTTGACGCATCGGCGCTACTGGCCCATCTGAACGACGAGGAAGGCGCGGCGGAGGTTCGGAAGGCGATGAAGGCTGGCGCTGCGATCAGTGTCGCCAACTGGATCGAGGTTTTGTCGAAGCTTGCCGAGCGGGGGGAGGACCCCGGAGTCGCCGCGGCAGAGATGAAAGGCGCTGAGCTTGTCGGCCAGGTCGTCGCGATAGAGCCGATCACCGACGACGACTGCGTTGCAATCGCCCGACTGCGACCGGCGACCAAAGCCCAGGGGCTCTCGCTCGCCGACCGGGCCTGCCTTGTCCTGGCCGAGCGGCTCGACGTTCCCGCGCTGACAACGGATGGCGAGTGGGCGAAGGCCAAGGTCAGGGCCGAGGTGCGAACGATCCGGTAATCGTGCGCCAGCGGTGCGCCACTCATGCGCCAGTCAGACCGGAGACAACCGGTCTCAGCCGGATTCGGAACGGCTTGAGTAAGCGGAATCCGCATTCTCATGCGACCGCTGGATGATGTGGATCATCGTCTACACCGCGGTCTACATTCTTTAGTGCGATCCGGGTAGTACTCGGGGTATGCACAACCCCTTGAGATCCGAGGCCGACGCTTTTCGCTGGGTTGTCGTGATTGGCGTGGGGGCCGTTTCGGTGATCGTCCTGACGTTGCTGACCAGGCCGGCGGTGGGGGCTGTCTGGGCTGCGGCCCTGATCGGCTTCGGGGCGGGTGTGGCCTACCGCAACTCGCGCGGCTCGCTGTCGCGCAATGTCGACGTGACACGTGGAAGGGACGGTAGGCACCGCCTGCTCGTCGTCGCCAACGAGACCGTCGGTGGAGGGGAGCTGCTGGAGGAGATCCGTAACCGTAGCCAGGGCCGTGACAGCGAGATTCTGGTCGTGACGCCGGCTCTTGCCTCCTCTCGCGCGGCGCACTGGGCGTCGGATGTCGACGAGGCGATGGAGATGGCGCGCCAGCGCATGGAGCTCTCGCTGATCGCGATCGACGAGCTGGGTGTGAAGGCGAAGGGCGAGGTCGGGGACTCCGATCCCAACGTCGCGATCGAGGACGCGCTGCGGGTATTCCCTGCCGATGAGATCGTCATCTCGACCCACCCACCGGACCGTTCCCGCTGGCTAGAGCACGGGGTGGTGGAGCGGGCGCGCAATGAGATCGACCTTCCGATCACCCACGTGGTCGTCGACCTCTCCGCCCAGAGCGTCGCAAGGGGCTGATCTCCCACCCCCAGCTCGGATTGATCCTGACTCAGCTCTGAGTCAGGGCGGGAGCG
This sequence comes from Solirubrobacterales bacterium, assembly GCA_035556755.1. Taxonomy (GTDB): domain Bacteria; phylum Actinomycetota; class Thermoleophilia; order Solirubrobacterales; family 70-9; genus VRUE01. The sequence goes on from DATMEP010000097.1 coordinate 10,937, forward strand.
GGACGCTTGTCGGGCGTGCCGGCCTGGCTGGTCGTCTGCGCCCTTGCATCCCCGGGCTCCAGGCGGCCCGCGGCGGCGACCGTCCACAGCATCGCCAGCCAGGTGGTGGTGGCAAGGGCGATGTGGAGCCAGACCAGCTCGGAGGGCAGCTCCAGTGCCCACTGGACGCCTCCTACGAGGCCCTGGAGGCCCAGGAGGCCGATCACGACGCCCAGCGGCCGCGCGGCACGTTTGTCGCCCCCCGGGCGGCGCAGCAGCAGCCAGACGCCGATCGCGGCGAGGCCGAAGACCGCGGCGATCGCCGAGTGGCGCTGCACGACCCACTCAAGCGTCCCGGTGCCCTCGAAGTCGAAGCGGTGGACCAGCTCGCCCTCGTGGTCGCCGGCGTGCGGCCCGGAGCCGGTGGCGATCGTCCCGGCGAGGATCGTCAGCTGGCCGAGCGGGATCAGGGCGCGAATCGACCAGACGCCGAGCCGGTCCGAGGAGAAGCGGCGCTCGCCCGGCTCGTAGCGGGCACACCAGGCCAGCGCAAAGGCGGCGTCGAGCAGCAGCATCGAGAGGATGAAGTGGCACATCACCAGGCCGGGGGCGAGGTGGTGCTTGACGACGAGGGCGCCGAGGATCGCCTGGCCGATCACACCGACCGGCAGCATCGCGCCGAACAGGGCCAGGTGCCCGCGGAACGGGCGCCGGAACCAGGCGAGGGCGCTGGCGGCGATCACGGCGAGGCCGACGAAGCCGGTCAGGAGGCGGTTGCCGTACTCGATCACGGCGTGGGTCTCGAGCGGCGGCGTGGTCCCGCCGTAGCATTTGGGCCAGTCCGGGCAACCGAGGCCGGACCCGGTGAGGCGGACGGCGGCGCCGGTGAGGACGATCAGGGCGAGGGCCGCGAGGGCGACAAGGGTGACCTTGGCGTAGGGCCCGGGCGCGATCTGCAGGCGCTCACGCATTCTCAGGATGATGCCAGCGGCAGAGCTGGGCGCCGGGGCGCCCAGCTCTGCCCTATTTCGAGCCGCCGCCTTTGGCGGTCGAGCCGGCCAGGTATTCCACCAGCTCTTCGAGTTCGGTTTTGCCGATGATCGTCTCGTAGTTGGACGGCATCACGTTGGGCGGGAAGCCTTTGGTGATTTGTTTGTCCGGTTCGACGATCGACTGGCGGATCATCGCGGGGTTCTCTCCGGCCAGGACTTCGTCCAGGTTGGGACCGGTGGTTCCGCCGGCGTTTGCCGCGGCGAGCGTGTGGCAGCCGCCGCAGCCGTTGTTGGCGAAGACCTGGGCACCGGGGCCGCCCGGTACTTTCGGCGGGGCGGCGCCGGGGACACCGGCGTACTCGCCGACGTAGGCGGCAACGTCATGGAGATCCTGGCCGGTGACGAGGTCGGCGGGCATCGAGACCGCCGGGTTGTCGGTGCTGGGCCGCGGGTACTCGATCTGCGCCGCGACGATCCCCTCGACGGTCGAGCCGGTCTCGCCGGCGGCCCGTGCAGGGCCGAATGCGCGGTCGAGGTCGGGGCCGATCTGGGCGGTCGTCCCGGCCTGCGCCATCGCGTGGCAGGTGCCGCATTTCTGCACGAAGAGTTCCCGTCCCCGCTCGGTGTCGGCCGTGCTCGTCCCGCAACCCGAAGCGGGCAGCGCGATTGCCGCCAGGGCGGCGAGGAGGAGCAGGAGGCGGATCGGGTTCGGTGGCGTGGGCATGTTCATGCGGCGCGAAGCGGGCCGGAGTCTATACGTCGAGGCCCCCCTCTAGGTTGCGTGTGGGGCGCCTGCAGTCGGGTAGGCTTGAGTCGATTCGCACTATCTCGTCGGCGACCAGGAGAGGGAGGAAAAGATGCAGGTTCGTGAAGGGATGTCGGAGGTGGTTCTCACCGTCGGACCGGCGCATACGCTGCGCGAGGCGGCCGAAAAGATGGTCGAGAAGGGCACCGGGGCGGCGCTGGTCTCCGACGACGAGATGCCGGTGCCGTCGATCGTCACCGAGCGCGACATCCTGATCTCGCTGGGCCGGGGCGAGGACCCCGACGTCGAGCAGGTTGCCGGCCACATGAGCGAAGGGGTTGTCACGGCGTCTCCCGATTGGAGCCTCGAGCGTGCCGCCGCCGAGATGTCGACCCGGGGCATCCGTCACCTCGTCGTCTTCGAGGACGGCGACGTCACAGGAGTCCTCTCGATCCGCGACATCGTGCGCGTGTGGACGAGCGCAGGCGCCACCTCGGGCATGAGGCCCGACTAGCGGAACGGGAACGTCAGGCGGGCGGGAACTTGATCTGTTCGACTGGCAGGACCGCGCCGCGCGCCTTCTGCGTGCGCGGCAGGCGGTAGTAGTCGCGCCGCGCACCCTGGGCCATGCTGCGGAAGGCCGCCAGGGCAACGATCCCCCCGATGATCGAGTAGACCCAGCCGCGGACCATGAACCCCTCGGCGAAGATCCCGCAGACCGCCAGGGCGGCGCCGAAGGCGAAGAAGACTGGGGCCCACGAGGAGCGTGGGGGGTTGATCAGCTCGCCCGGCTCGGGGATCTCGCGGTGGTCGGTCACGATGCGATGTAGAGCGTCGCGGCGACGAAGCAGAGCGCGAAGATCGCCGCCGCGACGCCGCCGGCCACCAGGCCGGCTTTCATGTCTCGTCTTGCGGTCTCGCGATCCACGGCCCGATTTCTACTAGACGAGGCGGTCGAGCGGCATCGCCAGGAAGAGCAGCGCCAGGTAGGCCAGCGAGAAGAGGTAGGTCCGCAGCGCCCAGCGGCGGTCGGCGCTGCGCAGCAGCCGCACGGCGAACCAGATGAAGGCACCGCCGAGCGCCATCGAGACCACCAGGTACTCGACGCCGAAGGCGCCGGCGCAGAAGGGCAGCTGCGTCACCGCGTAGAGCAGGATCGTGTAGAGCAGGATCTGGCGCCGGGTCTCCGCCTCGCCGCGGACGACCGGCAGCATCGGCACGCCTGCCTTCGCGTACTCGTCCTTCATCAGCAGCGAGAGCGCCCAGAAGTGGGGGGGCGTCCAGAAGAAGACGATCGCAAAGAGGTAGAAGGCGGTCCCGCTGAGCCCGCCGGTGACGGCAGCCCAGGCGACCAGCGGCGGCACCGCGCCGGCTGCGCCGCCGATCACGATGTTCTGCGGCGTCGAGCGCTTCAGCCAGAGCGTGTAGACGAAGACGTAGCCGAGGAGCCCCGAGAGCGAGAGCGCCGCGGCGAGCGGGTTGACGGTCAGCGACAGCAGCAGGAAGGAGGAGAGTCCCAGCAGCGTCCCGAAGCCGATCGCAGTGGCAGGGGAGATGCGACCGCTCGCCACCGGCCTGTCGGCGGTGCGGGCCATCGTGCGGTCGATGTCGCGGTCGATCGCGTGGTTGATCGCGCCGGCACCGCCTGCGGAGAGGGCACCGCCGAGGCAGGTCAGGAAGACGAGGCCGATCGACGGGTCGCCGGCCACGTACATGGTCGTCACGGTCGTGAACAGGAGCAGCGACTGCACCTTCGGCTTGGTCAGCGTGGCGAAGTCGCGCAGGACCGTCAGCGCCGCGGAGCGCTGCGTGATGGCAGCCGTCTGGGCGCCGCTCATGCGGTCAGGCTACCGGCTGCGACTCGCGCGCCGGGGCGGCCGGGCGGCTGGTGCGATACGCGATCGCCTCGCGGATGTCGCGCAAGGGCCGGGCGCTGCGCACGTCGGGCAGCACGTCGAAGTTGTGCGGGTCCGGCGGCGAGAGGGCGAACCACTCGAGCGAGTCGCCGCCCCACGGGTCGTGGCCCGCCTCGGGACCGGCGTTGCGGCTGAGGATGGCGTTGACGAGCGTCATCACGATGCCGATGGCGAGGACGAAGGTGCCGATCGTGGCGAGGAGGTTGTAGCCGGTGACCCCGGTGCCGTCGAAGAACTTGTAGGCGTCGATCGTCTGACCCTCGAGGGCGCCGGCGAGGAAGAGCGGCGCGAAGGCGAGCACGGTGCCGAGCACCATCGTCCAGAAGGAGATTCGCGCCAGGGTCTCGCCCATCGTGCGGCCGGTCATCTTCGGATACCACCAGTGCAACGCCGCGAAGCCGCCGAAGACGGCGCCCCCGACCAGGGTGAAGTGGGTGGCCGCGGTGCTGTCGACGGTGTGCTGCAGGCGCCAGGCGACGGCGACCATCGAGTGCGAGATCTCGGAGGCGATGCCGACCGTGATCATCGCGATCGCTCCGGCTGCGAACAGCAGCGGTGCCCGCATCCGCACCGTGCCGCCGACCAGGGTCGCGATCAGGTTGAAGAGGACGAGGCCGAAGGGCACGATCAGCGCCAGCGACATGGCCATCGCGAAGTACATCCAGCCGATCCCGATCGGCGCGGTCAGCATGTTCTGCATCCAGGCCAGGGTGCCGACGACTGCGATCGCGACCAGGGAGCCGATCGTCGCGCCGCGGTTGAAGAGCGGCTTGCGGGCGAAGGCGGCGACTATTTCCGCGATCGTGGCCAGGGCGAAGATCAGGACCAGCATGTAGGCGCCCGTGTAGAAGATCCAGCTCAGGTGCTGCCAGAGGAGCGGTGCGCCGCCGCCGGCGCCGGAGAAGAAGATCCCTTCGGAGTTGCGATCGATCAGCAGCATCGTCACGGCGGCGATCAGCACCGGGCCGATCACGAGCAGCAGCCAGGAGGAGATCGCCGCCGCCCAGGAGAAGACCGGCAGCCGCCGCCAGGCCATTCCGGGCGCCCGCAGCTTGCGCAGCGTCGCCACCAGGTCGATCGCGATCAGGACGAAGGCGAGCGTCGCCAGACCGGCCGCGGCAGCCCAGGCGTCGACGCCGTTGTTGGGCAGGAAGGCGAGGCTCGTGAGCGGGGCCAGCGGGTTGACCCCGGCCTCCGAGGGAGTGAAGAGGAGACCCGCGTAGAGGGCCGTTGCGGCGCCTACGTAGAGCCAGAGGCCGATCTGGCCGAGGCGTGGCAGCGCGGTGCCTCGGGCGCCGATCTGCAGCGGCACGACGTAGTAGAAGAAGCCGAGCACCAGCGGGATCGCGAAGAGGAAGATCGCCGTCGCCCCGTACAGCGAGAGGATCCGGTTGAAGACGACCGGGCTGAGGAAGGTGTTCTCGGGAATCGCCAGCTGCAGCCGCATCAGCAACAGCTCGACCAGGGCGACGAAGAGGAAGCCGAGCGAGGAGACGATCAGGGCGCGGCCGACGTCCTTGTGGTCGGCGCTGGTCGCGCTCTCGATCCAGCGTGGGCGGCGCGGCGGGAAGCCGTCGACGACGAGCTCGGGGCGTTTGGCGGGAACGCTCACGGCGTCTCACCGCTTTCCAGCTGCTCTACCACGCGATCCTGCGCCTCCTCGATGTCCGCTTTCTGCTGCTCGACGAAGGTCTCGTACTCCTCCGGCGAGACGACTTCGACCTCGGTCCGCATCGCCGCGTAGGCCTGGCCCGAAAGGGTCGCCGACTGACCGAAGTAGGTGCCCTCCTCGTCGGCGCTGAAGACGACGCGGTTGGTCTTGCCGGGCACGGCGTCGCGCTTGCCGGCCAGCTCGGGCACGTCCCAGGTGTGGATGACGTCGGTCGAGACGAGGTCGAGCTCGACCGCGGTGTCGACCGGGACGACGAGCCTGTAATAGGAGAAGGCTTCCTCGGGATAGTCGTAGCGCCAGATCCACTGCTGGCCGGTGGCGAGGATCTGCAGCGGTTCGGTGTTCGAGACCTGGAGTCCGGCGGGCCCGGTCGCCGGCGTCTCGCGCGCCTTCTCGGTGTAGACGATGCTGACGATCAGGATCGCGGTGGCGAAGACCGTCAGCGCGGCGGCGGCGCGCAGCTGGACGCGCCGTCCCCCGGTGACCTGGCGCGGCTCTGCGCCCCGCTCGGCGCGGTAGCGCCGCAGGGCGTAGATCAGTCCGCCGACGACCGCGACGACGACGATCGTCGCGACGACGAAGCCGATCCACAGCAGGGTGTCGATCTGGTCGGTTCCGGGGGAATGCGGGGCCAAAGCGCGGCCATCCTATACTCGCCGGCCTCATGAAGAAGGGGCACCCGCCATCTCCCGGGCTGCGCATTGCTGTGAGGGCCGGGGCGGCGGGCGCCATAGCCGCGGCGGTGGCCGTGCCGCTGCTGCGGCGGCGCGCCCGGGTGCCCGCGCCGGTCACCGTTGCCGCCTGCGCTGCGGGCCCGCTGGCCCTCGCGGTGCTGCGGCCCCGCTCCCACCAGCGCGACATCGGCCTCTTCGCGCTGCAGATGTGGGGTTTCACGATGGCCCACGAGCTTCCCTACGACGACCCGGAGGGCCTGCGGAGGCGGCTGCGGGTCCGCTACCCGATCGTGGCCGACCGCGCGATCGGGCTCGGCCGGCTGCCCAACGTGCGCCTGCAGCGTGCCCTCGTGCGCCTCCCCGGGGTTGGCGTCCTCAACCGCTTCCTCACCTGGGCCCACTGGCTCTGGTTCCTGGAGCCCTACCTGGCGCTGCTCTTCATCCTGCTCCGCCACCCCGACCGCTTCCCGCGCGCGGCGCGCCAGATGGCGGCCGTCTTCGACCTCGGCTGCGCCGTCTACTTCGCCGCCCCCACGGCACCGCCGTGGTGGGCCTCCGAGCAGGGGCGGACCGGCGACGAAGAGGTGCGGCGGATCATGGTCGAGGTCGGGGAACGGACCTGGCGATCGGCCTGGCCGGGGATGTACCGGGCACTGGGGGGTAACCCCTGGGCGGCGATGCCCTCGCTTCACTTCGCGACCTCGACCATGGCCGCGATCTCGCTGAGCGAAGCGGGGCGCGGGCCGGGTGCTGTGGGATGGGGCTACGCGCTGACCCTTGGCTTCGCCCTCGTCTATCTCGGCGAGCACTACGTCACCGATCTTGCCGCCGGGGGCGCCCTGGTGGCGACCGTGCGGCGCGGCGAGCCGCTTGCCGAGCCGATGGTGGAAAAGGTCAACGGAGGGCTTCGGCGTCTGGAGCGCCTCGCCAACGGGTAGCGTCTGATCCGTGTCTCCGGAGGATTCGGCGAACGGAAACGGCGCCGAACTACCGCTGCTCACGCCGCGGCGCGTCGTGCAGACGGCGCTGCTGGTGCTGCTGCTGATCATCGGGATCTACTTCCTCTTCCCGAAGCTGGTCGGCCTCGGCGACTCGCTCAGCCGCCTCGGCGAAGCGGAGGCGGGCTGGATCGCCGTCGCGATCGGCTTCAACGTGGTGGCCATCTGCACCTACATCGCGTTGTTCAAGGCGGTCGTGGGTGGCGACGTCCTGCCGCTCACCTGGAACGAGACCTACGACATCAACCTCGCCGGGCTCGCCGCGACCCGTCTCTTCTCCGCCGGCGGTGCCGGCGGCATCGCCCTCACCTACTGGGCGCTGCGCAAGGCGGGCATGGTCCGCCACGAGGTGGCGCGGCGGATGGTCGCCTTCCTCACCCTCCAGTACGTCTTCTACCCGGTGGCGCTGATCGTCTGCGGGATCCTGCTGCGCACCGGCGTGGTGCCGGGCAAGGACTCGGTCGAGCTGACGATCGTCCCGGCGGCCGTGGCCGGCCTGCTGCTGATCGTCGGAGTCCTCATCGCGCTGGTCCCACCGGACCTGAGCGCGCGGGTGGAGCGGTGGGCCCACGGGCACCGGGGCGGTGCGTTCGCGGACAAACTGGCGAAAGTGCCGGCGACCGTCGGCGAGGGGCTCAGGTTCGGGTTCGGGCTGCTGCTGCGGCCCTCGCGGGGCGGGCTGGCGGTGCTCGGGGCCGCCGGGTACTGGGCAGCCAACATCGGCATCCTCTGGGCCTCCTTCAAGGCCTTCGGCGTCCACGTGCCGCTTGCAGTCGTCGTTCAGGGGTTCTTCCTCGGCATGGTCGGCAACCTCTTCCCGCTGGCGCCCGCGGGTGTGGGAGCTGTGGACGCCGGCTTGATCGGCGCCTTCGTCCTCTTCGGCCTGCCCGAGGAGAGCGTCTTTCCGGCGATCCTGGTCTACCGCATGGTCGCCTTCTGGCTGCCGATTCCCCCGGGGATCGTCGCCTTCTTCCAGCTTCGCGCCCGCGTCCACGAATGGGAAAACGGGGCGCTGCCAGTCGATCGAGAGGCGGAGCCGCAACCCCAACCGGCAGCGAATTGAGCATGCTTTGAGAGCGCGATGGCGGTTGACCAACCCGTTACTATAAAAAGTAAAGTATTAGACTTCCGGCGGTAGATATGGCAGACGAGAAGAAGATCGAGAACGTGATCGTCGTCGGCGGCGGGCCGGCCGGTTACACGGCCGCTCTCTACACCGCCCGCGCCAACCTCGAGCCCCTCGTCTTCGAGGGGTTCCAGTGGGGCGGGCAGCTGCAGAACACGACCGACGTCGAGAACTACCCCGGCTACCCCGAGGGGATCATGGGGCCGGAGATGATGACCCAGTTCCGCGCCCAGGCGGAGCGCTTCGGGGCGCGGTTGGTCACCGACGACGTCGACCGGGTCGAGCTCAGCGACGGCGGCGTGCAGAAGGTCTACCTCGGCGACGAGGAGCACCTCGCCAAGACCGTGATCCTGGCGATGGGGGCGGAGCCGCGTCGGCTCGGCGTCCCCGGTGAGATCGAGCTGAGCGGCTGCGGCGTCTCCACCTGCGGCGTCTGCGACGGCGCCTTCTTCAAAGACAAGAAGGTGATCGTGATCGGGGGCGGCGACTCGGCGATGGAGGACGCGATCTTCATCTCGAAGTTCGCCAGCGACCTGACGATGGTCAACCGCCGCGACGAGTTCCGCGCCTCGAAGATCATGCACGAGCGCGCCAAGGAGCAGTCCAACATCGAGTTCAAGACCCCCTTCGTCGCCGAGGAGTTCGTCGGAGGCGAGAACGGCAAACTCGACCGTGTGCGGCTGCGCAACGCCGAGACGGGGGAGACCGAGGACTTCCAGACCGAGGGCGCCTTCATCGCGATCGGCCACATCCCGAAATCGGAGGTGGTTGCCGATCAGGTGGACACCGACGAGGACGGCTACATCCGCACCGAGCCGCGCTCGACCAGGACCAACCTGGCCGGCGTCTTCGCGGTCGGCGACGTCGTCGACCACACCTACCGCCAGGCGGTCACCGCCGCCGGCACCGGCTGCATGGGCGCCCTCGACGCCGAGTGGTACCTGCGCGACACGCCGCCTTCGCCCGAGGCCCACTGGGCGCCCGGCGGCGAGCCGACCGAGATCGCCCCGACGCCGGGGACTTAGCCCCTGGCTCAGTCGTCCGGGCCCCTCGCGATCGAGTCGGGAGGGGATTCAAATGCGGCAAGTGCCACTCATCGGGCGGCCCATTCTCCGGGAGAGGAGAAAAGCTGGCATGAAACAGAGGCCGGGGACGAAGGTCAGACCAAGCGCTGAACGACGAAGACGCGCTCTCCGGCCGGGGTCTCGACCTCGACCGGGACCCCAAGCTTCGCGTCGCGGAGCGCCTGGCCGATCGGCGACTCGGCCGAGAGACGGCCGGCGGCCAGATCCGCCTCGGTCGAGCCGACCAGGGTCCAGGTGTTGACCTTTCCGCTCGCTTCGTCGAGCACCTCGGCGGTGCGGCCGAAGGCAAAGGTGTCGGCGTCGCCGTCGACCTCGACCACGACGGCGGTGCGCAGGCGTTCGCGCAGCCGTTTGATCCGGGTCTCCAGGTGCGCCTGGTCCTCCTTGGCGATGTGGTACTCGGCGTTCTCCTTGAGGTCGCCCAGCTCGCGGGCCGTCTTGATCCGCGCCGCCATCTCCTGTCGGCCCATTCCTTCCAGCTGCTCGATCTCCTCGCGCAGGGCCTCGATGCCCTCCGCGGTGATCGCGCCCCCATCGCTCCCGGCGTCGCTCATCCCGGGAACCCTCGCATAGAGCGGCGCCGGTCGCTGGGCTGAGGGGGCGCGCCGATTGGCTAAGGTCGTCGTACGGCCACCTGCACCCACATCCGTGAGATCCAGCAGTTCGACCTGCCTGCCGAGGTCGCCGGCTGCGAGGAGTGCCTTGCTTTGGGGATGAGCTGGGTCCACCTGCGGATGTGCCAGACCTGCGGTCACATCGGTTGCTGCGACAACTCCCCGGGCAAACACGCGACGGCGCACCACCACGCGACCGCCCACCCGGTCATCCGCTCCGCCGAGCCGGGCGAGGACTGGAGCTGGTGCTACGTCGACGAGACGATGTTCCGGCTCAGGCCGACCTGAGCCAGCTCGACAAGAGGTCGGATATCGCCTACGGGGTGACGATGGCGAACCCGGGATCGGGTTCGTCCAGCAGTCCGAGCAGCTCGCCGAGCTTCTCCGGCTCCCCCTCGACTCGCAGTCGTCCGCTCTCGGCGAGGGCGGCGATATCCGCCGTTTTCAGCAGCAGCTGGTCGAGCGCTTCGCGATCGACGACGAGCGCGGCGTCGGCCCTCGGCTCGTGGCGGCCGGGGCGGTGCCGGAGGACGCCGTTGCGCACCTCGATCGCGTGCTCCTCGTCGGGGTCGGCGACGACCCAGTCGATCCGCAGGTCTGCGTCCCAGGCGCGCGGGCCGTCGAGCCGGATCGCCATCGCGTCGAGCAGCTGGGCGACGGTGAGGTTGGCGACCACGTCTGGCGGCGCGGTCGCGGTCGGGGTGCCGGCGATGCCCTCGCGCAGCTCCTTCGCGCCCATCAGGAAGAAGTTGCGCCAGGTCGCATTCTCGGCCCCGTAGCCGAGCCGCTCCAGCGCTTCGGCCTGCAGCTCGCGCGCCGCGTCGTTCTCCGGCTCGGCGAAGACGACGTGGTTGACGACCTCGGCGACCCAGCGGTAGTCGCCGGCCTCGAAGGAGCGGCGCGCCTTCTCCAGCACCGCGCCGGCGCCGCCCATGAACTCGACGTAGCGCCTGGCCTGCTCGACCGGCGGGTGCTCCCAGAGGTGCGCGGGATTGCCGTCGAACCAGCCCATGTAGCGCTGATAGATCGCCTTCACGTTGTGGCTGACCGAGCCGTAGTACTCGCGGCAGTGCCACTCCCTCGCGAGCGTGGGGGGCAGCTCGATCTCCTCGGCGATCTCCGGGCCGGTGAGGCCCTTGTTGAGCAGGCGCAGGGTCTGGTCGTGCAGGTAGGCGTAGAGGTCGCGCTGCTTCCCGAGCAGGTCGACGAGCTCCTCGCGCCCCCAGCAGGGCCAGTGGTGGCCGGAGAAGAGCACCTCGGAGCGCTCGCCGAAGAGCTCGATCGTCTCGTCCAGGTAGTGCGCCCAGAGGTGCGGATCGCGGACCAGGGCGCCGCGCAGGGTGAGGATGTTGTGCATCGAGCGGGCGACGTTGTCGGCGACGCAGAGAGCGCCGCGATCGGCCAGATGGAAGTTCATCGAGGCCGGCGCCTCGGTGCCGGGGGTGAGCTGGAAGGTCATCCGCACGCCGTCGACGACGACCTCCTCGCCGGTCTCGGTCACCTCCTGCGTCGGCGGCACCAGCGTGATCGTGCCGAGCGAGGTGGTCTGCCCGAGGCCGGCGCCGAGCTGCCCCTCCGGGCCGCGCTCGAGCAGCGCCCCGTACATGTAGCCGGCGCGCCGCCCCATCGCGGTGCCGGCGAAGACGTTCTCGCTGACCGCGTGGTGGAGGAACCCGGCCGGGGCGAGGACCGGCACGTCCCGCTCCTCGGCTTCCTCCGGGGTGAGGACGCTTCGCGAGCCGCCGAAGTGGTCGACGTGGCTGTGGGTGTAGAGCAGCCCGGTGACCGGGCGCTCGCCACGGTGCTCGCGGTAGAGGGCGAGGGCCGCGGCCGCGGTCTCGGCCGAGACCAGCGGGTCGACGACGACGATTCCCTCCTCGCCCTCGATCACGTGCATGTTCGAGAGGTCGAAGCCGCGCAGCTGGTAGACGCCGGGCGCGATCTCGAACAGCCCGGCGATTCGCCCCAGCCGGCCCTGCCTCCAGAGGCTCGGGTGGGCCGTCTCGGGCGGCTCGCCCTCGAGGAAGTCGTAGGAGCGCAGGTCCCAGACGGTGCGGCCGTCCTCGCCCTCGACCAGGGGGGGATCGAAGGGTGCGACGAGGCCGCGCCGCGCCTCCTCGAAGTCCCGCCGGTCCTCCACCGCGGGGAGTCTTTCACCCCGCGGTGGAGGAATGGATCAGTCGTCGTGACCGATCAGGGTCTGGAACAGGTCGGTCTGGTCGTTGACGCCCATGATGTTGGTCGCCTGGGGACCGATCGCGGCCACCGGCACACGGGCTCCGGTGTGGGTCTGCCCGCCGGGGGTCTTGCCCGTCGCGTAGGAGACGCGGATCGGGAACCCGTCGGCCGTTTTCAGCGTCGCGTAGAAGCCCGGCGTGTCCTGCGCGGCCGGGACGATCTGGCTGGTGTGGGAGTGGTCGGCGGTGATCACGACGAGCGTGTCCTCGTGATCCTCCTGGTACTCGAGTGCGACGCCGACGGCCTCGTCGAAGGCGAGGTTCTCGCCGATCTGACCGCACACGTCGGAGGCGTGATCGCGCTTGTCGATCGAGGCTCCCTCGACCTGCAGGAAGAAGCCCTTGCGGTTCTCCAGCAGGTCGATCGCCTTGTCGGTCATCGCCGCCAGGCTCGGCTCGTTGGCCGGGCGGTTGGTCTCGTCGCAGCGGAAGTCCGGGCTGCCGGCTCCCGGCGTCGGCGCCGCGACCAGCGGTTTGAACTCGGTCGTCATGTTGCTCGGGGTGAAGAGACCGAGCACCGGGCCATTCGAGAGCGACGTGATCCCGTCGAGCTCGATGGCCGACTGCACGTAGCGGTAGCCCTTGTCCTGGGCGTAGTCGATCACCGTGTCGGTGCTGCCGTCCAGCGTCTGCAGGTAGCGGTTGCGCCCGCCGCCGAGGTTGACGTCGAGCAGGTGGTCGACCTGCTGCTCGGCGATCGAGCCGAGCCCTTTGGCCCCCTTGGCCTCGGAGGGGCAGAGGTTGCGGGTGTCGTTCGGCCCCTGGCAGGCGCGCTGGGAGATGTGGGACGACGGGGCCGCCGGGGTCGCGTCGGTGATCTCGGCGGTCGAGACGTTGCCGACCCGCATGCCGCGCTTGTCGGCGTACTCGAACGTCGTCTTGAAGCCGGCGTTGGAGCCGGGGACGTTCTCCGCACTGCTCGGTCCCTGGGACAGGCGCGCGTCGATCGTCTTCTTGCCGGTCGACCAGGCGGTCGCCGTCGGAGCCGAGTCGGGCACGTAGTTCGGCGGGTAGGTCGGGCCGGGGCCGGCAGAGAGGCCGTAGGTGATCAGCTCGCCGGCGAACGGCAGCGTCTCCATGTTCAGCGTGCCCTCGGCGCCCTTGCCGTAATAGCGCGCCAGGGTGATCTCGCTGTCGCCCATGCCGTCGCCGATCAGCAGGATCACGTTCTCCGGCTTGTCCGAGTCGATCAGCCGCTTGATTTCGCGCGAGTTGTCGTCGCCGTCGTCGTTCCAGCCCTGGTGGGCACCGGCCACGGCGCTTGCGGCGGCGATCGCCACCAGCGCCAGGGCCGCGAAAAGCCCGAGGTACCTTCGCTTGGCTCGCATCAACGTCTTCCCCCTTGTCATCGTTCGGAATGGACCCCGGTTGGGCCCGAGGCGAACCTACGAGGGGGTCGGCGGGCTCTTGCTAACTGGAGGTTGCGGCGCTGAGAAAGTGTTGTGAAGGCCGGGGGCGGGACGGTAGGCGTCGCCGTGGCGCTCACGCAGTTCCTCCAGCAGGGCTACCGCGGGCTCGGTGCCGATCAGGTCGGTCAGCTCCAGGGGGCCGAGCGGCCAGTTGAAGCCGAGCCGCATCGCCTTGTCCATGTCCTCGGGCGAGCCGACCGCGTCTTCGAGCGCGAAGGCTGCCTCGTTGGCGATCTGGGCGACCAGGCGGGGAAGGATCTCGGGCCCCACGGGATCGATCCTCGCCAGCTCGTCCGGATCGAGCGTGGGCGCCTCGACGCCGTCAACCCCGTCCGTTCCGGTGCGACTTTTGTGCCCTCTGCGAGCAAAAGTCGCACCGGAAGGGGAGGCGGGGTACTCGTAGAAGCCCTGCCCGCTCTTGCGGCCGAGGCGGCCCGCGGCGACCATCTCCTCCTGGATCGCGCTCGGGCGCCAGCGCTCCGGCTGGCCGCCCTGCTCGTAGAAGGAGCGGGCGACGCTGAGGTTGACGTCGAGGCCGATCAGGTCGAGCAGCTCGAACGGGCCCATCCGGAAGCCGCCCCCGAGGCGGCAGACACGGTCGATCGTCGCCGGCTCGGCGACCCCGTCGGCGAGCATCCGCAGCGACTCCAGCGAGAAGGGCCGGGCGAGGCGGTTGGCGACGAAGCCGGGGCTGTCCTTGGCGCGGATCGGCGTTCGGCCCATTTGCTCAGCCAGGTGGGTCGTGGCGTCGAGCGCCCCCTCGGCGGAGTCCTCGGTCGCCACCACCTCGACCAGCTTCATCCGCGTCGGCGGGTTGAAGAAGTGCATGCCGACGACCCGCTCGGGGTTGGGGGTCTCGGCGGCGATCTCGGCGACGCGCAACGAGGAGGTGTTGGTGGCGAGGATCGTCTCCGGCCCACAGGCAGCGGCGAGCTCGGCGAACAGGCGTCGCTTCAGCGCCAGGTCCTCGGGTGCCGCCTCTACGACCAGGTCGCACCCGGCGAGTTCGGCAATCCTCCCGACCGCGTCCGGGACCGCGGCGCGGGCGTCGGGGTCCGGGTCGTAGACCAGGCAGGCATATCCGGCGTCGCGGGCGAGCGTCGCGATCCCGGCCCCCATCGTCCCGGCGCCGACGACGCCGATTTTCATTGCGACTCCGGCGGGCGCTCGCCCTGCCAGTAGTCGGCGGCGTCGGCGAGGTCAAAGGTCTCGAAGATGTCGTCCTCGTCTTGCTTCCCCCCTGGCGGTCGGGTACCGGCAAGGATCCTGTTCGAGTCTGGATAGAAGGAGACCTCGGGTGCATTCATCTCGCTGATCAAGAGCAGCCGGGCTAGCTCATCGCCCCGATTGGCGATCTGGTGGGCACCGCCGTGTCCCACCCGGAATGAGACGACCTCGCCGGGAGAGAGGCGCCGCCAGCCATCCTCGTCACGCAGGCTGGGGTTGCCGGCAAGGACCACCAACATCTCCTCGTTGGCGAAATGGGCGTGGTAAGGGAAGGTGGCCTGACCGGGGGGCAACTCGTACACACTCGCACCGAGCCGCTCACTGCCAGCCTGTCGACCCACACGTGCCCGCTTCCAAGCGAAGCCAGGTCGGTCGCTCTGCTCGTCGAACTCAGGCTCGAACACGTTCGTCATGTCACTGTCCCTCGAACTTCGGCTCGCGCTTCTCGAGGAAGGCGTGCATTCCCTCGAGGCGGTCCTCGGTCGCCATCGAGAGCTCGTAGAGCCGTCGCTCGGCCTCGAGGCCGGCGGAAAGCGCCGTCTCGTCGGCGGTGAGCACCGCCTGCTTGGCGAGGCGGGCTGCGATCGGGGGGCGCTCGGCGACGGTGCGCGCCAGCTCCATCGCCTCCTCCAACCAGCGCCCCTTCTTGACGACCTTGTTGACCAGGCCCATCTCCAGCGCCATGTCGGCGTCGAAGCGGCGGCCGGTCAGCACGTACTCCATCGCCCGCTGCTTGCCGAGCACCCGCGCCAGGCGCTGGCTGCCCCCGCCGCCGGGGATGATCCCCAGGGTGATCTCCGGCTGGCCGAAGCGGGCCGTGTCGGAGGCGACGATCATGTCGCAGGTCAGCGCCAGCTCGCAGCCGCCGCCGAGGGCGAAGCCGGAGACGGCCGCGATCAGCGGCGTCTTCACCGCGGCGACGCGGCGCCAGAAGGAGGCGGCGGGGTGGCGGAGCGCCTCCTCGAAGCTTCGCTCGCTCATCGCCTTGATGTCGGCGCCGGCGGCAAAGACCTCGTCGGAGCCGGCGATGACGATGCAGCGCACCGCGGGGTCTGGGTCGAGCCGCTCCAGTGTGGTGGCGATCTCCCCCATCATCTCCGGCGAGAGCGCGTTGCGGGCCTCGGGCCGGTTCAGCCGCAGCAGGGCGACGCCGCGGTCGTCGAGCGTCGTCTCGACCAGATCGGCCACGGCCCTACTCGGCGACCATCGGCGTCATCGCGTTGATCCCGGTCGCCGCCCGCCCGATGATCAGCTTCTGGATCTGCGAGGTGCCCTCGTAGAGGGTGGTGACGCGGGCGTCGCGCAGGTAGCGCTCGACCGGGTAATCGTCGACGTAGCCCGCGCCGCCGTGGACCTGGATCGCCAGGTTGGCGCACTCGACCGCCGACTCGGTCGCGTAGAGCTTCGCCACCGAGGTCTCCGTCGTGTTCGGCTTGCCTTCATCCTTTAGTAGACCGGCGCGGTAGACCAGCATCCGTGAGGCGTCGCGCTTGACGATCATGTCGGCGATCATCTCCTGGACCAGCTGGAAGCGGGCCAGCGGCACGCCGAACTGCTGGCGCTCCTTGGCGTAGGCGACCGAGGCGTCGACGCAACCGTCGCAGATGCCGACGCAACCGGCGGCGACGCTGTAGCGGCCGTTGTCGAGGGCGCTCATCGCGACCTTGAAGCCGTCGCCGATCGCGCCCAGCATCGCGTCGTCGGGGACCTCGACCTCGTCGAGCGAGAGCTCCGCGGTGTCGGAGGAGCGCAGGCCGAGCTTGCCGTGGATCTCCTGCGTCGTGAAACCGTCGCTGGCGGTGGGGACGAGGAAGCAGGCGAGGCCCTTGTGTTTCAGGGAAGGGTCGGTCTGGGCGAAGATCAGCGCCACCTCGGAGAAGTTGCCGAGCGAGATCCACATCTTCTGGCCGCTGATCGACCAGCCCGAGTCGGTCTTGGTCGCGCGGGTGCGTAGGTTGGCGGCGTCGGAGCCGGTGTCGGGCTCGGTCAGGCCGAAGCAGCCGAGTGCCTCGCCCGAGCAGAGCCGCGGCAGCCACTTCTGCTTCTGCTCCTCGCTGCCCCACTTCTCGATCGAGCCGGCGACCAGCGAGGTCTGCACCGAGACCACGGTGCGGACGGAGGAGTCGGCGCGGCCGACCTGCTCGACGATCAGGCCGTAGCCGATGTAGTCGAGGCCGCGGCCGCCGTACTCCTCGGCGACCGGCGCTCCGAGGTAGCCGACCTCGCCCAGCTTGCTCGCCAGCTCGCGGTCGAAGCGCGCGGCGCGGTCGTTCTCCTTGACCCGCGGGACGATCTCCTTGTCGGCGAATTCGCGCGCCGCCTCGGAGATCAGGCGCTGCTCGTCGGTCAGCTGGAAGTCCATCTCACTCCTTCTCGTCGGTGGTTCGAAGCTCGCGCCCGAGCGTCGCGGCAAACGCCTCCTGCGCCTCATGCGTGCGCGGGCCGGGCGCCTCCGCAAGCTCGTTGCCGTCGATCGCGGCGACCGCCTGGATCTCGCGCGTGGTCGATGCGAGGAAAGCCTCCCGCGCGGCGCGCAGGTCGGCGACCGGCCAGGCACCCTCCTCGACGTCGAGCGCCTTGACCAGCCGGTCGCGGGTGATCGACTCCAGCACGCCGGCTTCCAGTGCCGGGGTGCGCAGTGTGCCCTGCGGCGAGACCCAGAAGATCGACGAGGTCGGCGGCTCCAGCACGGTGCCGTCGGGCTGCACCAGCACGGCCTCGTCGGCGCCCTGCGACTGCGCAAGTCGGGTCGCCTGCATGTTGGCGGCATAGGAGAGCGACTTGACGCCGTTGAGGATGACGGTGGGGGAGTAGGTGACGGTGGCGAGGCGAAGCGTCTCGGCGTGGGCAGGCAGCTGCTCGGTGGCGGCGATGCGGCGACCCCCGCGGGTGACGATCAGCCGCAGCTGCCCCTCGGCGGCGCCCGCCTCGGCGAGCAGCGCCTCGATCTCCCGCTCCAAGGCGGCGCGGTCGAACTCGAGCTGGATCGCGCCGGCGGAGCGCTCGAGCCGGTCGAGGTGATCGGCGAGCGCGAAGGGCCGGCCCTGGTAGAGCCGGATCACCTCGAACGCCCCGTCGCCCCGGTAGAGCCCGTCGTCGCGAAGCGGCACGACCGCCTCGGCCGTCGGCGCGATCCTCCCGTCCACGCTGGCTAGCTCAGTCACGTTGGCAGTTGCCATGGGCCGGGCGAGGCTACCTAGACCGCTTCGAAGACCGTGGCCAGGCCCTGGCCGACGCCGACGCAGAGGGTGGCGATGCCGTATCGGCCGCCGCGGCGGCGCAGCTCGCGGGCGAGGGTGGTGGAGAGGCGGGCGCCGGAGCAGCCGAGCGGGTGGCCGAGGGCGATCGCGCCGCCGTTGACGTTGAGGCGCTCCTCGTCGAGGCCGAGCTCGCGCACGCAGGCGAGGACCTGGACGGCGAAGGCCTCGTTCAGCTCGATCAGGTCGATGTCGTCGAGGCTGAGGCCGGCGGCGGCGAGGGCGCGGGGGATCGCCTCGACCGGGCCGATCCCCATGTAGGCGGGGTCGACGCCGGCGACCCCGGTGGCGACGATTCGCGCCAGCGGCTCGGCTCCGAGCCCCTCGACCCCGGCCTCGGAGGCGATCAGGGTGCAGGCGGCGCCGTCGTTGAGGGTCGAGGCGTTGCCGGCGGTCACCGTGCCGCCATCGCGGAAGACCGCTCGCAGGTCGGCCAGCTTCTCCAGCGAGGCATCGGGGCGCGGTCCCTCGTCGGCGTCGACCGTGACGGTTTCGCGACCGCGGCGCGCCTCGATCGGGACGATCTCCTCGGCGAAGAGGCCGGCCTCGGCGGCGGCGACCGCGCGCTGGTGGCTGCGCAGCGCGTAGGCGTCCTGGGCCTCCCGCTCGATCCCGAAGCGTTCGGCGACGTTCTCGGCGGTCTCGCCCATCGACTCGGTCGAGATGCCGAGCTCGGCCATCCGCGGGTTGACCAGGCGCCAGCCCAGCGTCGTGTCGTGCATCGTCTGCGGTCCGCGCGGCAGCCCCCGCTCGGGCTTCTCGACCACCCAGGGCGCGCGGCTCATCGACTCGACCCCGCCGGCGAGGTAATAGTCGCCTTCGCCCAGCTTCACCGCGCGGGCGGCGGCGTTGACCGCCTCCAGGCCGGAGGCGCAGAGCCGGTTGACGGTCGCGCCCGGCACGCTTGCGGGCAGCCCGGCGAGCAGGACCGCCATCCGGGCGACGTCGCGGTTGTCCTCGCCGGACTGGTTGGCGGCGCCGAAGTAGACGTCGACGACTCGCTCCGGGTCGACCCCGGTCCGCTCGACGGCGGCGCCGACGACGTGAGCGGCGAGGTCGTCGGCGCGCACGCCCGAGAGCGCGCCGCGGTAGGCGCCCATCGGGGTGCGGACGGCATCGACGAGGTAGGCCTCTGTCATGGGCTGGGATTTAAGCGGCTGGACCGTCACTCGGACGTTCCCGCACTTGGCGCCCGGCGTATTCTCAGCCCGTGGACTTCATTCTGATCTCGGCTGCGACGATCGGCGCCTTCGTCTGCGTCCTGCTGCTGATCGGCCACTACTACCCGGGCAGCAGCACCGAACTGGTCGACTGGAAACCGACCCGCACGCCCGAAGTCGAGGTGCAGAACGAGATCGAAGACGTGCAGCAGATGCTGGAGGCGCAGAACGAGATGCGCCGTCGCCGCGGTGCCCCGGAAATCGACGAGGCGGCGCTGCGGGCGGAAGTCGAGGAGGAGGAGCTTGAGCGGCTCCGTCGCCGCGGCCCCTTCGGCGGGGAATAGGCGGACGACCATCGGGGGCGGCCGGCTATGGCGCGGGCGCTGATCGTCGGCTGCGGCTGCCGCGGGCGGCTGCTCGGCGAGCAACTGCTGGAGGCCGGCTGGGCGGTGCGCGGGACGAGCCGCCGCGAGGAGGGCCTGGCGCCGATCGAGGCGGCGGGGATCGAGCCGGCGCTCGCCGATCCGGCAATGCCGGGCACGATCCTCGACCTCGTCGGCGACGTCGCGAGCGTGGTCTGGCTGCTCGGCTCGGCAACTGGAGACCCGGAGGACGTCGCCGCGATCCACGGCGGGCGGCTCGAACGGATTCTCGAACGGCTGGTCGAAACGCCGGTGCGGCAGTTCGTCTACGAGGCCGGTGGATCCGTCGATTCGGTCCTCCTGCGGCAGGGCGATGGGATCGTTCGGGAGGCGGGGGAGCGCTGGCGAATCCCTGCTCTGATGCCGAAAACAGTCACGCTGAACGATATGTCTAAACTCGGATAGGAATTAGAGCGAATCGCAAAAAGCGAGTGTCCGAGAGGAGCAGTTCATGGCTCTGCAGCTTGGTGACGTAGCACCCGATTTCGAGGCCGACACGACCGAGGGCCCGATCAAGTTCCACGACTGGATCGACGGCTCCTGGGCGGTGCTGTTCTCGCACCCGAAGGACTTCACCCCGGTCTGCACGACGGAGCTCGGCTACATGGCGAGCATCGAGCCGGAGTTCGCCAAGCGCGGCGTGAAGATCATCGGGCTCTCGGTCGATCCGACCGGCAAGCATGAGGAGTGGGCCAAGGACATCGAGGCGACCCAGGGCACGGCGCCGAACTACCCGATCATCAGCGACGCCGATTTCAACGTCTCCAAGCTCTACGGGATGCTGCCGGCCGACGTCTCCGGCGACGCCGCGGACCGCACGCCGGTCGACAACCAGACGGTGCGCAACGTCTTCGTCATCGGCCCCGACAAGAAAATCAAACTCATCCTCGTCTACCCGATGACGACCGGGCGCAACTTCGACGAGGTCCTGCGCGTGATCGACTCGCTCCAGCTCACCGCCAAGCACAAAGTCGCGACCCCGGCCCAGTGGCAGCAGGGCGACGACGTGATCATCGCCGGCTCCGTCTCCAATGACGAAGCGAAGGAGACCTACCCGGAGGGCTGGGAGGAGCCGCGCCCCTACATCAGGATCGTCCCCCAGCCGAGCTGAGGAACTCCCCGAGGATTCGCGCCGTGGCTCCCCAGATGAGGTGGCCTTCCACCTCGTAAGTTGGCGTGTGGAAGGCGACGCCGCGGCGGACGATGCGGCGGATCTCGTAGGCGTCGCGGAGGACGTCGAGCGACAAGGTGAGGACGGTCTCCACCTCGGCGGGGTTGGGCTTCAGGTCCAGCTCGCCGGGACGGGGGATGTAGCCGACGAACGGGTGGACCAGGTATTCGGTGGCGAAGGTCCTCGTCGGCGGCAGCGCTTCGCCGATCTCGACCGCCGCGGGGTCAAGCGCGATCTCCTCGTGGGCCTCGCGCAGCGCCGTCGCGGTCAGGTCGGCGTCGCCCTCGTCCGCCCGACCGCCGGGAAAGGAGATCTCGCCCGCGTGGTGCCGCATATCCGCGCGGCGCTCGGTGAAGATCAGCCCCGGCTCGTCAGGCCAGCCGTAGAGCGGCAGCAGCACCGCGGCATCAACCGTCTGGGACGACTTATCCGTCATATACGCGGATAAGTCGTCCCACCAGGCCTCAGATGATCACCTGGACGGTGCCGCCGTCCACTGACCAGGCGGCGCCGCTGACGTAGGAGGCGCGCTCGGAGCAGAGGAAGACGATCGCGGCGGCAATCTCGCCGGCCTCGGCGAGCCGGCCGATCGGACGCTTGGCGCCGGCTTCGGCCAACGCCTCCTCGCGACTCTCCGCGCCCGACATCCGGTGCGACTGGTCGAGCAGGCCGCCGGGCTCCATCCACAGCTCGGACTCGACCGGGCCGGGGCAGATCGCGTTGACCAGCACCCCCTGCTTCGCGTAGCGGTCGGCGAAGAGTCGTGAGAGCGAGAGCTCCGCCGCCTTTGCCACCGAGTACTCGGGCATCGCCGCCGAGGGCCGCTTGCCGGCGGTAGAGCAGACGTTGACGATCCGGCCCCAGCCGCGTTCTGCCATCCCCGGTACCGCGGCCCGCATCGCGTGCAGCGGTGCCATCACGTTGAGCTCGTACTGGGCGCGCCAGTCCTCGTCGGGGACCTCGTCGAGGTCGCGCCACTGGGCGGAGCCGGCGTTGTTGACGAGCACGTCGAGGGCGCCGAAGTGCTCGTTCGCGGCCGCCAGCATCCGCTCGCCTGCGTCCTCATCGGTGACGTCGAGTCGGAGCGTCTCGGCCTGGGCGCCGGCATCTGCCCCGGCGACGCCCGCCTCCTCGGCAGCGGCCCGCAGCCGCTCCTCATTACGCCCCACCAGCAGCACGTTTGCGCCCTCGGCGCAGAGCAGCCGTGCCGTCTCGCGGCCGATCCCGCGGCTGGCGCCGGTGACGACGCAGGCGCGCCCCTTCAGCCCGAGGTCCATCAGAGTGGCTCGATCCGGTCGGCGACGACGACCGAGGTCTCGTGGGCGAGAAGCTTGTGGACCGGGCACTTGCGCGCGACCGCGAGCAGGCGCTCCCGCTGCTCCTCGCTCAGCCCCTCGGGCAGGCGGATCGAGCTGGAGAACGAGGTCGGCACGAAGCCCTCGTACTCGACGTCGACGCCCACCTCGACCGCACCCACGTCCCAGCCGTTGCGCTCCGCGTACATCTCCATCGTGATCGCGATGCAGCTTGCGAGGCCGGCGGCGACCAGGCGGGTGGGGGAGGGACCTGCGTCCTCGCCCCCGGCGACCGTGGGCTCGTCGACGACGAGGGCATGGGTGCCGCCTTCGATCTCCACGTCGTGGATGTATCCCTCGCGGCGCCGGGCGACGACCCGCATCGTGCGGCTACGCCCGGCCCCGGCCCTCGAACAGGGCCGGGTCGTCGACGTCGGCGAAGCGGGCCATCGCGTAGGCGAAGTCGGAGGCGCGGTTGACGAAGTGGATCACGGTCTCGCTGGACAGCTCGCCGGCCTCCTCGAGGGCGCTGATGTGGCGCTCGGCACGGCGGATCGTGGTGCGGGCGACGTCGAGCTGGGCCGAGAGCTGGGTGCCGCCGGGGATGACGAACTGGGGCGGCAGCTCGACCTCGCTCATGTAGCGGTCGATCCGCTGCTCGAGCCTGGCGACCATCGCATCGGTGGCGCGGCTGATCCCGTCTTCGAGCCGCTCGGCCGCCTCCGGCGCGGTCGCCAGCTCGGCCCCGGCGACGAAGAGGTCGTCCTGGAGGTGGAGGATGTCGGCGCCCAGCTCGGCCTGCTCGGGGCCGCAGAGCGAGCGGGCGACGCCCAGCTCGGAGCAGGCCTCGTCGAGGGCGCCGTAGGCCTCGGTGCGTCTGTGGTGCTTCGGCACGCGGCCGCCGTACCAGAGCGAGGTGGTGCCGTCGTCGCCCTTGCGGGTGTAGATCTTGACCACGCGCCAATCCTACGGCGCGCCGCCGTCAGCCAACCCGGGTCGGGTCAGCCGACCGGGTTGAAAACGAGGCCCGTCAGGACCTTGGGGAAGAAGTAAGTCGACTTCGGCGGCATGTTCTCGTCGCTCTCGCAGATCGCCTTCACCTGGTCGACCGGGATCGGGCGGAGGATGAAGGCGACGTCGTAGGCGCCCTGGTCGAGCAGGGCGAGCGAGTCCTCGACGCTCTTCGCGTAGCCGAGGCCGCGCTTGGCGAGGATGTCGTCTTCGCTGAGGCCGGCGATCCCCTTGAGGACGAGCGTCTCGAGGATCGCCGCGTCGAGGCGGCGGTAGGCCTCGGGCTTGCCGGTCAGCTGCTCGTCGAGCGCGGCGATCGCCTCGTCCTTGAGGCGCAGCCGGAAGGCGCGCTTGTGATGAGAGTCGATGTAGCCGAAGACGCCGGCCCCCTCCTCGCCGAGCGGGTCAAGCTCCTCCATCGGCACCTCGGTCGCCTCGAACAGTCGCAGCAGCCCGTCGCGCATCTGCTGCTGGCGCTCCGGGTCCCCGGCGAAGCCGGAGAGGAGGCGGTGGGTGGGGAAGACGGTGAGGCCGGGGTCGTCGAGCCCGGTCAGGGCCATCAGGGTGAACTCGTGGTCGCCCTCGCCGCCGACCTCGTCGCGGTAGGCGATCGCGGTCTCGTAGCGGTGGTGGCCGTCGGCGATCAGCAGCTGGGCGCCGGCGAGCAGCTCGGTCACCTGCGCGAGGACCGCCGGGTCGCCGACGCGCCAGACCCGGGTGACGGTGCCGCCTTCGTCGGTCGCCTCGCCCCAGGGATCTTCGCCCTCGACCGCGGGCGCGACCAGCGGCCAGGGGTCCTTGGTGCTGAGCGAGAAGATCGCCGAAAGGTTGTGGCGGGTGGCGCGGGTGAGGTCGAGCCGGTCTTTCTTCGGCCCGGGCAGGGTGCGCTCGTGCGGCAGCACCTGGCCCGCCTCGAAGTCCTCGACCCGGACCCGGGCGAGGATGCCGTGGCGGGTGCGCGGGGTGCCGTCGGGGCCGGTGTAGTCCTGGGTCATCGCCCAGATCGCCGGCTCGGCGTCGCTGACCAGGGCGCCGGCCTCGCGCCAGGCGTCCATCGTTTGCGCGGCCCGCTCGTAGGGATCGTCCCCGGTCTCCTGCGGCCCGGTCTCGCCGTACGGTTTGGGCAGGTCGATCGCGACCGCGTTGTAGGGGGAGCGCTCCAGCAGCGCGGCCCGCTGCTTGGCGTCGATCACGTCGTAGGGCGGAGCCGCCACGTCGTCGAGCGAGCCGACCACGCCGAGGTCGTAGTGAGTCGCGTCGATCGGGCGCACGTCGGCCATCGGGGCGCGAAAGCTAACGGTTTGCGGTCTCGCCAAGTGCCGATGCCCCTCTACACTGGCCGCAGCGGGGCGTGGCGCAGCCTGGTAGCGCGCGGCCTTTGGGTGGCCGAGGTCCCCGGTTCGAATCCGGGCGCCCCGATGTAGACCGTTAGGTAAGCGAGACGACGGCGGCGAAGCGGCCCGTTGTGCCCTCGGTGCGGTGGGAGTAGAAACGGTCGAGGGCGGTGGCGGTTGAGATGCCGGCGACCTCGATGTTGCGGGGGTCGACGCCGGCTTCCTCCAGGTCCAGGGAGTTCGCTCGCCAGAGGTCGAGCAGGGCCTTGCCGCCGTCGCCCGGTTGGAGGAGCGTTGAGGCCCGGGGGCCGTAGGCCTCGTGGACGCGGTCGATCACCTCGTCGCCGACCTCGTAGTCCGTGGGGCCGATCGACGGGCCGATTCCCGCCAGCAGCCGCGCCGGGTCGGTGCCGAACTGCTCCTGCATGACCTCCACGGTCCGCGAGGCGATGCGGGAGGCCGTGCCGCCCCAGCCAGCGTGCACGACCGCGATCGCTGGGGCCATCGGGTCGTAGATCGCGATCGGGACGCAGTCGGCGACCGTCACGCAGAGCGACAAGCCGATCGCGTCGGTGACGAGCGCGTCGGTCTCCTGGATGGCCGAGTCCATGTCGAGGGCGCCCCGGCCGGCGTCGCCGGCGCTGACGACCGCGACCCGGTTGGAGTGGGTCTGCCTGCACCAGACGGAGCGGCTCGGGTCGAGGCCGTAGGCGGAGAGGAGCCTGCTCCGGTTCTCGATCACGGCGTCCGGGTCGTCGCCTGCGCCGAGGCCGAGGTTCAGCGATGCGTAGGGCTCGGCGCTCGTCCCTCCGGTCCTGGTCGAGACCAGCGCCTCCAGGCCCTCCCGGGGCAGCGAGGCGAAGCGGTAGGCGGCCAGATCGCCGCGCCGGTCGAGGTGCATGGCGGCACGATAGACGGCTGGACGCTTGTCCAGCTTGTGTTTTGCCTGCAAATGCCGATACGGCACGAGGATGGAGCCGACCGACGGAAACCGGCGCCGGGAGCGAATCCTGTTTGAAACGGATCGGCACCTGATCGCCGGCAACGTGACACTGCCGTCGGAGGGCTACCAGGCTCGTTTCTCGGACGCGCTCAACCGCCCGGACGTGGCCTTCATCCCGCTGGTCGACGTCGAGATCTCTCCGCTCGGGGGCGGGGAGGGGGTGCGGCGCGACTTCCTCATCTTGGGCAAGGCCCACATCAGGCTCGCCTATCCCGTCGAGGCCCGCAGCTGATATGGCCGTCCGTTTGTCAAGTCCCCAACCACCAAAGGCCCGCTGAGAGCGGGCCTTCTTCTTGGCCCAGGAGGCGGCGGTCGACCTGGTGCGCGACGCGCGGTCAGGCTGATATGCGCGGGTTGGCTACCG